>JAGFXP010000013.1 GCA_017861315.1 Bacillota bacterium | reverse complement strand
GGAATCAACTTTTTAGAAAGGAGGCTGGTATAAATGAACAGATATGTTTTATCGCTGCTGGTAGAGAACCAGGCCGGTGTGTTGAGCAAGATAGCCGGTCTGTTCACAAGAAGGGGCTACAATATAGACAGCCTGACTGTAGGCATAACAGACAACCCTGATATATCAAGGATGACGATAATGATAACCGGTGATGAGCAGATGCTTGAACAGATAAGCAAGCAGCTGAACAAGCTGATTGATGTGATAAAAGTCACTGAGCTGTCTTCAAAATCCGTATGCAGGGAGCTGGCGCTTATTAAGCTGAGCTATAGCATCAAGAACCAGTCCCTGATAAAAGAAGCCGTCAACATTTTCAGAGGCAACATAGTGGATATAGATTCTAAGAGCATGATGATAGAAGTAACAGGAACTGAGGACAAAATAACGGCATTCATCGACCTCGTGAAGCCTTACGGCATAAAGGAAATTGTGAGGAGCGGGGTCACAGGGCTCGAAAGAGGCTAATAAGCATCATATGTTTTCAATCTGCCAGTCAACAGGTTCCTTGCCGATGCTGGCCAGGAAATTGTTGGCTCTTGAGAACGGCTTGCTTTTGAAGAAGCCGTTGCGGGCCGACAGCGGGCTCGGATGGGCAGATTGGATTATCATATGTTCAGGATTTGTAAGGATGCTCAGTTTCGACTGGGCATTTTTCCCCCAGAGGATAAAAACAACAGGATCCTTTCTGTCATCGAGGATGCTTATGATTCTGTCAGTGAACTGCTCCCAGCCCATGCCTTTATGGGAATTGGCGTGGCCTTCCCTGACGGTCAGCACGGTATTCAGCAGCAGCACACCCTGGTCAGCCCATTTCTTAAGATATCCGTTGTTAGGGATATAACAGCCCAGGTCGTCATGAAGCTCTTTGAATATGTTCACAAGGGAAGGCGGGGTCTTGACTCCCTTCTTCACTGAGAAACTCAGTCCGTGAGCCTGGTCCGGGCCGTGATACGGGTCCTGTCCCAATATCACAATCTTGACATTGTTGTAATCAGTATATTGAAGCGCATTAAAAATATCATGTGCTTCGGGATGGATGTTCTTTGTCTTGTATTCGTTTATTAAAAACCTTCTGAGATTCTGATAGTATTCTTTGCTGAACTCCTCTGAAAGAAGATTCTGCCAGCTGTTATTCAATCTTTTCATAATAAATCACCCAGAATAAATTATAATATATAAGTATTAAAATTTGCATTTTTGCAATATTCAGAATATATGGTATAATTATAATACAGTAATACATGAAGGGGAGATACGGCATGATCAACTATGATGCAAGGAAACTGGTGCAAACAATCATAATGAATGAGGAGAACAAGGCGAAATTTTATAAGACGATTTCGGAAAAAGCTGCTGACAGATTTGCCAAAAATACATTTTTGAGGCTTTCAGAAGAAGAAGAAATGCATGTCAAGCTTTACGCAGACATACTCGAGAATCTTCCCAACAGCGGAAAACTTCAGCTTCCTGAAGACGAAGTTGAATATATGGAAATTTTGATAACAGCTAATATATTTGCCAACGAGAAGGTCATGAGAAAATTCATGGACATCGACCTGCAGCAGCTTATCGAAAAGATCGAAAGGGACAGCATACTTCTCAGGGTGCAGCTGAAAAGGCTGTTTCCGGAATACCGTGAGAAGGAGATGGATATGATACTGAAGGAGGAAAAGAAGCACCTGAAGATAGCTACAGACAAGCACCTCGGGATGATCCTCGCGAATGTAGAATTGTAAAATTGAATGAAATAATGCCCTGGGACGGATTGGCAGCAATCCTCCCAGGGCATTTCACATAGCTTTGTTTTCTTCGGCGAGTCCGGATATGATGTCATTTATTTCGTTCCAGGTGTTCACTCTCGTTATATTTCCGTTAATGGGCTTCCTGTTGTAGCAGGCATCCAGGAGCAGGACCGCATAGCCTGCCTCCGAAAGCTGGATGGCATTGTCATAGCTGTCTTCTATGAATACGTCGCATTTGACAGCTTCAGCCTTCTGGACCTTGTTGGGGGTTCCCAGAACAAAAAGCCTGTCGTAGGGAATTTCGTTTTTTCTCAGAAAACCATGGGTGAACATGGTGAGCCCCTCGTCTCTGGCCGTAACAAAATATATATTGTGATAGCAGCTGAGGCCTCTGATTATTGGGCCTGCGTCTTCTCTGACCTTCTGGTTGGAGTGGAACTTGAGTTTGTTTCTTTCGTAGAATTTTAAAAATTCATCTTCGTCAACTCCGAGCACCTCGTGCATGGAGTGTGCTGTAACATCTGCTTCAGTAATGTTCGTGCTGAAATGTTCGTTGCAGAAATCCAGCCAGTAGTAGGAGTCGGTAATTGTACCATCTATGTCTATGCATATGTTCAAACTTCTCATACTTTAATTTCACCTCAATAATTATTATACATGCAAAACGCCAAAAATCAATCAGCGATGCACAAGCTGCATTGCAAGGCTGTTGAAATCTCTGATCAAACCTTCGCTGAAAGCGGCAACCACCATGTGGGCACAGAATAGTCCGAGGATTATGCCCATGAAGACGTCCGTAGGATAGTGCACGTTAAGGTAGACGCGCGAAAAAGCTATAAGGGCGGCCAGAATAAAAGCGAGAACAGCGAAACGGTTCTCCATGGCATACAGTATTCCTGCAGCAGCAAATGAAGAGGATGTATGCCCGGAGGGGAATGAGTAAGTGATTGGCTTAAGTATCAGCAGCTTCTCCTCAATTCCGCTCATAAAAGGCCTTGTTCTTTTTATGACATGCTTGATGATGCCCTCTCCCAGTATGGTGGTCAGTATCAATGCGGAAATTATCATCGCTCCGAGAGTCCGTGTGTTTTCATCAAAAACAAGGATAAGCGCTGCCAGTATCCATATTAAGCCTCCGTCGCCCAAGGCGGTAATGCGGGGCATCATTCTGTCAAGGAAGTCATGCTTGAATTTGTCGTTTACGTGCAGAAGAAGCTTCATGTCCATGCCTTTGATGAATTTTATCAAAAGAAATCACGTCCCCTCGAAAATTGGGTAAAAATAATCATACAACCATTATACTAGTTAAATGTTAAATGTACATTAAAAAGTATAATGATATAATATTAATAAAACGCGATGTAAAGGAGACAAGAATAATGATTAGATTTGAATGCGACTACGCTGAAGGAGCCCATCCAAGGGTTCTGGAGTTCCTGACTAAAACCAATTTTGAACAGACTCCGGGCTACAGCGTAGACCCTTACTGCGAGAAAGCGAGAGGGATAATTAAAAAGCTGTGCCAGTCAGATCGGGCTGAGGTTCATTTCCTTGTAGGCGGCACGCAGGCGAATACCATTGTTATCGAATCAATATTAAGGCCGCACCAGGGGGTTGTGAGTGCCGAAACCGGCCATATCAGCGTGCATGAAACCGGAGCTATAGAAGCTACAGGCCACAAGGTACTCACGCTACCGAGCGAAGACGGCAAAATAACCGCTGCACAGGTAAGGGAAGTGTACGAAAGCCACTGGAACGACCCTAATGCTGAGCACACGGTGCAGCCGGGAATGGTTTACATATCAAACCCTACCGAAAACGGGACGCTCTACACAAAAAAAGAGCTGACTGAATTGAGCGAAGCGTGCCGTAGCCTGGGGCTGCCGCTTTTCCTCGATGGCGCAAGGATGGGCTACGGACTTGCGGCGGAAGGAAACGACCTTGCCTTGGCCGACATAGCGAGGCTTTGCGACGTATTCTATATTGGAGGGACTAAGGTAGGTGCCTTGTTCGGGGAAGCGGTAGTGATAACAGATCCTTCCCTTCAGAAGGATTTCAGGTACATGATTAAGCAGCACGGAGGCTTGCTGGCAAAGGGGAGACTGCTGGGAATCCAGTTCATGGCGCTTCTGGAGGACGGCCTGTATTTCGAAATTTCGGAACATGCAGACAGGATGGCAATGAAGATAAAGGCGGCATTCGAAGAGAAGGGGTATGCTTTCCTGTATGAATCTGCAACAAACCAGCAGTTCCCGATTATACCTGACGATAAACTGGAAGTGCTGAAGAAGAAATATGCATACTCCTTCTGGAAGAGGGTTGATGACCAGCGCAGCGCCGTGCGTTTCTGCACAAGCTGGGCAACAAGGGAGGAAGACGTGGAACTCCTTCTCGAAGATATACGTTCCTTGTAGATGCGGGGTGGATGCTTATGGAACTGGCACACAGATACAGAAAAGGCGGAAATAAACTAATAATTTTCATCCACGGGCTGGGTTGTTCAAAGGATTCCTTCGGATATGCCTGGGGTAAGGCTGATTTTGAAAAATATTCACTGCTGGCGGTCGACCTTGCAGGACACGGGGATTCACCAAGGCCGAGAGATTTCTCATACCGCATGGAGGACCAGGCGGAAATGTGCATGTCGCTCCTGAACGGGTTCGGGCATGATATCATACACTTGGTGGCTCACAGCATGGGCGGAGCAGTGGGGCTTCTGCTCGCGGGAAAGCTTGGAGGAAGGCTGGCATCCTTCACAAGTGTCGAAGGGAATCTGACCGGTGACGACTGCGGGCTCGTCAGCAGAAAAACTATAAGCTACCCTTTGGGGGAATTCGAAAAGATCAAATTTGAAAGGTTCATTGAAGCAAACGAAACCTCGGAGGATCAAAGCCTTAGGCTTTGGGCGGAGATGCTCAGGAAATGCAGTCCTTTTGCCTTTTATAAAAGTGCCGAATCGCTGGTGGAATGGTCCGACAGCGGAAAGCTGCTTGATCTGTTTTTAAATCTGGATTCCGGAAAGGCATACATATACGGGGACAGGAACCGCAAAATGCATATTCTCGGCATGCTGCAAGGCGTAAAGAAGATATCCGTAGCGGACAGCGGACATTTTGTAATGACCGATAATCCTGACGATTTCTATAAAAAGCTGTTCTGTATATTAGAAGAATCATAGAATCTTGCTCCTTTTGATATCAAAAGGAGTTTTTTTTCGCCCTATTTTTAAAACAATCACAAATAATCATAAACGAGCAAATATGTTCAAAAAAATCGTTGACAAACGAGCATGAGTGATTTAATATGAGCATAAAGAGTGATGAAAATATGATATTGAAGGTGATGAAAATGTTTACCGAGGAAAGACGTCAACTAATATCCGAAATGCTTTCTCAAAAATCGAGCATAAAGGTCAGCGAGATTTCTGAACTTCTGAATGTTTCAGAATCAACCATAAGAAGGGACCTGAAGGAAATGGAGGAGATCGGGCTTCTGTCAAGAACCCACGGAGGAGCAGTGAGCTTTTCTGTGACAAACTTCGAGCCGACCTACAATGAAAAGGAATCTTCAAACCAGGAAGAAAAGAATTCCATCGGAAAAGCTGCAGCGTCGATGATAAAGGACGGAGACACCATCGTCATAGATTCGGGTACTACAACCCTTGAGATAGCAAAAAATATTACCGCAAAGAACATCTCTGTAATAACAAACTCCATAGATATTGCTTCAATTTTATGCCAGAAAGAAAACGTCGAAGTAATCTTGACCGGCGGGAGCCTGAGGCCCAATACGAGAGCTATGGTAGGCCAGATAGCTGAAAATGCAATCAGGAATTTCAGAGTTGACAAGGCGTTCATAGGAGCAAACGGAATTTCAGCGGAGGCAGGACTTACAACACCTAATTACACTGAGGCACAGACAAAAAAAGCCATGATAGACATTGCGAACAAGGTGATAATTGCTGTAGACAGCACGAAGTTCAACAGAGTGAACCTGGCAGTGATTTCTCCTGTAAGCGAGATTACAACCATCATAACAAGCAGTGCAGCGGATAAAAAAATACTCAACGAATATGAGCTTCTCGGCATAGAGCTGAAAATAGCCGATTAAAAAGACACACAGGAGGGCTGATAAATGGTCATAACAGTAACCCTTAATCCAGCCATGGACAAGACACTGATTGTAGACAACTTCAGGGCCGGCATGGTTAACAGGGCATCCAGCATAAGATACGATATAGGCGGAAAAGGGATCAATGTTTCAAAGGTGCTGAAAAATCTGGGAATAGAGTCAGTAAGCACCGGTTTCCTCGGAGGAATCTGGGAAAAGTCGTTTAAAGAAGAGCTGGAAGAAAGAAGCATATCCTTCGACTTTGTCAGTATCGAAGGAAACACAAGGACAAACACAAAAATAGTCGACAAAATAAACAAGGTGTTCACAGACGTAAATGAACCAGGACCTGTAATCAGCGACAAGGAACTGGAAAGTCTGGTTGGCAAATATTCGGAAATTTGCAGCAAAGGCGATATAGTTGTGCTTTCCGGGGGAGTAAGTTCCTCGATCCCTGCTGATATTTACAGGATCCTGACGGAAACAGCCAAGAAAAAAGGAGCCTTTGTCATACTTGACGCTGACGGGGAACTGCTGGCTGAGGGGCTGAAAGCTCTGCCTCATGCAATAAAACCGAACGAGCATGAACTGGGAAAGCTGCTGGGCATCGACTGCAGCAACAGAGAAGAAATCGTAAAAGGCGCTTTAAGCCTGAAAAACAAAGGCATAGGCAGACTGATGATATCCCTTGGATCAAAAGGCGCAATCTATATAACAGAGGATGGAGTGTATTTTGCAGAAGCCCTGAAGGTTCAGGTGAAGGGGACGGTTGGAGCAGGGGATTCCATGGTAGCCGGTTTAATCTACAGCATAATAAACGGATTTGATGCGGCGGACACATTGAAATTTGCTACAGCATGCGGTGCAGCGTCAGTAATACTTGACGGCACGGAGGCCTGCACTCTCGAACAGGTTCAGCCGCTGTTCGAACAAGTTGATGTAATAAAAATCGGGGAGGAATAAATAAATGGTAAAAGATATGTTTTCAAAGGAAAGGGTATGTTTTGAACTGAAATCCGGATCAAAGGAAGAGGTCATATCTGAGCTGATAGAAATACTTGCAGCTGACGGCAAGATTAAGGACAAGGAGAAATTCAAAGAAGCGGTTATGCACAGGGAAGAAGAGTTTTCTACAGGTATTGGAATGGGGATCGCTATACCTCACGGAAAAAGCGATGCAGTAACTGAAGCAAGCATAGCTTTCGGAAAAAGCATAAAAGGAATCGATTACGATTCAATGGACGGAGAACCGGCTCACTTCTTTTTCCTGCTGGCTATTCCGACTGAATCAAGCGACGTGCATCTTAGAGCCCTGAGCGAGATATCAAGAAAGCTGATGCATGCCGAGGTAAGGGATAGGTTATTAAAGGCAAGCGATTTCGAAGAGTTTATCAACGTATTCAATTAGCTATTAAATAATATACAAAATTTAAGGGGGAAAAAGTCGTGAAATTCGTAGCAGTAACAGCCTGCCCTACGGGTATAGCACATACCTACATGGCGGCGGAAGCATTGACAATCGCAGCAAGGGAGATGGGACATGAAATCAAGGTTGAAACCCAGGGATCAGTGGGAGCTGAAAATGTAATTGAAGCATCGGATCTCGAAGGCGTAACGGCAGTAATTGTGGCAGCCGATACAAAAGTGGACAAATCAAGGTTTGCCGGCCTTCCTATTGTTGAAGTTCCTGTAAAGGATGCCATAAAGGATCCAAAGGGGCTGATCGCTAAAGCTGCTGAAGCAAAAGCGGAAGCTGCTCCAAAAGCAAAGGCAGAAGAAGCTAAGCCGGCTGAAAAGGAATCAAGAACAGGGGTTTACAAGCACCTGATGACAGGAGTTTCCTTCATGATCCCGTTTGTAGTGGCAGGCGGTATACTGATCGCTCTTGGCTTTGCAATTGGAGGAATTTATGTCTATAAAACTCCTGGAACCATAGGCGAAATCATCTTCTCCACAGGAAAGGCGGCATTCGCTCTGATGGTTCCGGTGCTCGGAGGGTATATTGCTTACTCGATAGCGGACAGGCCAGGACTTGTGCCAGGTTTTGTAGGCGGCGCGCTTGCGTCGGCGATCGGTGCAGGTTTCCTTGGAGCATTGCTAGCAGGCTTCATAGCCGGCTATACGGTTTTGCTTATAAAGAAGCTGATCAAACTCCCGAAATCGCTCGAAGGCTTAATGCCGATCCTGATCATCCCTGTACTCGCAACTTTGGTTATCGGGCTCGTGATGCTGTATCTGGGAAGCCCGATAACAGCGATAAACAAGGCTATGAGCGACGGACTGATGAGCCTGAACAACGGAAGCAGAGTCATTCTTGGCCTCGTAATCGGGCTGATGATGTCCTTTGACATGGGCGGTCCGGTTAACAAGGCAGCATATGTTTTCGGTACTGCAACTATCGCCACTGCAGCAAACGGAGCATCTCCAATAATGGCAGCTGTTATGGCGGCAGGAATGGTTCCTCCGCTTGGGCTGGCGCTGGCAACAGTCATAGCAAAGAACAAATTCAACACAGCTGAGGCCGAAGCGGGAAAAGCGGCCTGGGCACTTGGCGTCTCGTTCATAACCGAAGGGGCAATACCATTCGCCGCAGCGGATCCTATCAGGGTCATCCCTTCAATAATGGCAGGCTCAGCTGTGACAGGCATGCTTTCCATGTTCTTCAACTGCACACTGAAGGTTCCCCACGGAGGAATATTCGTACTTGCAATACCAGGCGTTGTCGGAAACCTTGGTATGTATATAGTCTCAATAGTTGCCGGAACATTAGTTTCAGCTGCACTTCTGTCGGTACTAAAGAAAAAAGTCCAGGCTTAAAATTAATTTTTGGAAGGTGTTAATATGGAATCACAAAAGGTAACAATTAAAAACAAAACAGGACTGCATGCAAGGCCTGCATCAATATTTGTGAAAACAGCTTCAGGTTTCAAATCAGATATCACAATATATAAAGACACTTCAAAAGCATCCGGAAAATCGCTGATCAACATCCTCGCGCTGGGATTGGCAAAAGACGTTGAATTGAATATAACTGCATCAGGAGAAGATGAAAAAGAGGCGGTTCAGGCTCTTGTTGATCTGATCAACTCAAAATTCGGCGAAGAATAGAAAGATGGAGGAGAGCTAAAGTGAAAAAAGGCATTGCGGCTTCAAAGGGTTACGGAATAGGCTATGTTTTTATAAAAAAACCTGAGGAGATGAAGGTTGCCTGCGATATTACAGCAAGCATCGATGTGGAAGAGGAAAAGCTCAGGCTGGAAAAGGCTGTCGAAGCTTCAAAGGAGCAGGTGTCCAGAATCAAGGAAAAAGTGGAGGCTGAGGTAGGTGCAGAAGAGGCCCTGGTTTTTGAAAGCCATCTAATGCTTCTGGAAGATCCTGAATTCACAGGAGCGGCTATCGAAAATGTTGCAAAGAACAAGATAAGCGCCGAAAATGCAGTCCAGGAACTGATCGACATGTACGCTGCTATTTTTGCATCGATCGACGACGAGTATCTGAGGGAAAGGATGGCGGACGTAAAGGATGTAGGCAGGAGACTGCTGAACAACCTCTGCGGCGGTACGGAGGATGAGCTGTCCAATCTTCCCGAAAACACAATAGTTGTGGCGCACGACCTTACCCCTTCGGATACAGCCCAGCTCGACAAAAGCAAGGTGGCCGCCTTCCTGACGGATATCGGGGGAAAGACCTCCCACAGCGCCATAATGGCCAGGACACTGGAAATACCTGCGGTAGTAGGCATGGCGGATATAACCTGCTCAGTCAGCACCGGAGATCTTGTGATAGTTGACGGCGTGAAGGGAGAGGTTCTGATCAATCCTGATTCAGGGACTCTCAGCCATTACAGAGCGCTAAAGGAAACTTATGAGATCGAAAAAAAGCAGCTTCGGTCGCTGATAGGGAAAAAAATAATAGACAAAAACGGACGGCATATTGAGATAGCTGCAAACATAGGTTCTCCTGAGGACGTAAGCAAAGTCCTGGAAAACGGAGCTGAGGGAATCGGCCTGTTCAGGACAGAATTCCTCTACATGGACAGAGAGTCTATGCCTGATGAAGAAGAGCAGTATGAGGCATACAAAACAGTGCTTGAGAAGATGGAAAACAAACCTGTTGTCATCAGGACACTTGATATTGGCGGCGACAAGAGGCTCAAATACCTTGAGATGCCTGATGAGCTGAATCCGTTCCTCGGCTACAGAGCCACAAGGCTCTGCCTGGACAGGCCCGAGATATTCAAGATCCAGCTGAGAGCCCTGCTTAGAGCTTCAGTCTACGGAAACCTGAAGATAATGTTCCCGATGATATCCTCGCTTAGGGAATTCATCGAGGCAAAAGGAATACTTGATGAATGCAGGAATGAACTGAAGGCGGAGGGCATCAGTCCCAGCGAAGATATTGAGGTGGGAATAATGGTCGAGATTCCTTCGGCAGCTCTGACAGCTGACGAACTTGCAAAGCATGTTGATTTCTTCAGCATAGGAACGAATGACCTGATCCAGTACACAATTGCAGCCGACAGGATGAACGAAAAAGTATCCTACCTGTATGAGCCTATGCACCCTGCGGTTTTAAAACTGATAAGGATGACAATTGAGGAGGCGCACAAGGCGGGAAAATGGTGCGGCATGTGCGGAGAAATGGCCAGCGATGAATCAGCAATTCCAACACTGCTGGAATACGGGCTGGACGAATTCTCAATGAGCGCTTCTTCCATACTCGGCGCAAAAAAATTCATACTTTCTAATCCTGATTACAGGACTGAAAGCTAAACAAGAGCAGCAGAAAGGGGCTGCAGCAGAACAAACTGGAGCCCCTTGAACTGCGATCTTTTTTAATCCCGGTGGGACAAAATGATGTATAGCGGGACATAAAATGTCCATAAATTAATTTTGGAGGTAATGATTATGATAAAAGTAGGTATAAACGGTTTCGGAAGAATTGGAAGAGCAGCATTCAAAGCGATTTTTGAAACATACAACGGAGAACTCGAGGTCGTTGCAATAAATGATTTGACCAGCCCCGATGCGCTTGCACATCTGCTCAAGTATGACTCGCTCTACGGACATTTCAGGGGGACAGTAGAAGCTAAGGAGGATTCCATAGTAGTAAACGGAAAAGAAGTAAAGATTTTTGCCGAGAGAGATCCCAAGAACATTCCTTGGGGCGAAATAGCTGCTGAAATAGTGATCGAAAGCACAGGACACTTTACAGATGCATTGAAAGCAAAGGCTCATATAGCAGCCGGAGCAAAAAAAGTCATAATATCAGCACCTGCAAAGAATGAAGACATAACACTGGTTATGGGAGTCAACGAAGAGCTATATAATCCTTTCGAGCACAACATAATTTCGAATGCATCATGTACAACAAACTGTCTTGCACCTTTTGCAAAAGTCCTGGACAGGGAATTCGGAATAGTAAACGGACTGATGACAACGATACATTCATATACAAACGACCAGAGGATACTGGACATGCCTCACAGCGACCTGAGAAGGGCAAGAGCTGGAGCAGAGTCAATGATACCTACAACAACAGGCGCAGCGAAGGCCGTTTCACTGGTACTTCCGCAGCTTAAAGGCAAACTGAACGGAATGTCACTGAGGGTTCCCACACCTACAGTATCATGCACCGATCTGGTTTGCGAACTTTCAAGGAATGTTACAAAAGAAGAGGTCAATGCAGCACTTAAAAAGGCGTCAGAAGGAGAACTCAAAGGAATACTCGGCTACTGCGCTGAACCTCTCGTATCGATAGACTTCAGAGGTGACGCAAGGTCATCAATAATCGACTCGCTTTCAACCATGGTAATCGGACCAAGACTTGTAAAGGTGCTTTCATGGTATGACAACGAATTCGGATACTCTCAGAGGCTGGCAGACCTTACAAAATTCGTTGCCGACAGACTGGCTGCAGCTGAGGCATACGATGCCGAAGAAGAGATATCTGCTTAGAGGTGATCAGAATGGAGTACAACAAAAAAACTGTGGCCGACATCCAGGTCAGGGGCAAAAGGGTGCTTGTCCGCTGCGACTTCAACGTTCCGCTTAAGGCCGGAAGGATAACCGACGAAAACAGGATCATAGGTTCAGTGCCAACGATAAAACATCTTATAGAAAACGGGGCAAAAGTCATACTATGCTCTCATTTGGGAAAGCCGAAAGGGGAACCTTTGCCTGAACTCTCGCTTAAACCGGTAGCAGGAAGGCTCTCCGAATTGCTGGGCAAAGAGGTCCTTTTTGCTCCAGACCCTTGCGTCACCGGAGAAAGCGCCAGGAAAGCTGTGATGGATATGAAAGACGGTGATGTGGTTCTTCTGGAGAACACCAGGTACAGGAAAGAGGAGACGAAGAACGACCCTGTTTTCTCAAGGGAGCTGGCCTCGCTCGCAGAGATCTATGTGAATGACGCCTTCGGCACGGCCCACAGGGCTCACTGTTCAACCGAGGGCGTAGCCCATCTCATACCCGTTTCGGTATGCGGCTTCCTGATACAGAAGGAGCTGAAATTCCTGGGGGATGCGGTTTCAAAGCCTGAAAGGCCTTTCGTGGCTATCCTCGGCGGTGCAAAGGTCACCGACAAGATAAAGGTTATCAACAACCTTATGGACAAGGCTGACACCCTTATTATCGGAGGAGGGATGAGCTATACGTTCCTGAAAGCCATGGAATATACTGTGGGAAGCTCGCTGCTTGAGGCGGACAAGATTGAGTTCGCCAAGGAAATGGTGGCGAAAGCCAGGGAAAAGGGGATTAAGTTCCTCCTCCCGATAGACCATGTGGCTGCGGAAAAATTCGGAGAGGACGCAGACGCCATAGCCACTGAGGATGCCAACCTCCCTGATGGTTTCATGGGACTTGACATAGGTCCGAAAACTTCAGAGCTTTTCAAAGCAGAAGTAAAAAAAGCAAAGACAGTAATCTGGAACGGACCTGTCGGAGTGTTCGAATTCGAAAAATTCGCGGAAGGCACGAAGGCTATTGCAAAAGCCCTTTCCGAAATAGATGCGATTACAATAATCGGAGGCGGAGACAGCGCCGCTGCTGTGAACCTTTTAGGGTATGGGGACCGCATGTCCCATATATCCACCGGGGGAGGAGCTTCGCTTGAGTTCCTGGAAGGAAGGGAACTACCGGGGATTGCGGCTCTTAACGACAAGGAATAATTGAGTGGAGGAAATATTCATGAGAAAGCCAATCATTGCGGGAAACTGGAAAATGAACAACACTTTAGAGGAAGCTCTGGAGTTAGTGAGCGAACTGAAGAGGGAGGTTAAGGAAGCAGGGTGCGAGGTGGTTGTCTGCCCGGCATATGTTCAGCTTGCCGAGACAGCGAAGGCCCTGCAGGGTTCAGATATCAAGGTTGGGGCGCAGAACATGCATAATGAGGAGAACGGGGCATTCACCGGAGAAGTGTCTGCACCTATGCTCAGGGAGCTGGGCGTAAGCTATGTTATCCTCGGGCACAGCGAGAGAAGGCAGTATTTCAATGAGACAGACGAGACAGTCAACAAGAAAATAAGGACCGCTTTCAGATACGGCCTGATACCTATTGTCTGCTGCGGGGAGACTCTCGACGAGATGGAGAAAGGGATCACAGCCGAAGTTCTGAAAAACCAGATTGAAACCTGCCTGAAGGGCCTGGCTGCTGATGAGATTACGAAGCTTGTGGTTGCCTACGAACCGGTCTGGGCCATAGGAACCGGCAGGACGGCATCCGATGAACAGGCCAACGTGACAATCTCGGACATAAGGAGCTTGATCGGCGGCATGTACGGCCAGGAAGCTGCTGAAAAAGTAAGGATACAATACGGAGGATCAGTTAAACCTTCCACTATAAGGAAACAGATGTCTCAGCCGCATATCGACGGCGCACTTGTGGGAGGTGCAAGCCTTAAAGTGTCCGATTTCGCAGAAATAGTAAAGGGGAGTGCAGTATAATGAGGAATTATGTTGAAATAGCAGAAGTTAAAGCAAGACAGATTATGGATTCAAGATGCATGCCGACGATCGAGGTGGACGTTGTCCTTGAAGACGGCACAGTGGGAAGGGCTGCGGTGCCTTCGGGAGCCTCGACAGGCATGTTCGAGGCAGTTGAACTGAGGGATGGCGACAAAGGCAGGTTCAGCGGAAAGGGCGTGCTGCAAGCTGTAGAGAACGTGAATCTGCACATTTCAAGGGAACTCATAGGCCTCAACGTTTTCGACCAGGTGCTGATCGACAACACCATGATAAAACTGGACGGAACTGCCAATAAGGCGAAGCTGGGTGCAAATGCTATACTGGGAGTGTCCCTGGCCTGCGCAAAGGCTGCTGCAGAAAATCTGGGTCTTGGCCTCTATCAGTATATTGGCGGAGTTAATGCCAAGGTTCTCCCCGTCCCTATGATGAACATAATCAACGGAGGAAAGCATGCAGACAACAGCGTCGACCTTCAGGAGTTTATGGTAATGCCTGCGGGCGCTGCAACATTCAACGAAGCACAGAGATACTGCGCAGAAGTCTATCAGGCCCTCAAATCAATACTTAAATCCAAAGGCTACGCAACAGGCGTTGGCGATGAGGGTGGATTCGCACCTGACCTTAAAAGCAACGAGGAAGCAATTCAGATAATAGTTGAGGCTATCGGGAAGGCTGGATACATTCCTGGAAAGGATATATTCATTGCATTGGATCCTGCATCCTCCGAATTCTACGAAGACGGAAAATACAACCTGAGCAGCGAGGGAAAGGTGCTTTCCTCGGAAGAAATGGTTGACTACTATGCAGCGCTGGTAGAGAAATATCCTATAATATCGATAGAGGACGGGATGGCAGAAGAAGATTGGGAAGGCTGGAAAATCATGACCGATAAGCTTGGCGGAAGGATCCAGATTGTTGGTGACGACCTCTTCGTGACCAACACCGAGAGACTGAAGAGGGGAATAGACAAGGGAGTAGCAAATTCGATCCTGATTAAGCTCAACCAGATAGGAACCCTTACCGAGACCCTTAATGCTATCGAAATGGCTGAGAGGGCCGGTTACACTGCTGTGATTTCCCACAGGTCAGGAGAGACCGAGGATACAACCATAGCAGATCTAGTCGTAGCTGTAAACGCTGGCCAGATAAAGACCGGAGCACCTACCAGAAGCGAAAGGGTGGCAAAATACAACCAGCTTCTCAGGATAGAGGAAGAGCTCGGTGAAATGGGCGAGTACCGCGGATTAGATTCGTTCTACAACATATTTAGATGTGCAAAATAAAATTCAGTTTGACATAAGGGCTTTAATATTTTAAACTCTAATGTAGAATCTTTAAATTGGTCCAGAGAGGCCAGAAAGGGGTATATGGAATGAGTACTGTTTTTTGTGTTAAACAAATAAAAATTGAAAAATTTAATATAATCCCTGAATTTTTTTGGATAGCAGGAGTGTAAACGGTTTACACTTTTGCTGTCCTTTTATTTTGTGATAGGAGGTCGAATTTATGAAAGCAAAACTGATTTTGGAAAATGGACTTGTTTTTGAAGGAGAAGCTTTTGGATATCTGAAGGAAACAGTCGGTGAGGTTGTTTTTAATACAGGCATGACTGGTTATCAGGAGGTACTTACAGATCCGTCCTATTACGGCCAGATCGTAACGATGACGTACCCGCTTATAGGCAACTACGGATTGAACGTAGAAGATACAGAATCATCGTCACCTAAGGTAAGAGGGTTCATCGTGAGGGAAGCCTGCAAGGATCCGAACAACTTCAGGTGCGAGATGGGACTTGACGATTACCTGAGAAACAACAAGATAATGGCGCTTGAAAAGATCGACACAAGGGCTCTTACAAAGGTGCTCAGGGACAACGGCACAATGAAGGGCATAATAACCCTGGAAGAAAACCTGAGTAAAGAATATGTTGAGGAAAAGCTCGGCGCATTCAGCAACAAGGATGCCGTCAGCATAGTTTCGACAGACAAGGCCTATGAAATACCCGGCGAGGGAGTCCATGTTGCAGTCATGGATTTTGGGATAAAGACAAATATCCTCAGGTCTTTCAAAAAAAGGGGCTGCAGAATGACAGTATTTCCTCAGGATGCAACTTACGAGGAAGTAATGAGCGTAAAACCGGACCTAGTGTTCCTTTCAAACGGTCCCGGAGACCCTGATGAGCTTCCGGAAATAGTCAGGAACGTCAAGAAGTTCGTTGAAGCAAAACAGCCGATAGTCGGAATATGCCTCGGACACCAGCTTCTTGCCCTCGCACTGGGCGGAAAGACAAGCAGGCTCAAGTTCGGACACAGAGGCTGCAATCACCCTGTTAAAGACCTTGAAGAGAACAGGGTATATATAACTACGCATAACCACGGATATTATGTAAGCGAAATGCCTGCGGACACAAAAGTTACACATGTCAGCATGAATGACGGCACCGTGGAGGGTATGAGGCACGAATTCCTTCCTATCTACAGCGT
This sequence comes from Bacillota bacterium, assembly GCA_017861315.1. Taxonomy (GTDB): domain Bacteria; phylum Bacillota; class Clostridia; order Clostridiales; family Clostridiaceae; genus UBA699. Next base: position 30,915 of record JAGFXP010000013.1, on the reverse strand, counting down.
GCAGTTCCATCCTGAGGCCTGCCCGGGCCCAAAGGATGTAGACTATATATTTGACAAGTTTTTGGAGGTGAAATAATGCCTAAAAATGAAAACATTAAAAAGGTATTGGTTATAGGCTCCGGCCCGATAATAATAGGCCAGGCTGCAGAATTCGATTATTCAGGTACTCAGGCATGCGAAGCCCTTAAAGAAGAGGGAATAGAGGTTGTGCTCATAAACAGCAACCCTGCAACAATAATGACAGACAGGGAAATAGCCGACAAGATATATATAGAGCCGCTTACGCTTGAATTCGTTGAAAAGGTGATAGCGAAAGAAAGACCTGACAGCCTCATCGCTGGGATGGGAGGACAGACAGGACTCAACCTTGCTGTTGAGCTCTATGATGCAGGCGTCCTTGAAAAATACGGAGTAAAAGTAATAGGAACTTCAATAGAATCAATAAAGAAGGGCGAGGACAGGGAACTCTTCAGGGCCGAAATGAAGAGGATCGGTCAGCCCTGCATAGAGAGCGAAATCGTAACTGACCTTGAAACAGGAAGAGGCTTTGCAAACAAGATAGGCTATCCGGTTATCGTCAGGCCGGCCTACACTCTCGGCGGATCAGGCGGCGGTATAGCGAACAACGAGGAAGAGCTTAATGTTATCCTTGGCCAGGGGCTGCAGCTCAGCGCCATAGGCCAGGTGCTGCTTGAAAAGAGCGTTAAAGGCTGGAAAGAAGTAGAGTATGAGGTTATGCGTGACATAAACGGCAGCTGTATAACTGTATGCAATATGGAAAATGTTGACCCTGTAGGAATCCACACAGGGGACAGCATCGTTGTTGCACCAAGCCAGACTCTTTCCGATGTGGAGTACCAGATGCTCAGAAGCGCATCATTGGAGATAATCGATTCAATCGGAATCATAGGCGGCTGCAATGTCCAGTTCTGTTTGAATCCGGATAGTTTTGACTACGGCGTCATAGAAATAAATCCAAGGGTCAGCAGATCCTCTGCGCTCGCATCAAAAGCGACAGGCTACCCGATCGCAAAAGTGGCAGCTAAGCTTGCGCTCGGATACGGACTTGATGAAATTAAGAATGCGGTTACAAAGAAGACGTATGCCTGCTTTGAACCTTCACTGGACTACGTTGTGGTAAAGATACCGAAATGGCCGTTCGACAAATTCTTCGGCGCCGACAGAGAACTGGGAACAAAGATGATGGCGACAGGCGAGATAATGTCCATAGGAAGCAACTTCGAAGCTGCATTCCTTAAGGGTATAAGATCACTCGAACTGAAACAATTCACACTTGAGCATTCAGGGATGAAAAAACTCAGCATGAAAAAACTCAAGAAACTGGTAGTGACACCTGATGATGAAAGAATGTTCGCTCTTGCAGAGATGATCAGAAGAGACTACAGGGTAGAGATGATATCTCAGATAACAGGAATAGATAAATTCTTCGTCCAGAAGATAAAAAACATAGTAAGCAAGGAAGAAGAGCTCAAGAGTATGACAGTGAAGGACCTGTCAAGGGAATACCTGCTGGACCTCAAGAAGATGGGCTTTGCAGACAAAGGAATAAGCTCTCTCCTGAAGATCAGCGCTGACGATATCTACAAGCTGAGAAAAGAATGGAACATCAATCCTGTCTACAATATGGTCGACACATGTGCTGCAGAATTCGAAGCGGTGACCCCGTATTACTACTCAACCTACAACGAGTATGACGAGGTAACAGTGAGCGACAGGAAAAAGGTCGTGGTTATAGGATCAGGCCCGATAAGGATCGGACAGGGAGTAGAGTTCGACTACGCGTCTGTCCAGGCTGTAAAAGCACTGAGAAAGCTCGACATTGAAACGATTATAATCAACAACAACCCTGAAACAGTGAGTACGGACTTTGACATATCAGACAAGCTTTATTTCGAACCGCTAACGGAGGAAGACGTCCTCAACATCATAGACAAGGAGATGCCGTACGGAGTAATCCTTCAGTTCGGCGGACAGACAGCAATTAAGCTTGCCCAGTTCCTCTACGAGAAGGACATAAAGATCCTCGGGACAAGCTCCGACCAGATAGACCTGGCTGAGGACAGAGAACAGTTCGAAGCGCTTCTTGAAGAGCTAAGCATAAGGAGGCCGAAGGGAAAAGGAATCTCCTCGCTTGAAGAAGGGCTGAAGGAAGCGGAAAAACTGGGTTATCCGGTGCTGGTCAGGCCGTCCTTCGTAATAGGCGGACAGGGAATGGAGATCACATACGATGATTCCGAGCTCACATTCTATCTGGAAAATGCCTTCGAGAAGGACAAGAAGAATCCGGTGCTCATAGACAAATACCTCAACGGAAGAGAGCTCGAAGTCGATGCTATCTGCGATGGAGAGGATGTCCTGATACCAGGAGTCATGGAACATCTGGAAAGGGCTGGAGTTCATTCTGGAGACAGCATAACGCTTTTCCCTACGCAGAACGTCACTGGCGCCATCAAGGAGAAGGCCCTCGAATTCACCAAGAAGCTGGCAAAGGCCATCGGCATAAAAGGCATGATCAACATCCAGTTCATAGAATACAAGGGAGAGCTTTACGTTATAGAGGTTAACCCAAGGGCCAGCAGAACCGTTCCGTACATCTCGAAGATTAGCGGAGTGCCGATAGTTGAACTGGCAACAAAAGTAATGCTGGGCTCCAGGCTGAAGGATCTGGGCTTTGGAACAGACATATACAAGGAGCCTGAACTGGTGGGAGTGAAGGTGCCTGTATTCTCAACACAGAAGCTCCCCGGCGTGGAAATATCACTTGGACCTGAAATGAGATCTACAGGAGAAGTCCTCGGCATAGGAAGAACCGCTGATGAAGCACTCTACAAGGGATTCCTTGCAGCAGGAATGCAGCTTGAGAAAAAGAAGGGCAAAGTGCTTGTTACATTAAACAACCATGACAAGGAAGAGTTCCTCCCGATCGCAAAGGAGATGAGCGGTCTCGGCTACAGCTTCATCTCGACAAAGGGAACTGCAGAATACCTTTCAGGCCATGGGATAGAAACAAAGGAAATCAGGAGAATCAACGAAGAGGAACCTAACATACTTACAGCTATAAAGAACCTGGAGGTAGATCTGGTAATAAACACGCCTACAAAAGGAAATGACTCAAAGAGAGACGGCTTCATAATAAGAAGATCTGCAATCGAGAAGAACATTGACGTAATAACTACTCTCGATACAGTGAAGGCTCTTGTAGATGTGACAAAGAAGATGGGCTTCGGAAACGTTGCCGAGAAGATGGAAATCTTCAACATGGGAAGAAAACAGGATTAAACAGCATGACTGCTGCGCATTTGGTGCAGCAGTCAGTTTTTTTTTATAATCTTTGAATTGATAAGTGACAGAATATTGTGTATAATCAAATAAACAACATCCCGGTACAAACATTATATTTTAAGGAGTGGTGATGTATGAGTAAGAGAAGAGTAGTTATTGATCCGGATGGAAAAGAGTTGATTGTAGACGAGAACATCAAGGATTATATTACGCCAGAACCGGTGCCTGCTGACACAGAGGTGGACTACGTAAGCGGAGAGGCAGAGAAGGTTAAGCCTAAATAATTTAATAAGAATGAAAATCAACCCACACAAATAAAAACTTGTGTGGGTTTTTTATTGCAGTTCAGGCACACAGGTAGATATGCCTAGTGAACTTGCCTTTTGATACGGTACAGGTGTCGGCGATTATGAAGCCGCAGCCTTGAATTATTTCAGACATTTCCTCAAAGGTTACAATGACCGCCCTGTCTGCCATTCTCCTTGTGGAGCTTATAAGGGCCAGCTGTTCGCCAGGCTTTATGCTGGTGAAAACACCATAGGGCAGGTCAAGGACTGCAGCATCGTAATGCTTCTCTATTGAATTCATATCCGCAATAGTCACGACATCCTTGAAGTGGAAATGATTGAGGTTAATCTTCGCATTTCCGCCAATGCTGCGGTTTATTTCAAAGCCCTCCGCAGCTATACCCTGATCCAGCGCTTCGACAAGGACAGTGCCTACCCCGCAGCAGGGATCTATAAGGCTGGAGCTGCCCAGCTGCGGGACAGCAATGTTTACAAGAGCCCTGGATACCTCAACGCTGAGAGAGTTGGAGTATGAACAGGGTTTTATTTTGTGCTTCTGCCAGTGGTAATCGTTGCTTTCACAGTAACCGAAAACCAGCTGCCCTTCTTTTCTTGCGATGCCGAAAACCACTGCAGGTTCCTCCATCTCGGCGCTGCCTTGAATGCATTTTCCTGTTTCGCGCTCGAGCGTCCGTTTCTCATGGAAGCCCGGATTTTCTCCCTCTGTCTCGATATAATAGACCTTGAAATTTTCAGCCAGCAGACCGTCAAGCATTATTTTTTTCTGCAGCCCTTCGAGCGTTGAGTCCCTATAGAGTATCGAAATGCAGTGTTTTATGAAGGGACTCCTGCTTGGATCAACAAAGATACGGGTGTAAAAATCCTTTCTGACCAGCTCAATGCCGAAAAGGCACCTGATTTCCATTTGGCACAAGCTCTTCTCAAGGGTTGAGAAGTTTGTGGTATACAGGTATTCGCCGGTCCTGATGATGTTTTTTACATGCGGTATCTTATCCTTGTATAATCGGTTATTCATCTAAACACATCCTTTCTTATAATATAGCATCAATGGCCGCCAGGCACAATTTACAATTTATCTGTAGAATAAGAACGGTTTTTGGATTATAATGTAGAGTAGAATTGAAATTTCAAGGGGGCAATTATGAAAAAGTCATTTGCAATTATCATGATACTGATAACATTTGTAATATCAGGCTGCAGCAATTCTGACAGCGTGAAGAATAATACACAGGAGAGCGCAGCAACCACCGCTGCCCAGGGGCAGGTTGAAGAGCAGACCCCTGAGGAGAATGCAGCGGAGGAGCAGACCGCCGGAGAGGATGCAAATCCTGTGGCAGACATTCCATACACCGTGCACGGAGTTCCTGTCCTAATGTACCACTCGATAGCCGTAGAAGAAGGAAATCCCATAAGGATGCCCGTTGAGCAGTTTGATGCAGAAATGAAATACATAAAGGATCATGGCTACACCACACTAACTCTTAAGGAGCTTTATGACTACTTCGAAAATCAGGTGCCGGTACCGGAAAAATCACTGGTGATAACACTGGATGACGGTTACTCGGATAATTACACTGCCGCATTCCCAGTGCTTAAGAAATACGGCCTGAAGGCTACCGTATTCATGGTGACGTCAACGATAGACGTTAATCCAAACTGCCTCACCTCAGCTCAATTGAAAGAGATGGACAAGGCAGGGATACAGATAGAAAGCCATACCGTCACCCACCGCGATCTTGATTCCCTGAGCTATTCCGAGCAGCTGGCGGAGCTTAAGGACTCAAAGGCAGCCCTTGAGAAGCTACTGGGAAGGTCGGTGGATTACGTGGCGTACCCTACAGGCAAATACAACGAAGACACAGTCAAGGCTGTCGCTGAAGCCGGGTACAAGATGGCGTTCACGACAAACGGCAGGTGGTCTGACAAGTCAGACGGCATACTTACTTTAGACAGGGTCTACATCAGCACATTCCATTCAATGGATGTCTTTTCAAACAGGCTTACGAATCCTAACTATCCGGTCAACTAGGGGGAAAAATGAAAAAAGCGATAGCAGCGGCAGCGTTGAGCATGCTTATGATGTTTTCACTGGCAGCATGCTCAAGCAATGAAAATCCAGACAGTACAGCCTCAAATACTATTGAAGAGTCAACTGCTAAAACAGCTGAAGAAACAGCGGCTGAAGCAGAAGCAATCGAAAAAGCAGCAAGACTCGAAAAGAAGGCTCAGGAAGGCTATGACCTTTTCTTCGAGAATAAATACGAGGAGGCTGTAGCAGCCGAGAATGAAGTGATTGCCGAGGATCCGACCTTCTTCAAGGCCTATTACATCAAAGGCATAACCCAGTGCTATGCCGGAAATTACAGTGAAGGCTCTAAGAATATCGACAAGGCGCTGGAACTGAACCCGGACGACTATATGGCCAGGTTCAACAAAGCCCTTTCGCTGGAGCTTTACAGGTACTACGACGAATCCTTGTCGTGGTATGAAAAGTCCCTGGAGGTTGCGAACGGTCAGGGGGAGTGGAGCTACTACGGGATAGCAAGCATCTACGGGAGAAGGGGAGACGCAGCCAGCACGGTTAAATATCTCCGGCTGGCAATAGATATAAATCCTGACATCAGGGAAGAAGCAAAGAGCGAATCGGACTTTGATCCGGTCAGAAGCTCAAAAGAATTCACAGAACTTATAGGAGAGTAGAAATGTCAGAAAAGAATATAGAGATGATGAAAAAACTTATTGAGGCAAAAAAACAGAAGGGTAATGAAAAAGGGTCCTACGAGAGGGCTCAGAAAAGCATGGGGCAGGCCAGGAAGGGCAAATCCAGCAAGAAATCGGGAGGTGTGTTCGATAAGTAAAGGTGTTAAGGCATTAATTGCTGTAGTTGCAGTAGCAGTGATCTCTGCTTCTGCATATTACTTCATCGGCACAGGGCCTAAAAGCCAGAAAGAACCTGTTAAAGCAGCCCTGGAAAGCTTTTTTTCAGAAGTGAAGGAAGGAAGGCTTGAGGAAGCAGGGGAATACGTTGCTCCTGGAAGTGAATACACTGATATTTTATCTAAATTTGACAGCGGCCAGTATGAGGATACCCTGAAGCTGGTGCTTTCAAAAATCCAATACAGGATAGACGGCATTGAAATAGAAGGCTCTGCTGCATCAGCACAACTTCACATCGAATCAGTGGACCTGTTCAGCTTTTACAACAGGCACACCGAGGAACTTAATCCAATGCTTGAGGATTATATTTCCGGATCTGCTGCCGAGAAGGAAAGGGTTATGGACCGATTCAAAGAATTCGTGTCAAAACAAATCCCAGATGATATTGACAGCGGGGACTACGATATATCTGCAGGCGATGTCGAGGTTAATCTGGTCATGAAGGACGGCAAGTGGCTCATAGATGCCGATGACAGCCTTCTTTACTATCTGACCGGCAAGATGACCCTTCTGCTGCAGTAAATTATGATTACGGGGTGATGAGATGGTAATTGGAACAGGGAAGGTTTACCTTCATGCTAACTGGGTTCATTCTCTCAAGGAAAAGAGGATGATCGTCAAAAGCATAACCGCGAAAGTCCAGAACAAGTTCAATGTTTCGGTTGCAGAAATTGAAGACCTGGACCTGCACCAATCCATAGTGATCGGTCTCGCCTGCGTCAGCAACAGCACAAAGATCGCAAACAGCATAATCCAGAGCGTAGTTAACTTCATTGAGTCAAACACCGAAGCGGAGCTGCTGGATTATCAGATAGAAATCATATAAATGACGAAGAAAAGGAGACGCACGATGAAATACAAGGTGGTAAAAAAACAGCGGAACAGCACTAAATGCATAGTGTGCGGCCTGAACAACGAGCTGGGCCTGAAAGCGGCGTTTTACGAGCTTGAAAACGGGGAACTGGTGGCGATATTCAAGCCTGTTGAAGAGCATCAGAGCTACCCCGGCAGGATGCACGGCGGCATATCCTCTGCAATACTTGACGAGGTTATAGGCAGGGCGATACTGGTTAAGGATGAAAGCATGTGGGGCGTGACAGCGGAGATCAGCCTCAAATACAGAAAGCCTGTTCCTCTTAATGAGGAGCTGAGAGTTGTAGGCAGGATAACAAAAGACTCAAAAAGGATTTTTGAGGGCACAGGGGAAATAATACTGAAGAATGGCGACGTCGCTGTTTCAGCAGCAGGAAAATACATAAAAATGCCGCTCGACAAAATAACTGATTCCGAATTTAATGAAGATGAATGGATTGTATTTCAAAACGGGGACGACCCGGATGAAATAGAGCTGAACTACTGATGCAGCATAAAGTGCTGAAGGCCAATCTCCTGCTGCTTTTTGCTGCATGGGTTTGGGGCTTCGCATTCGTGGCACAGAAGATAGGATCGGAATATGTGGGCGCATTTACTTTTAACGGAATCAGATTTGCGCTTGGAAGTCTTACACTCGTTCCGGTTTTTATGTACTTCAATAACAAGAACAGAAATACCGCAGAATACGCGAAACTTGAAAGCCCTATTAAAGGGGGCATTGCGGCAGGTCTCATAATATTTATAGCCAACACCTTTCAGCAGCTTGGGATGTCCTTCACTTCCGTCGGAAATGCAGCATTCATTACGGCTATGTATATTGTTCTCGTGCCTGTACTGGCAACTATTCTTAAACACAAAATCAGCCTGAGCAACTGGGCAGGCGTGGCGTTTGCGGTTATAGGACTGTATTTCATCACAGTCAAGGGCGGTTTTACAGCAATGAACTACGGCGACATTCTCCAGATATTCTGCGCAGTTTTCTTCGCCGCCCATATAGTGCTCATAGACCATCTCGTTAAAAAGGTGGACGGGATCCAGCTGTCCCTGGTGCAGTTCGTGACATGCTCCGCGCTCAGCCTTATCTGTGCAGTGATCTTCGAGGATATTACTCTTGGCGGCATTATGCAGGGAGCCCTGCCTATCCTGTATGGCGGCGTCTGTTCAGTTGGGATAGCCTACACGCTGCAGGTAATAGGTCAGAAAAACGCAAAAGCTTCACACGCGGCTTTAATCCTGAGCCTTGAAGCGGTTTTCGGAGCCTTCGGCGGTCTCATCATACTGCATGAAAACCTGGGTTTCAGGGGTTACGTTGGATGCGCATTGATGCTTGCGGGCATACTCATTTCTCAGTACCCGAACATTAAGAAACTTAAGGCAGCTGCATAAGCAGAAAGCTATTTCATCTCATTCCGATGAAATAGCTTTTTTAATTAATTCACTCATACGTTCGAAATGGGTACCCTTCCAGTATATTCTTCCGCATCCCCGGCAAACGGTAAAGTCATCCGCATACTCCCTGACCTTTTCGGGAAGGCGCTCAAACACCTCATCCTTGGCGACATGCTGCAAAACTCCGTTGCAGATCATGCACCGCGAGAAAGGGTGAAGACTGTCCGATAATCCGAAGTGATTCAGAACCTCTTTCAGCTGCGTCGCCGGATCTCTGGACCTTACGCAGTAACCGTACATAACATTCTTTCTCTTGAGCAGGCCCCTGTCAAAGGTGAGCAGAATCCTGCGTTCCAAAGCAGAGCGTTCTGCAAGCTCGCTGTCAAGAGCAGAGCTGCTGTAGAGAGTGTCGAAGCCCGCCATGCGCAGGTATGAAGCGAGTTTCCCTAGATGCACGTCAAGTACAAAACGGATTTCAGTCAGAGGTTCAGGCCGCACAAGGGTCACAGCTGAAACGTCGATACTCCTGAAGGCAGGATAGACAGATACCTTTTCGCCGCCCCTGAGCTGCCGGTCAAAACGGGCGGATACTCCGTCGACGAGGATAAGGTCCACCTCAGCATGGGGAACCCCAAAGGATTCTACAAGATCCTTGACAGTGGGCTGACCAGTGAAAGAATGACGGAACGGAATCTGCCGAATTTGCGGCGGAAGAAAATAATTCAACCCGCCGTAGAATCTGATAGTCAAAAAGCTCATGCTGCGGATCACCTCCTGAAATAATTATATATTATAATGCATCTCTTGTTGAGTTCATGCCTTTTTCGAATTATAATTGATAATAACACAGTACAAGAGAAAGGATTGATTATTATGATTAGCAAAAGTTCGGCAATTATTATCCTTGACCTTTTAGACAAAAGAATCGATGAACTCAATGAAAGGATCGCAAAACATTCGGCATTGGAAGGGGAAGAGAATCTTGTTATCAGGATGAAGGGCAACCTCGAGAGCTATACGATTGCGAAAGAAGAGCTCAGAAAAGAAATGGAACGCTGGTAAACAAAATTGAATCGATACAAGCCATTACTAAAAGAGACTGGAAAGCTTCCAGTCTCTAATTTATTCGGTCTCAAGCGCCCAGCCTCTTGACCTCTTTACAGCTTCGTCCCAGCCTTTTGTAAGGTGCTTCCTTTCAGCCTGACCCATATCAGGGGTGAATGTCCTGGAAACAGCCCAGTTGGATGCTATCTCTTCCATGCTTTCCCAGTATCCGGTGGCAAGGCCTGCAAGGTAAGCAGCTCCCAGCGCAGTCGTCTCGATTACCACAGGTCTCTGGACAGGGACATCAAGTATGTCTGACTGGAACTGCATCAGGAAATTGTTGGCGCAGGCACCTCCGTCAACCTTCAGGGCTTTCAGGCTTATACCCGATTCCAGCTGCATGATCTTCAACACATCGTTTGTCTGGTATGCGAGGGCCTCCAGTGTTGCCCTTATTATGTGCTCCTTTTTTACACCCCTGGTGAGTCCCACGATTATGCCTCTTGCATAGGGATCCCAGTACGGGGCTCCAAGCCCTACGAATGCGGGGACCACGTAGACCCCGTTGGTGTCCTGCACCGACTGAGCATATCCCTCGGAATCAGCAGCTGTTTCTATTAGTTTGAGCTCGTCCCGGAGCCACTGTATGGCAGCGCCTGCAATGAAAACACTGCCCTCGAGAGCATAATCGACCTTCCCGTCGATGCCCCAGGCTATGGTGGTTAGAAGGCCTTTGCTGGAGGTTACAGCTTTTTCTCCGGTGTTCATGAGCATGAAACAGCCTGTTCCGTAAGTGTTTTTTGCCGTTCCGGGCTCGAAGCAAGCCTGGCCGAAGAGCGCTGCCTGCTGATCGCCGGCAGCGCCTGCGATAGGGATTGACCCTGCGGTCAGGGTCGGGTCTGTGTATCCGTAAATTGCACTGGAGGGTTTCACGGCAGGAAGCATTGATTCCGGGATATCCAGAATCTTGAGCAGTTCTCCATCCCACTTCAGTTCATGTATATTGAAAAGCATGGTTCTGGAAGCGTTCGAATAATCGGTGACGTGAACCTCTCCTTTTGTAAGATTCCAGATCAGCCAGGTGTCTATGGTTCCGAAAAGGAGGTTTCCTTTTTCTGCTTCCGCCCTTGCCCCTGGTACATTATCAAGTATCCATTTGATTTTTGTTCCCGAGAAGTAGGCATCAAGTATAAGACCCGTCTTGTCCTTTATGATTTTTTCAAAGCCCTCTGCCTTCAGTGCTTCACAGATGCCCGCGGTCCTCCTGCACTGCCAGACGATGGCATTGTAGACAGGCGCACCAGTCTCCCTGTTCCATACCACTGTTGTTTCCCTCTGGTTCGTTATGCCTATGCCTGCTATATCGATGGAGGCTGCGTTGATCTTAGCCATCGCCTCGGTCACCACACCTATCTGGCTTGACCAGATTTCCATGGGGTCATGCTCAACCCAGCCTGGTTCAGGATATATCTGAGTGAATTCCTTCTGAGCTATGCTGCAGATGTTTCCTTTTCGGTCAAAAAGTATGCATCTTGAGCTGGTGGTACCCTGATCCAGAGACATTATGTACTTGTCCATATAAACACCCCTTATTTTGAATTAAGCCACTCGATCAGGTCGGAAATCACCTGATCGCGGTTGATTTCGTTAAGCATTTCATGTCTTCCGTCCTTGTAGAACCTGCAGGTGACATCCTTCATACCCAGGCTTTTGTAGGCTTCCACCAGCCGCAGGACTCCCTTCGTGAAGCCGCCGACAGGGTCCTTTTCACCTGAAAAAATGTATACAGGCAGGTCTTTTGGCATTTCAGCCATGTTTGAAGGTTTTTCGATCTCCTTCAGCCCCTTGAAAAAATCATGGAAAAAGCCCGCAGTGAATATTCCGCCGCAGTAATCGTCTCTTATGTATTTGTCCACTTCCGCAGGATCACTGCTCAGCCAGTCGAATTCAGTCCTTGCCGGACGGAAGCTTTTGTTGAAGGAGCCGAAAGAAAGCGAATTAAGGATCGGACTCTTCGCCCGCCTGCCTTTCACGCTGATCTCCAGGCGTGCAGCCAGCATGCCCAGATCAAGAGCAAGACCCTGCTTTCCGTTTGTGCCTGAAAGTATAAGGCCGTCAATTTCGTCTCCGTAAAGCTGTGCATACCTTTGGGAGAGGAAGGAGCCCATGCTGTGACCCAGGAGGATAAGGCGTGAACCAGGATTCTCAGCCTTGATTATCACGGAAAGCTGGTGCATGTCCCTTACCATCCATGTAAAGCCGTCTTTGTCTCCAGGATACCCGACATTCTCTAGCGACAGGGCGGTCTTTCCGTGCCCCCGGTGGTCGTTTGCGTAAACTACATACCCCGCAGAGGTCAGTGCAGACGCAAGACGCTCATATCTGGAAGACATTTCCGCCATGCCGTGTGAAATCTGTATTGCTCCTCTAGGTTTTGCAGAGCCCTCCGGGCTCCATTTGCAGCAGAATATCTCTGCATTCTCCTCGTCTTTGAAAGTGAATTCCTCTGTCCTCATATAAATCCCCCAAATATCATTATCATACAGTCAATTATATCACAGAATATTCAGCATTATCAGCTTTAATGTTGACAAAAGCATTAATAACTACTAATGTAGTTATTAATGAAGGGGCTTCGGTTTCATTTGGGGGTGAAAGCATGGAGGAAATACTGAAGGAGATGCAGAAAATCGGGTTTACTAGCTACGAGGCAAAGATATACCTTGCGCTGCTGCACAGAAATCCTGCAACAGGCTACGAGATAAGCAAGATATCGGGTGTGCCTCAAGCAAAGGTTTACGAGAACATACTTAGGCTTGGAAACAGAGGGGCGGTCCTGAATGTGGGGAATGATCCTGTTAAATACGTGCCTCTTCCGCCTGAAAAGCTGCTGAAAAAGGCGGATGCCGAATTTGAGAAATCTATAAATGTGCTGAAATCAAAGCTTCCGGCTTTGGGCACAGGCCAGGAGCCGGACTATGTATGGAACATAAGGGGATATTTCTCAACTATGGAGAAGGCAAGCCAGATGATAAAGGAGGCTGAAAACGAAATAAACCTGGCCATATGGGGCGAGGATGTAATGTACCTATACAACGAGCTTGCAGAGGCGGTCAGCCGCGGTGTGCAAACGAGCATACTCATTTACGGCAGTAAGAGCATAATGGGCCTGGAGAATGTACATTATTATGCCGGAGAAAGAAAACTCATGAAAGAGGCGGGCGGCAGGTGCATCACGCTGGTGGCGGACGGCAGGGAAGTCCTGACAGGACAGTTAGAAGAGGAGAAGGAGGGTATTTCGATCTGGACATCGAATCCAGCCATATTATATGCCAGCAGCAGGTATATTGAACTTGAAATATTAATGTCTGGAAAGACATGCGCAGCAAGATGAATTGACTATATTTTCCTTAATGCGTATAATATATGTAATAAACAGTTGAGGAAGGGAAGGGATATTATGCAGGTTTGGTTTGTGATTTCATTGCTTTTTTCCATAATCATAGCAGTATTTGCTGCGCTTAATTCCGATGTTGTAACAATCAGATTGTTTTTTGCCAGGTACGAGCTTTCTCAGTCGATAGTAATAATCCTGTCAGCTGTCATTGGCGCGGTCATCACAATATTTTTCGGGCTTTTCGGCAAACTGAAATCTCTTAAGAAGGTCAGGGAGCTGAATTCGGAAATCAAGTACTACAAGTCAAAGAATCAAGAGCTGGGCGATACAATCAAAAAAATGGATTTAGAGATTTCATCTCTGAAGGTAGCGGCAGCACCGCCTGAAACAGCAGGCAGTGACGCCGGCAAGGGTGCAGAAAGCAAAGCCTGATCCTACTGAAACTCCGTCAGATGCTTCCAATATCTTTTGGGCATCTGGCGTTTTTGATTTCCCGGGTTATTTCTTTCGTCAATAGAGGCCCAGCTGAAGTAGCCCTTCCACAGATCCTCGTAAATATTGCCACCCTTACCCTGGAGGAAATCCGCCCGGACTGATCCCTCAATGCTTGTAACGAACCAGTCACCCCTTCTGCACACAGAAGCTATGCCTCGCCCAAGATCATGGATGATGAAATCCTGATCGGGAAGCCTTTCCGCAAAGTGCGGGGTCACAAGCGCGGTTATGTTGTGGTCGGGCTCGAAGGGAGCGTAGAAGAAGCCTGGCATTTCCTGAAACCTGAGGAAACCGTGCATCCTGTGGACTTCGAAAACAACCTTTCTCTCTGCCCTGATCATGTCCATTACCCTTTTATCCTGCAGGTTCTTGTTCAGGTCGTAGCCGGTCCTGAAGCCAAGCCTGACGTATTCAAGTATCATGAGTTCGAAACCGGGTATTTCGGATAGAAAAACATTATAGATCGTTTCCATTGCCTCTGCCGATATATTTTTCTCCACAGCATTGTATACCCTGCCGGCTTTGGGTATGTCAGTCTCTATACGCAGCGGCGACTCCAGCAGCGAAAAAAGCGTCCCCTGTATGCCGTCGCTGTATTTTTTGCTTTCCAGGATAAAAACGGGGTTCTCATGCCTGTAGTATGCTTCGTATATGCATGTGAGGAGTCCTTCGAATGTTCCGTCGTAAATATATCCAGTTGCATTCATATCCCTTGCTCCTTTCTAAAATTCACCGCTCATGCTTGTTGACGCAGCGCTGCCTATGAGCAGCCTGCTTGAGGAATCAAGGAAGCTGAGCTGCTCAAACGAATTTTTCTCAAGCTCCCTTAGGTTGAGATCCTGCTTAGGAGAAAGCCGGCCGCGGATTCTCGGTCCGCTGAAAGGAACGTCGCCGAAATACCTTCCTCCGCAAGTAATGAAATACTGGGCCCTTTTCATCACTATTCCGAGGACCTTCAGATCTGAGAAATCAAGAGACCGTACCCATCTCGCGGAGATGATCCTTTTGGCCGAGGTCATTCCAATTCCGGGAACCCTGAGGAGCTCCCGGTAGGAGGCTTTGTTGATTTCCACGGGGAAAAAGTCAATATTGTTAAGTGCCCAGTTCGTCTTGGGGTCATGATTGAGGTCAAGGGTTGGGCTGCCCTCAGAGAGGATTTCAGATGCCTTGAAGCCGTAGAAACGGAGGAGCCAGTCAGCCTGATAAAGCCTGTGTTCTCGCAGGAGAGGGGAGAATCTTATGCTTGGGAGAAGCGGGCTGTTAGAAACAGGTACGTAGGCTGAATAGTAGACCCTCTTGAGCCTGTACTTCTCATAGAGACTCTCGGAGAGGCTTATTATTCTGAAGTCGCTTTCAGGCGATGCTCCCACGATAAGCTGTGTGCTCTGCCCTGCGGGTACAAATTTCGGAGCATTGCTTACAGTTTTCCTTTCCAGCTTGGCAGCCGATATCTGCGCGCTTATCTGGGACATAGGCTTAAGCACGTTGTCACGGCTTTTCTGCGGAGCCAGAAGCATCAGGCTTCTGCTTGAGGGAAGCTCTATGTTCACGCTCATCCTGTCTGACAGAGCGCCGGCTTTTTCTATAAGCAGCGGATCAGCCCCCGGAATGGCCTTCAGATGGATGTACCCGTTGAAGCTGTATTCGTTCCTGAGGATGGCGGCTGCACGGATCATAAGTTCCATCGTATGGTCAGGATCTCTGAAAACTGCAGAACTCAGGAAGAGCCCCTCGATATAATTTCTCCTGTAGAAATTTATGGTGAGGTCGGCTATCTCCTCAGGGGTGAATGCAGCCCGCTCCACATCGCTCGTGGAGCGGTTGACGCAATAGGCGCAGTCATATACGCAGTAGTTGGTGAGGAGTATCTTCAGGAGGGAGATGCACCTCCCGTCTGATGTGAAGCTGTGGCAGATGCCTGCGGGTGCTGAATTTCCTATCCCGCCCGGCTTATTTTTCCTTGAGCCGCCGCTGGAGGAACAGGAGACATCGAATTTTGCCGCCGCGGAAAGTATGCGGAGCTTTTCCCGGATATCCAAAGAATCCACATCCTTTCATTACTTTCTTCAATTATACCAAACATATGTTCGGTTGTAAACGGTCAAAATCAATATATTGATGCTATATAAAAAAGGATGAAAAAAATGTATAAACTTGTTTAAAATGTGGTATAATGCATTAGACATCTTGAAATTATTTATAATTATTATGTATAATTAGTATGAATTGACATTGAAATGCGGAAGGGTGAATAGAATGATTAGAAGCATGACAGGGTATGGACGGGGCACCATTGAAATGGACGGCCGCAGCTATACCGTTGAGATAAAGAGCGTCAACCACAGATACTGCGACCTCAGCATCAAAATCCCCAAAAGCTTATTGCCGCTGGAGGACAGGATCAGAAAAACTGTTCAGTCAAAGCTGAACAGGGGCAAGATCGATCTTTTCCTGACCCAGAATCTTTTCGACAAGAAAGATGTTTCGGCTTTTTTGAACAAGTCTTTGGCAGATTCCTACTACAGCTGCCTTACAGAACTAAAGGAAAGATACAGCCTGAGGGATGAAGTTAACCTCTCCCTTATTTCAAAATTCCCGGAAGTCATAACCGCTAAGCAGGAAGATGAAGATGTGGAGGAACTTTGGGAAAGCCTCGCGAAGGCGCTGAATGATGCGCTCGACATGATGCTGCAGATGAGGGAAAGAGAAGGACTGAAGCTCAAGGAAGACATAATCGCCAAATGCAGGGGCATAAAGGACATGGTCCTTGTAATAGAAGAGAAGTCGGCCGATATAGTACAGGAATACCAGAACAAGCTAAAGGTTAGACTTAACGACCTCCTAAAAGACTACAAGGTGGACGAAAACAGGCTTGCGATGGAAGTTGCCCTGCTTGCAGACAAAGCTTCCATAGATGAAGAGATTGTAAGGCTGAAAAGCCATCTGGTCCAGGTCATAGAGACACTGGATATGGATGAGCCTGTGGGCAGAAAACTTGACTTCATAATACAGGAAATGAACAGGGAAACAAACACCATAGCCTCAAAGGCAAGCAACCTAGACGTTATCAATATCATGCTTAGCATTAAGAACGAGATTGAAAAGATAAGAGAGCAGGTACAAAATCTAGAATAGTATTAGGGGGATTAGAATGGGAATAAAATTGATAAACATAGGGTTTGGAAATATCGTTTCAGCGAACAGGCTGGTGGCAATAGTCAGCCCTGAATCTGCGCCGATCAAAAGAATAATTCAGGAAGCCAGGGACAGAGGCATGCTCATTGACGCTACCTATGGCAGAAGGACAAGAGCTGTCATAATCACTGACAGCGACCATGTAATACTTTCAGCGGTACAGCCTGAAACAGTTGCTCACAGGCTTGCATTGAAAGACGAAGAGGCTGAAGATATAGGCGAAGGTGAAAACTAATGGCTAACAATGGACTTCTAATAGTAATTTCGGGTCCATCAGGAACTGGCAAAGGAACCATCTGTAAAGCCCTGTCCGAAGACAAAGACCTTTGGATTTCCGTTTCAGCTACCACAAGGGAGCCGAGAGCCGGGGAGATCGACGGAGTTAATTACTATTTTTTGAGCAGGCAGGAATTTCTTGAAAAAATCGAAAATGATGATTTCTTCGAATATGCAGAGGTTTACGGAAACTACTACGGCACCCCTAAATGGAAGGCTCTGGAGGCAATCTACAGCGGCAAGGATGTCCTGCTTGAAATCGACATCCAGGGCGCATTGAAGGTCAAGCAGCAGTACCCCGAGGGCGTATTCATATTCATTCTTCCTCCTTCAATGGAAGAACTGAAGAAGAGGATAACAAACCGTGGCACCGAAACAGAGGAATCACTCATGAGAAGGTTCAAATCCGCTTATCATGAGATGAATTACATTTCAAAATACAACTATGCAGTTGTCAACGACACCGTAGAAAATGCGGTCGATAAGATAAAAGCCATACTTTCTGCTGAAAAATGCAGGGTTGACAGGCTTAAAGAAAAGATTTTAGACTCGGAGGAGGTAGAAATACATGAATAACTCTATGATTAACCCATCAATCGTCGATCTGCTTAAGAAAGTTAACAGCAGATACACACTGGTCAC
Organism: Bacillota bacterium; assembly: GCA_017861315.1. Lineage (GTDB taxonomy): Bacteria > Bacillota > Clostridia > Clostridiales > Clostridiaceae > UBA699. The sequence continues at coordinate 13,056 of JAGFXP010000013.1, read as the reverse complement.
AATGACTGCAAAGAGGGCAAGACAGCTGATAGACGGCCAGGAGCCGCTTGAAAGCATAGACTCAAACAAGCCTGTAACCATAGCTATCAATGAGATAAACGACGATCTGTTAACATATGAAACTGTAAAAGAAGGTATCAAATAGAAATGGAAAACAAAAAAACAGTAGTAATCGGTGTCTGCGGCGGGATAGCAGTATACAAGGTTCTTGATATTATAAGCGCGTTGAAGAAAAAAAACGTGAATATCCATGTCATAATGACAGAAGCTGCCACAGAGTTCGTAAGCCCCTTAAGCTTTCAGACAATGAGCCAGAACCTGGTGAGCACTGACATGTTTGTGGAGCCGAAAGCCTGGGAGATACAGCATATTTCCCTTGCGCAGAAGGCCGATGCCATGCTCATAGTCCCTGCTACTGCCAATTTTATTGGAAAAGTTTCAAACGGTATAGCCGATGATCTTCTCACCACAACGGTGATGGCAACAAAAGCTCCAGTACTTGTGGCTCCGGCTATGAATACCGGAATGTACACGAACAGCATACTTCAGGAGAACATTGCAAGATTAAGAGTCCACGGATTCAAGTTCATAGATCCTGCAGAGGGAAGGCTTGCCTGCGGCGACACTGGAATAGGAAAGCTTGCCGATACCGAAGAAATATGCGACTGCGTCATGAAGGAACTATACGACATCAAAGACCTCAAGGGGAAAAAGGTGCTCGTTACAGCAGGACCTACCATAGCGCCAATCGATCCTGTAAGGTACATAACAAACAGATCCTCAGGCAAGATGGGCTATGCCATAGCTGAAGAGGCGGCATACAGAGGCGCCGAGGTTGTTCTGGTAAGCGGACCATCCCATATCAAGCCTCCTTACGGGGTTGAACTGATAAATGTAAAGACCACAGGGGACATGTACAACGCCGTGACCAGCAGGTTCGGAGAGGCAGACATAGTTATAAAGGCAGCTGCAGTAGCGGATTACAAGCCGAAGACCTACTCTGATGCTAAAATCAAAAAAGCATCCTCTGATCTGGCGATCGAGTTTGTCAAGGATTTTGATATACTCAAGAAGCTTGGAGAGATGAAGACCAATCAGATACTTGTGGGCTTTGCAGCCGAAAGCCATGACCTTCTTGAGAACGCGCAGGGAAAACTTGAAAAGAAAAACCTCGACTATATCGTGGCTAATGACATTACTAAAACCGGATTTGCGACTGACGACAATAAGGTTACCATACTAAGGCGAGACGGAGATCCGATTTATCTGGAAAGCATGGCAAAGAGAAATGTTGCCAGGGAGCTTTTCAATATTATTCTAAAAAACAGAGAATAGAAACGATGTTGAAGCCTCCCTTGCACAGCCTGCAGGGGAAGCTTCTTTATTAATTGAAGGTATAAATGAAAAGGGTGATTTTGTGGTTGGATATGCAGGAGTTATTATAAACAGCAGTTCGTCGGCTTTGGACAGGGCGTTTACATATGCCGTCCCGGATATGATTAAGGATAAATTGCAGATCGGCAGCCGCGTGCTTGTGCCTTTCGGAAAAGGCAACAAGAGAACGGAGGGATTTGTCGTGTCGATTCCTGATGCTGCAAAGGGGGATGTCAAGGAAATATCCTCCTTGTGCGACGACCTGCCCCTTTTCAATGAGAAGGATCTCGCTCTGATGGAGAGGATGAGGGAAAGGTATCTGTGCACCTATATAGAGGCAATAAAGGTTCTCATACCGAGCGGGATCACCAAAGGGATCAGGACCAGGAAGGAGAACTTTGTTTTCACCGGCGAGAAAATCGCAGGAAGATACGACAAAGAGCCGTACAGAACCATTTGGGAGACCGTAAGCCTTAACAACGGCAAGTTCAACAAAAACAAGCTGGCAGATGATTTCGGACTCTCGCTGTCCTCTGTCACAAGCATGATCAAGAACGGCTTCCTGCAGCAGCGCGAAGGGGTCATAAGCCGGTACAATGACCGCTCATACAGCAGTTATTCAAAAAAAGAGCTGAATCCCGAGCAGCGAAGGGTAGTCGAACGAATCCTTGAATCCAGCGGAAGCGAGTTCCTCATACACGGTGTGACCGGGAGCGGCAAAACTGAGATATACATGCACCTGGTGTCCGAGATGATTGAACAGGGAAGAGACTCCATAATCCTTGTGCCCGAGATAGCCCTCACCCCTCAGATGGTCGAGAGGTTCAAAGGCAGGTTCGGAAGCGACATCAGCGTGTTTCACAGCCGCCTGTCCCAGGGTGAGCGCTTCGATGAATGGTTCAGGGTCAAGGAGGGAAAAGTAAAGGTGGCCATAGGTGCAAGATCAGCCTTGTTCCTGCCCTTTGAGAACCTGGGGATGATCGTCATTGACGAGGAGCATGAGGGCAGCTACAAATCCGACAGCGATCCTAAATACCATGCCAGGGAAATCGCCGAGATAAAGAGCGGCTTGACCGGGTGCAAAGTCGTGCTCGGTTCGGCAACCCCCTCGCTGGAGAGCTACTACAGGGCAGCCACGGGGGAGATGGAGCTTTTCACTCTCAAGGAGAGGGCCGACGGAGCAAAAATGCCGGCCATCCAGGTTGTGGACATGAGGGAGGAACTGAAAAGCAACAACCGCTCCATTTTCAGCCAGGAACTCATAAAGGGCATTGAAGAATGCCTTGCCAGGAAAGAGCAGGTGATCCTTTTCCTGAACAGAAGAGGCTTTTCAACTTTCGTATCCTGCCGCAGCTGCGGGTACGTGTATAAATGTGAAAGCTGCGATATTTCGCTCACTTACCATCACGACAGCGGAATGCTTACCTGCCATTACTGCGGCAAGAGCAGGAGGCTTGACAAGCTTTGCCCTAGCTGCGGAAGCAAATACATCAAGTACTTCGGCATAGGCACCGAAAGGATTGAATCTGAGGCGAGAAAACAGTTTCCGGGTGCAAGGACCCTCAGGATGGATTTCGACACTACGAGGAAAAAGGATTCCCATGAAAGCATATACAACAGATTCAAGAACCAGGAGGCTGACATACTGATAGGAACGCAGATGGTGGCAAAGGGTCTTGACTTCAAAAATGTTACGCTTGTGGGAATCATTGCTGCAGACCTTTCTCTGAACCTTCCTGATTTCAGGTCGGGAGAGAGGACTTTCCAGCTCATAACCCAGGTTTCAGGCAGAGCTGGCAGGGGAAGGAAAGCTGGGAAAGTCATTGTCCAGACGTACAATCCGGACAACTACAGCATCGGATATGCTGTGAAGGGTGATTACGAGGGCTTCTTCAGGGAGGAGATTGAAATAAGAAGGCTCATGGACTACCCTCCGTTCACCGAGATTCTGAGCGTGAATATGAGCAGCGAACAGGAAGAATTGTTAATAAAATGTATACAGAATGTTGGTATTATATTAAAGAATATAGTTGCCGGCTATGATAGAATTGAGTTGTTAGGCCCAAGCCCGTGCATGATTTCAAAAATCAAGGATTCTCACAGGTGGCAGCTTATACTGAAAGGCAAAATAGAACCAGATTTTGCCGATTATATAAGAAAAACTATTTATGATTTGACCAAAGACGTTTATAATAGTATAAGGGTTAGCATAGACATTAACCCTACAAGTCTGCTTTAAAACAATAATATTTGGAGGTTTACAATGGCATTAAGAACTATAAGGATAAATGGCGATGAAATCCTGAGAAAGAAATGCAGGATAGTTGATGAGATAAAGGAAAGGGAGCTTGTGCTTCTGGACGATATGCTGGAGACAATGTATGCTGCTGAAGGTGTCGGTCTGGCAGCGCCTCAGGTTGGCATCCTAAAAAGGCTTGTGGTAATAGATATCGGAGAAGGGCCAATAAAGCTTGTGAATCCTGAGATAGTGGAGGCCACAGGGGATGTGGTCGATTATGAAGGCTGCCTCAGCGTTCCGGGAGAACAAGGCAATGTCAACAGGCCGGAGACAGTTAAGGTTACAGCCCTCAATGAAAAAGGCGAAAAAATCGAGATCACCGGCAGCGGGCTTATGGCCAGGGCGCTCTGCCATGAAATAGACCATCTTGACGGGGTGCTGTTCATAGACAAGGTAATTCCGGAGGAGGAAGAGGAATTCTAATGAAGATTGTATTTATGGGTACACCGGAATTTGCAGTACCTTCCCTGGAAAGGCTTACAGAGGAATTTGAGGTTGCAGCAGTATTCACCCAGCCCGACAAACCCAAGGGAAGGGGCAAAAAGCTTGCCATGTCGGAGGTCAAAGAGGCTGCGCTCAGACACGGGATTCCCGTGTATCAGCCGGTAAATCTTAAAAAAGACGAAGAACTTGTAAAGCTTCTGAAGGATATGGCTCCGGATTTTATTGTCGTGGTTGCCTACGGACAGATTCTTTCGAAGGAAGTGCTGGATATACCAAAATACGGATGCATAAATCTTCACGCATCCCTTCTTCCTAAATACAGGGGCGCCGCACCTATCAACTGGGCGGTCATAAGAGGCGAAAAGGTGTCCGGCAACACAACAATGCTCATGGACGTGGGCCTCGACACCGGCGACATGCTTCTGAAATCAGAGGTTCCTATCACAGAGCTTATGACAGCCGGCGAGCTTCACGACATACTTATGGAAGACGGTGCAGCCCTGCTTGTGCAAACGCTCAAAGGGGTTGCTGAAGGCAAGATTAAGAGGCAAAAGCAGGAAAACTGGGACGGCTTCTATGCATCAATGCTCAACAAGGATATGGCGGTCATCGACTGGAAAAAGCCTAACCATGCTGTCCACAACCTGATAAGGGGACTTAATCCGTGGCCTGTGGCGTATACGCATTACAAGGAAAACGTAATGAAGATCTATTCATCGGTCGCGCTTGACTCGAAGCCGGCTTCAGAGCCGGGAACCATCGAGGATGTTTCAAAGGACGGAATCAGGGTTTCCTGCGGTGAAGGAGAACTTCTCATAAAAAAAGTCCAGTTTCCAGGCGGAAAACCTCTCGACGTCAGCGAATACATAAAAGGGCACAGGATCGATAAGAACGAGGTGCTTTACTAACAAATAAAGAAGGAGGGAACCGGCTATGTTTTATTTTGACACCAGCATGCTGGTGCTCATACCTGCACTGATATTGGCAGCATGGGCTCAGTACAAAATCAGCACCACATTCGACAAGTATTCAAGAGTGCAAAGCATAAGGGGATACAACGGATCTCAGGCTGCCAGGATGCTTCTTGACAGCAACGGCTTGAATGACGTTCCTGTAGAGCTGGTACAGGGAAAGCTTACAGATCACTACGATCCTGTTAACCGGGTCATGAGGCTTTCAAACGATGTTTTTTACGGTTCGTCAGTGGCTTCCCTTGGAGTGGCGGCCCATGAAACCGGACATGCAATACAGCATCAGGAGAGATACTCTCCTCTTGTCATAAGAAATTCAATAGTTCCGATAGTGAACTTCGGATCAAATCTTTCCTGGGTGCTCTTTTTCGCAGGATTTATCCTTGGGATACCAAGCCTTCTGCGCATAGGAATAATTCTTTTCATGACAGTTGTTGTGTTTCAGCTCATAACACTTCCTGTAGAACTGAATGCTTCAAGCAGGGCGCTTGCGCTCCTGGGCTCGAAAGGCATCCTGGCCGAAGGTGAACTCCAGAGTGCCAAGAAGGTCCTGGATGCGGCGGCCCTGACTTATATCGCGGCGGTTTTGATGGCAATAGCCCAGCTTGCAAGGCTGATCTTATTGAGCAACAGGCGGGATGACTGATATGGATTCGGCAAGGAAAACAGCAGTTGAAATATTGAGCCAGGTGCTTAAGAAAAAGGCGTACTCCAATATAGCCTTGGGCAAAGGCCTGGATAGATCAAGCCTTGATCCCAAGGACAAGGCGCTCGTAACCGAGATAGTTTACGGAACTCTGAAATACAAGCACACCATCGATACCGTTCTGAGCCATTTTTTGAAGAACGGCCTAAGGAAGATTGATGAGGATGTCCTGAACATCTTGAGGATATCCGTATATCAGATCAGGTATCTTGATAAAATACCGCAGTTTGCCGTAGTGAACGAAGCAGTTGAGTTAGCGAAGAAAAAATCCTCCGGCGCGGGAAGGCTGGTCAACGGAATACTGCGGAATTATCTCAGAAATCCTGACGCTTCCTTTTATGACGAGAGCAACCCGATCGAGAAGCTTTGTTTCGAATATTCATTTCCTGAATGGCTTGTAAGGATGTTCATCTTACAGTACAGCCCTGCTGAGGCTGAGAATATCCTGAGAGGTCTTAATATGCGTCCTGCAGTCACGGTCAGGGTGAATACCCTTAAAACCACCTATGAGGACGCCATGGAGGCGCTGAAGGGATACGGATATGATGTCACTGAAGGGCAGGTTTGCCCGGAGGCGATAATCATAAACAAGGGGAGAAACATCGAGGATAATCCATTGTTTTCAGAAGGGCTAATCTCGGTCCAGGATGAAAGTGCAATGCTTGTTGCACCCGCTATGGATCTTCATGAGAATATGAAGGTTCTGGATCTTTGCAGCGCTCCTGGAGGGAAAACCTGCCATATGGCTGAGATCATGAACAATACGGGCAGGATCCAGGCCTTCGATCTGCATGAGAACAAGCTTAAGCTGATAGAGGAAAATACCGGGAGGCTTGGGATAACAAACGTGGTTTGTTCAAAGCTCGATGCTTCAAAATATACCGAAAAGCTTACAGCCGCAGGAGACAGGGTGCTAATAGACGTACCATGCTCAGGGATTGGAATAATCAGAAAGAAGCCGGAGATAAAGTGGACCAAGGATATTGAAGGCACGACAAGCCTGATAGATATTCAGAGGAAGATCATGGCGAACGCATCAAAATATACAAAGGCAGGGGGAAAGCTGATTTATTCCACCTGCACGCTGAACAAGGATGAAAATGAAGAGAACATCAAATGGTTCCTGAAAAAGAATCCCCAGTACTCTGTTGAACCTTTATTCTTTGGGAAGTTCGACAACGTCATATATCACAAGGAAGGATATGTGACAATCCTGCCTAATGAAAATATGGATGGATTTTTTATAGCCAAGATGAAGAAACGATAGAGGGTGATTAATTGAGGAATATTTTGGATTTAGATCTTGACGAATTGAAAAAGTGGATAAAGGGCAGCGGGGAAAAAGAGTTCAGGGCTAAACAGGTATTCGATTGGATATACAAGGGCTGCTTCAGCTTTTCGGACATGAAAAACATACCGGAAAGCCTAAGGAACAAACTGGCAGCCAGCTTCCAGACCGGGATACCTGAAATCGTCGAAAAATACAAATCCAGAGACGACGATACCTTCAAATTCCTGCTTAAATACAGCGACGGAAACATAATTGAAACAGTAGTTATGCAGTACAAACACGGGAACTCTATCTGCGTTTCGACACAGATAGGCTGCAGGATGGGGTGCACCTTCTGCGCTTCAACCCTTCACGGCATGGTTAGAAACCTCACCGCTGGCGAAATTCTCGGACAGGTTCTGGCCGCACAGAAAAATATTGGCGGGAGGATATCCAACGTTGTTTTGATGGGAAGCGGCGAACCACTGGACAATTTTGATAATGTGACTAAATTCCTCGACATCGTTAATTCGGAATATGGACTTAACATTGGGCAGAGGCACATTACGCTTTCGACCTGCGGGCTTGTGCCGAAAATGAGGGAGCTTGCTGACATGAACTACCAGATAACGCTTGCGGTATCGCTTCACGCGCCTAATGATGAAATCCGGCGTCAGATGATGCCGGTGGCGAACAAATATTCGATGGCTGAGATACTCGATGCCTGCAGGTATTACATCAGCAAAACAAACAGGAGGATCACTTTCGAATATTCGCTTGTAAAAGGAAAAAACGACAGTTTGGAAAATGCAGAAGAATTATCGGATATCCTTAAGGGAATGCTGTGTCATGTCAATCTTATACCTGTCAATGCAGTTGTTGAAAACGGCTATTCCAAACCAACACAGAAGGATATTGCAGCATTCAGCGCGGTATTGACAAGGAAGGGCATAGAGACTACAGTAAGAAGGGAAATGGGCTCCGATATCAATGCGGCCTGCGGGCAGCTGAGAAGGAGTTATTTAGATGAACAAAGAGGTGAATAGCTTGGTAGAATTACTGACCGATGTTGGGAACTTTAGAAAAGTAAACGAAGACTATATCGATTATTACACCGATGAGTCAAAAAGAATTTACGTAATAGCAGACGGCATGGGAGGGCACAATGCCGGTGAAATAGCCAGCAAACTGGCTGTGGAGAATACAATTTCTTATATAAACTCGCTGGCGGTGTTAGATGACCTGGAGGACAGCATAAGGGGAGCTGTATGTGATTCGAATCTGAAAATATACAAGCTTTCCAAGAGCAGGGACGAATTGAACGGCATGGGGACTACTTTGACCGCATGCCTGATCAAGGGCAGTGAAATGGTTATAGCCCATGTGGGCGACAGCAGATGTTATATCATTAAGGATAAAGCGATATCACAGGTTACAAAAGACCATTCCCTCGTGCAGCAGCTGCTTGATGAAGGCAGCATAACCGAAAGCGAGGCTGACAATCATCCGAATAGAAATATTATTACCAGGGCTTTAGGAACATACGATACCGTTGAAGTTGACCTAATAAGGATGGACATAAAAGGGATAGAAAAGGTCATTCTGTGTACTGACGGCCTTTCAAACTTTGTTAATGAACAGGAATTATACGATATTGTAATGAAAGATGATGATTGTTGTGCTGAACTGATCGAGCTGAGCAAATCAAGAGGCGCGAAAGATAACATTTCTGTTATTGTATTTGAAGGAGAGTGGAGAGATGATAGGTAGAGTTCTAGGCAACAGATATGAACTTGTGGAAAAGCTCGGTGAGGGCGGCATGGCGATCGTATACAAAGCGAAATGCCAGATATTGAACAGATTCGTTTCAGTAAAGATATTGAAAAAGGAGTATTCCAGCGATTCCGAATTTCTGAAGAAATTCAAACGAGAGGCAACAGCTGTGGCGAGCCTTTCAGACAACAACATAGTAAATGTCTACGACGTTGGATCTGACGGCGACATCAACTATATAGTCATGGAATACGTGCAGGGAAAAAGCCTGAAGGAAATACTCAATGAAAAAGGGAAGCTTACGACTGATCAGGCTCTTGCGATCGCCATCCAGATTGGAAAGGCGCTTGAGCACGCCCATAAGAACAACATCGTTCACAGGGATATCAAGCCGCACAATGTTCTTGTGACAACTGACGGTGTTGTCAAGGTCACTGATTTCGGCATAGCAAAATCATCCGACTCTGTGACAATAACCAATTCAAGCAAGGTGCTGGGATCAGCTCATTACTTCTCGCCTGAACAGGCAAAAGGCAATGTTGTTGACAACAGGACCGACATATACTCCCTGGGCATCGTTCTTTACGAGCTGGTGACAGGAAGGGTTCCTTTCGATGCCGAAAGCCCTGTATCAGTGGCGCTGAAGCATATTCAGGAACCAGTGGTTCCCCCGATACAGCTTAACGAGAATATTCCGGACGCACTTAACAAGCTCATCATGAAAGCGATAGAAAAGGAACCTTTCAGAAGATACCAGAATGTAACGGACATGGTTGCAGATATGAGGGCTATCCAGCAGAACAAGGACCTGCGCATAGTTGCCAGCGATTTTGAGCAGGATGCGACAAGGGTTCTTGATGTGAAAGCTGTAAACAGCAAACTTAAACAGGAGCCGGCTCCAGAGCAAGCTCCTTTGGAAAAGAGAAGCGAAAAGAACAAAAGCAGCAAGAACAAAAACAAGAAAAAAATAATGGTTGCGGCCATCCTTGTTCTTCTGGCTGTGGTCGGATCCGTTTCGGGATTTTTTGCTTTCAACAAGCTTGCCGGAAACAGCGGTGAGACTACAGTTCCTGCAATCATAGGCCTGCAGGAGGAAGATGCCCAAAAGCTTGTGGAAGACAAGAAGCTGAAATTCGTGGTGGTTGGGAAGGAAAAAAGCGACGAGCCGGAAGGGACTGTTCTGAAATGCTACCCTGATGAGGGAACCAAGGTTAAGGAAAACTCCGATGTAAGGGTAAGCATCAGCAGCGGCGATAAGGTATCGAGCATACCGAACGTAGAGAATATGGAGCTCAATGCTGCAAAGGAGATAATAACTGATGCAGGTTTCAAGGTTGGGAATATCACCTACCAGGCAAGCACAACGCTCCAGAAGGATTACATCATAAGCCAGTCACCTGACTCAAGCGCAACATCAACCGACACGACCATCGACCTGGTTGTAAGCAGCGGCCCTGAGCAGAAATATTCAACAGTCCCTGACCTCCATGGAAAAACAGTTGAACAGGCATCGGCATTGCTTGCAAATGTGGGACTAAAGCTTGGAAGCACAGACACAGCGGTAACAGATAACACTTCATTGAAGGATACAATAAAAGCGCAGAGCATAGACCCGGGCCAGAAGGTGACAGAAGGCACGGCTATAAGCGTGACCTATTACGTCTATCAGGCTCCAGCGGTTACACAGGTTGCCGTGCCGAGCATAACCTATGTAGACGGAGCAGACGAGCAGCTTGACGCTGTCGGACTGGTTCTGGGAACCTTGACTGCGGAGAAGACATCCGACGAAAGCCTGGATGGACAGGTAAAGAGCATGAGCCCTGCTGCCGGAACAATGGTGAACAAGGGCGCAACCGTCAACATAGTTTATTACGAATACAAACAGGGACAGCAATAGGAGGGTATATGCAGGGAACTATAATCAAAGGCATCGCAGGCTTCTATTATGTTAAAACTGCAGACGGCAGATTGATTGAATGTAAGGCAAGGGGTAAGTTCAGATTTGATGAACTTACCCCTATGGTCGGTGATATGGTTGAAATCGCCATAAGCGACAACAAAGGCGTCATCGACTCAGTCCTGCCAAGAAAGAGCCAGCTCACAAGGCCGGCTGTTGCAAACATCACACAGGCTCTTATAATATTTGCATACAAGGATCCGGATATCAACCTTGAACTCCTCAACAGGTTTCTTGTCCTTTGCGAATACAACAACCTTAAGGTTACCGTATGCATGAACAAGTCGGACCTGGACAAAGGCCAGAATGCCAGGATAATTGAAATGATAAAAAGCGCGGGCTACGACTTTCTGTCCCTGAACGCGGAAAAGGGCATAGGGACAGAGCTTGTTAAAGAAAAGCTTAAGGATAACATAACAGTGCTATGCGGTCCGTCAGGTGCCGGGAAATCGACGATTTTGAACTCTCTGGCCGGAAGGAACCTCATGGAGACTGGTGTTGTAAGCAATAAACTTGGCCGCGGCAAACATACCACAAGGCACAGCGAACTGATCGAAGTGGGCGGAGGGTTTATTGTCGACACCCCGGGATTTTCGTCTCTGGACATCGACTTCATAAAAAGGGAAGATCTTATGTACTCCTTTCCGGAATTCCAGGATTTCATTGGCAAATGCAGGTTCACAGGCTGCATACATCACAAGGAACCTGATTGTGCCGTGAAGAAAGCCGTAGAGGAGGGGATTATCAATCCTTTCAGGTATGATTTCTACATCAAGATGCTTGAGGAAATATCGAATACTAGGAGGAACAAGAGATGATTCAAATAGCGCCATCAATACTTTCAGCAGATTTCTCCAGGCTAGGGGAACAGATAATAGAGCTTGATAAGTCAGGGGCGGACATGATACATATAGATGTCATGGACGGCAATTTTGTTCCTAATATATCCTACGGAACACCTGTAGTCAAATCCATCAGACCACTTACCAAAATGACATTCGACGCTCATCTCATGATAAACGAGCCGTCAAAGTATGTGGAGGATTTCGCTGCTGCAGGAGCGGATATAATAACAGTTCACTGGGAAGCAGACCACCATATTGACAGGACAATCAACTATATCAAGAGCTTCAACGTCAAAGCCGGCCTGGCGCTTAATCCGGCTACGCCAGCAGAACTCATAAGGCACGTGCTGCCTGAGCTTGACATGGTCCTTATAATGTCCGTGAATCCCGGCTTCGGGGGACAGAAGTACATCAAATACTGCTCGGAGAAGATTAGACAGGTAAAAGAGCTCAGTGAAAAGTACAACAAGGACCTGCTTATCCAGGTTGACGGTGGAGTCACAGCAGACAACATAAAAGAGGTAGTCGACATGGGTGCCAATGTCGTCGTGGCGGGCTCCGCGGTTTTCAAGAACGGTGCGATCAGGGAGAATATTGCTGAACTAAGAAGGGTGTTGTAGGATGAAGACCGTTATACTGTCAGGCGGAACAGCGCCGTCCAGGGACCTTCTGGAAAGGGAGCTGAAGGATGCAACAGCTCTTATCTGCGTGGACAGCGGAGGCAATTGCCTCAAGGAGTGGGGCATTGAGCCTGATTACCTTGTGGGGGATTTTGACTCAATCAGGCCCGAGGCCTTTGAATACATAAAGGGCTCAAAATGCAAAATCATTGAGTATCCGAAGGATAAGGATTTTACCGATACCGAACTGGCGCTCGAGCTGGCAATGAGGCTGGATTCAAACTCCATAGTATTCCTCGGCAGCACCGGCACAAGGCTGGACCATGTTATCGGGAACCTGGGCCTTCTGAGAGCATGCGTTCAGAACGGAATAGATGCTTTCCTGAAGGATGACCACAATTCGATTATGATGACAGACAAGCCGATAAGACTCACGGCGGAACCGGGAACAACGTTTTCCGTTCAGGCCTTCAGTGAGACGGTTGAAAACCTGTCTTTGACGAATGCCAGGTATCCCCTCTCCGGCTATAAGCTGAAAATAGGAGATCCGCTTACCATATCAAACAGATTCCTGGACAGGGACGTGGAAGTGGATTTCTCAAGCGGGCTTCTCATGATAATGTTCAGCAGGGATTGAAGCAAAACAAAAAACCACCCGGAAAAAAATCCGGGTGGTTTTTAAGTTTCCTGAATAGATCGATGCTAATTCAAGATATACACGTTTACTGTTCTTACGCCCCAGGCGTTCATGTCAACGTCTTTATAGAAGAAGCAGTCGATTATATTGCCTTTTATTG
>JAGFXP010000061.1 GCA_017861315.1 Bacillota bacterium | reverse complement strand
GCATCATTTTTCTCAGTTCTTCCCCTACTGTTTCTATCTGCTCGGTTTTTTCCTTGTTTCTTACTGCATTGAAGTATGGTCTGTTTACCTGGTTTTCAACAAGCCAGTTCCTTGCGAAGGTTCCGTCCTGTATCTCGCTCAGGATCTCCTTCATCCCCTGGCGGCTCTCGTCTGTTATTACCCTCTTGCCGCTTACATAGTCTCCGTACTCGGCAGTGTCGCTTATGGAGTATCTCATGAAGCTTAATCCGCCTTCGTTTATCAGGTCTACTATAAGCTTCATCTCGTGCAGGCATTCGAAATATGCGCTCTCCGGCTGGTATCCTGCATCCACAAGCGTCTTGAAGCCGGCCTTTATAAGTTCCGTGACTCCTCCGCAGAGCACTGCCTGCTCTCCGAAAAGGTCTGTCTCTGTCTCTTCCTTGAAGGTGGTCTCCAGCACTCCGGCCCTGGCTCCGCCTATCCCAGCTGCATAGGCCAGACCGTAGTCCTTCGCTTTGCCGCTTGCATCCTGGTGCACGGCTATAAGGCAAGGAACTCCCCGTCCTTCCTCGTACTGGCTTCTTACGGTGTGCCCCGGCCCCTTTGGAGCTACCATGAACACGTCCACAAAAGGCGGCGGCGTTATCTGCCCGTAGTGTATGTTGAAGCCGTGTGCGAAAACCAGCGCCTTGCCTTCTTCGAGGTTCGGCTCTATGCTCTCCTTGTAGAGCTTTGCCTGCTTTTCATCAGGTATGAGCACCATCACGAAATCCGCTGCCTTAACTGCATCCGCTGATTCCATTACCTTCAGGCCTGCCGCCTCCGCTTTTTCCCAGGATTTGCTGCCCTTGTAAAGCCCTACTACAACGTTGACCCCGCTTTCCTTGAGGTTCAGCGCGTGCGCATGTCCCTGGCTGCCGTAGCCCACTACTGCAACCGTCTTTCCTTTGAGTAGATCCAAATTTGCGTCCTTCTCGTAATACATTTTTGCCATTTTATTATTCCTCCTATAATACCCTTACTTCTTTTACATCAGCAAGTTTTAATATAACATTGACTACATCATTGACACAGTGATTGTGACTGTTTTCTATTAGAACTTCCATGTTCACCCCCGAATCCCCGGAGGATGATACCATGTTTAAAGCTTTTATGTTAAATTCTTTTCTCCTCAAAGTGCTTGCTACCCTTAAAAAACTGTCCACACCCTGATCCAATCTTGCATAAACTCTGTTTTCCATAAAAAAAATCCCTCATCCAACATAAACATAGTTTCCTATATTTATAAGGACGAAAGATTACTTCCGCGGTACCACCTTAATTGTAACTTAAAAAAGTTACCTCTCAGGTCGACTAAACAAATTGTTTTCGTGAACCCTAACCATATATCGCTGGTATACGTCTTTGTTTACTCGATACTATCTTTCAACTCAGAAGCTAAGAGTGATTATTGCATATTCGCATTAACGCCGGCTCTCAGCACTCACCAGCTCTCTGTAGTTAACTTTAAAGAATATCTTTCTCTCTATCATCACTAGTTTTTATTAATTTGACATTAAAAATATTATATTACCTCAAAATTACAATGTCAACACATTTTTTCTGACTTTTTTTCATTTTCCGAACTTTTTTTCTTTTCCCAGCCCATATTGTTTACATTTTGTCCGAATTGTCATAATATTAAGTTAACAACATTTTTGAAAAGGAGCTGATCTACATGATGTTTGACGATAGATCCCACGCAGGAAAGCTGCTGGCTGAAAAGCTCAAGGAGTATGCCGGCGAGAATACTGTCGTATATGCTCTGCCGAGGGGCGGCGTTGTGCTTGGCTATGAGGTGGCCAAGGTTCTGGAATGCCCTCTGGACCTGGTTGTGTCAAGAAAAGTCGGCCACCCTATGAACTCTGAATATGCCATCTGCGCAGTGACTGAAAATTCCCCTCCAATATGCAACCAGCGTGAGGTGATGAACATAGACCAGGGCTGGCTGGATTCGGAGGTTTTGAGACAGAAGGAGGAAATCAGGAGGAGGAAGACTTTATACACTTCTCCAAACATATCACCGAAAGGTAAAACAGCTATAATAATCGACGACGGCATAGCAACAGGTCTGACCCTGCTTTCAGCAATAGATGAGGTGAAATCGCTGGGACCTGAACTTCTCATCGTTGCTGTACCGGTGTCCCCATCAGATACTGCCGAAACTATCCGCGGTATGGTTGACCGCTTCATCTGTCTGGATATACCCGTGTGCTACCTGGGCGCAGTGGGAATGTATTATTCTGAATTCTCACAGGTTACGGACGAAGAGGTTATTGAGCTTCTCAAAGCAGCAAACAAAAAATAAAAAGTGCTGTTTCGAACTAGTCAATGTTGCGATTAGTTGTGAAACAGCACCTTTTTTATTCTGCTTATTTTTTGAAAAGTTTCCCCAGCATGCTTCCGACATCGTCAAGAAAGCTTCCGTCTTTATCGGTATCCAGCAGCTGTGTTGCGATATTCATCATTCCGCTGTTGCTGCTCTGTCCGATGGTGTTTGTCAGAAGTCCTGATATCCCGGCTGCGTCAAGGTTCTGCTCCTTTTTCTGCTGTCCCAGGAATCCCATCAGGAGAGGTGCCAGCATCGTCAGTATGTTTGATACCTGGCTTGCATCCATACCCGTCTGCTTTGCGAGATTGTTCTGCACTGTTTCGTTTTTTTCACCCAGCACGTGCTGAACGATTTTTGCTCCGTCTGTAGTGTCAACCTTGTTCAGGAAGCCCGCTATGTCAGTGACATCCGCGTCCCTGTGCTGGTCTAAGGCAGCTGTAAGCGCCTGGGCGCCTTCAGCCGTACTCGAATTTTTTCCCATAGCCTGCATAAGAAGGGGAAGCCCCAGCTGCACGAGCTGCTGCACTTGGTTTGAGTCGGCTCCCGCAGACTGTCCAAGCTGGTTAAGTGTATTCTGATTGCTGAGCTGTCCCGTCAACATATCCAGTAAATTCATACAACCACTCCCCGTAAATATTTTAGAACAGGTCGTCTGCCTTCTTTTTCAGTTCTTCTGTTTTCTCCTCGGCTTGGCCTTTGAGTTCTTCGGCTTGGCCTTTTGCTTCTTCCACTTTTTCCTCGACCTTTCCTTTTACTGCTTCAGCTTTTTGTTCAACCTTATCTTTTACTGCTTCAGCTTTTTGTTCGGCCTTGCCTTTTACTTCTTCTGCTTTCTCTTCAGCTTTGCCTTTCACTTCTTCTGCCTTTTCCGCCGCCTTGCCCCTTACTTCCTCAATCTTGTCCTCAGCCTGATCTTTGAGATCCTCGAACTTATCTTCGGCCTTGTCCATCAGCTCTCCTGCTTTTTTCTTGATATTCTCCACAGTATCGCTGTCTTTCAACTCCTCAATCTTGTCCCCTGCCTTATCGGCTAATTCCTCTGCTTTTTTCTTGGCTTTCTCAAGGGCATCGCTTTCCTTTATGTCTTCAATCTTTTCCTCTGCCATTTCCTTGATGTCTTCCGCTTTTTCCTTCGCTGAATCAAACAACTTGCCTAAATTCTCTTTTATACCCATATGCAATCCCTCCATTATCTATTTATCTATTCTTTAATTTTATCACACTATTCTGAATAATGCTACACCTTTAAGCTTCCGGCCTATTCCTGATCACCGCCGCCGGTATCCTTCTTTCTCTTCCTTACACATTCCGTGAGCAGGTATTCAATCTGACCGTTGATGGAGCGGAATTCCTCCTCGGACCAGACGGCCAGTTCCTTCCATAAGGAGTTAGACAGGCGGAGGAGTACCTGCTTCTTCTCTTTATCCATGCTGCTCTTATCCGCACTCATAGCTCAGTCCGCTTCAATATATGGAGCCGCTGTTGACTATCGGCTGCGCATCCTTGTTTCCGCACAGCACTACAAGCAGATTGCTTACCATTGCCGCCTTGCGCTCCTCATCAAGCTGCACAACGTCGTTTTCGCTTAGCTTTGCAAGGGCCATCTCAACCATGCCGACCGCTCCTTCGACTATCATCTGCCTGGCATCTATAATCGCGGAAGCCTGCTGCCTCTGCAGCATCGCCGCAGCGATTTCCGGAGCATACGACAGATGGGTTATCCTTGCCTCAGCAATCTCCAGACCTGCCATCTCGACCTTATTCTGGATTTCAGCCTTCAGCATCTCTGCAACCTCCTGGCTGCTTCCTCTCAATGATTTTTCATTGTCGTCGTTAGCCACGTCATATGGGTACAGCCTGACTATGTTCCTCAGGGCAGAATCGCACTGAATCGACAGGAACTCCTGGTAGTTGTCCACATTGAACACGGCCTTTGCGGTATTAACAACCCTCCAGATGACGACTATCCCGATGATTATCGGGTTTCCCAGCTGGTCGTTTATCTTCTGCTTATCGTTGTTCAAGGTGATTGTTTTAAGAGATATCTTTTTGCCTCTTAGATGGAGGCTGTTTGCGCTTGCTTTGTTCGCCCCGCTGCCTGCAATATGCTCAGCCGCCATCATGGTTGCTGCGGCAAGCGAAGATTGCGCAGGGCTGGCGGCTGCCACGAACGGGTTCACGAAGAAGAAGCCTTCGCCCTTCAATGTCCCGTAGTATTTTCCGAATAGAGTCAGCACAAGCGCTTCGTTCGGCTTCAGTATCTTAAGGCCTGCGAACAAGATGGGACCTATGAGCAGGAAGTAAAGCCCAGCTGTGAATCCGATGAAGAATTTTACATGGCTGACTGCAAAAATGAATCCGGCTGCAGACAGTACCATAAGCGTGATGTTGAGGATGAGGAACAGCATGCCGTCCTTCGCTTTTGGATCAATTTCCTCGTAATGCATTTTTCTTTCCAATTTCAAAACCCCTCTCATTATTGATATCATTTTGATATCATCATTATATCATTATCTTTTCCGTCTGTCACATAGTTTCTTGGATTTTTTTACAAAAAAAACAGCACTTTCATGCTGTTTATTTAAGGGGGCCGCCGCAGTTAGGGCAGAATCTGAAATCACCTTCCAGCTCATACCCGCATCTGGGGCACCTCGGCACAAAGCTTGCCTGACCTTGCCGTAACGGCTGAAGATCCCTCTCGGACAGGGTTATGTGCTCCCCCCTCCTTATCCTTTCACCGATCTCTTCGCTGATCGAATAAAGGCTGCCGCAGCAGGTGCTTCTGACATAGTATCTCCTGTTCCATTTCATCACAGGTATGAAGAAAAGGCTCAGATACGTGTATTCCATAAATACCTCAAGGGTTCCGAACCTGCTGCATACTGAGCACAGAATGCTCTGTCCGAAATCCAGTTTTTCCTGTTTTGAGGACATGCCTCCAATAAAGATCATAATATCACCCACATGAGAAATTAATTTTTAAGTACTTTTTCAACAAAAACCTTCGCCAGATCCGGATCAAACTGGGTTC
Source organism: Bacillota bacterium (assembly GCA_017861315.1). Classification (GTDB taxonomy): domain Bacteria; phylum Bacillota; class Clostridia; order Clostridiales; family Clostridiaceae; genus UBA699. Next base: position 6,664 of record JAGFXP010000061.1, on the reverse strand, counting down.
CGGCATTGCTCAGCAGCTGGGCTGCGGCGCTCTCCGTACTGAGAGCGCTCCCGTAGGTTCTGACGCTTGTCATGGCGTCATAGGAATCCGCAATGCTTATGATCCTTGACTGCAGAGGTATCTGAACTCCACAGAGTCCTTTCGGGTATCCGCTGCCGTCCCACCTTTCGTGGTGGTGCAGTACGGCTTTTGCTATTTCGGACATCTCGTCCACTGTATTGAGTATCCTGTACCCAACCTCCGGATGACGCTTAAGCTCTGACCATTCCGAGCCCGTAAGCTCCTCATTCTTGTTGAGTATGTTTTCATCAACTGCAATCTTGCCGATATCGTGAAGAAGCCCTACCGTATAGAGCTCACTGACTTCCTCCTTGTTAAGGCCTATCGCCTCTCCCATGCTCCTGCATATCTCGGAAACCCTCTGGGAGTGCTGTTCCTCTCTTCTGTTCTTTTCGTTGAGAGTCTTGATGATGACATTTATGGCCTTGCCCCTCATTCCCGGGCTTTCTATAAGCTTTTTCTTGTACATGTGGTCCTCTGCGTTTTTCAGAACCTTCATGATGTTCTCTTCGCTGCTTTTCTTAGTTGCCCATCCCATGGATACGGATATCTCTATCGAGGATACCATCTCTTTCGCAGCAGCCTCGCGGATTCTTGCTACGATCCGCTTTGCCTCCTCATGACCTGCAGCCGGCATAAGGACTATGAATTCGTCCCCGCCCATCCTTGCGATTATGTCCTGGGGCCTGCAGCCCTCCCTGAGCACCTGGGCAACCTTGGCCAGCAGCTGGTCTCCCATCGTGTGTCCCAGCGAATCGTTAATGAGCTTGAGTCCGTTTACATCAGCCACGATGATGCTGAGCGGAAGGCTGCCTTCAGAAGCTTCCCGCGCAAGCTGTTCCTCCATGAACCGCCTGTTGTAAAGCCCTGTCAGCTGGTCGTGGTAGCTGAAAAATTCCAGCCGCTTCTCAAGCTTCCTGCGCTCGGTTATGTCCTCATAGATGCCGTATACCCCTACCTGCCTGTTGCCCATAATTATGGGGTGACCCATAATGCAGACCTCGATGAGGCTGCCGTCCTTTCTCATCCTCAGGGTTTCATGCTTTACAACCCTTCCTCCCAGAACAGCCTTTGAGATCCCGCTGGCTTCGTCGAAACACTGCTCGTGCACTATGACCCCATTCAGCGGCCTGTTCACAAGTTCTTCCCTGCCATATCCGAAAAGGTTCTCGAACGCTTTGTTTACGCTCAGAAACCTGTCCTCGGCATCAAGGATGCAGACGGCCTCAGGCGAATTCTCGAAGAGCTGGCTGAAGTAGCTTTTCTGCAGCTCCAGTTCCTTGTCCGCCTCTTTAAGGCTGGATATGTCCCTGTATATTCCGCATAGCCCTCTCTGCTCCTTGCCGACTTTGATAGGAAAAGCCTGTATCATGACATCCACCAGCTTGCCATCCTTTCTCCTTCGCTTTACCTCTCTTTCAACGGTTTTTCCGTTCATTATATCCTTAGAAATTTCAAGAGTATCGGGCGTTGCTGGATCCGAGAAAATATCGTTGCAGTGCAGGCCTCTTATCTCATCAGCGTCGTACTGGAGAATCTTTCTGAAGGAATCGTTTGAATTGACTATCCTGTCATCATTGTCAAGTATTAGTATGCCGTCTTGAGAACTTTCAAACAGTTTATTGAGACAAGCATTCTGGAATTCCAGTTCCTTTTTCTTTTTTACGTTAACAAAATTTAATCCTGCGAAAATACAAAGCAAAAAAAGCGTTCCTAAATCCAAAGGTCAACACCCCACACATATTATTACGTTCTATCTGCCGCCGCTTATCTCTTCCAGGGATTTCCCCATTGTTTCCTTTCCCAGGATTGCCACAACCAGCGAGACAGCTGCGAATACTGCTGTAAGCATTATGAACACGTAGGTATACCCTGCTTCCGTTCCATATGCCTTATAGATGACTGGCACAATGAACGGAGCGATGAATGCGCCAAGTCGCCCGAATGCCGACGCCCAGCCTGTGCCGCTTCCTCTTGCCGCCGTAGGATACACTTCAGGCGTATAGGCATAGACGCATCCCCATGCGCCCAGGCTGAAGAAGTACAGCATGCATCCGAATGCGAGCACTTCGCTCGTGCTGGCCGCATGGCCGAAAAGCCAGGCTGCGGCAGCGGTTCCCGCGAAGTATATGGACAGCACGGCCTTTCTTCCGACCTTTTCTACAAGGTAGGCTGCGCTATAGTATCCCGGCAGCTGCGCCAGGCACATTATCAGAGTGAATTCGAAGCTCTTCACGAGGGCAAAGCCCTTGCCCATGAGAAGGGTTGGAGTCCACAGCACGAAGCCGTAGTATCCGAAGTTTATGCCGAACCATATGACCCAAAGGACAACCGTTGTCCTTATGTATTTTTTCGACCAGAGATCGAGGAGCCTTACTCGTACTGTTTCTGTCTGCGCTTCGCCTGCAAAATCTTCCGGTTCCGAAGCCTTTATGCCTGCCTGTTCCTCCATCCTGCGCACCAGCTCGTCTGCCTCCTTGAGCCTTCCGACGGACTCAAGGTAGCGCGGGGATTCCGGAACCGATTTCCTCAGATAAGCTGCGTAAAGAGCAGGAACTGCGCCCACCCAGAAAGCCATTCTCCAGCCGTATACCGGAATAAGCATATACGCTACAAGGGCTGCCATGATCCATCCCCAGGCCCAGAAGCTCTCCAGGATTATGACATTGCGTCCGCGGGACTTCTTCGGGGAATATTCACTTACCAGCGTTGAAGCTGCAGGCAGCTCCCCCCCAAGCCCGAAGCCGGTCAGGAACCTAAGCGCCAGCAACATGGGAAAGTTTGCAGCAAATCCGGAAAGCGCGCTCGCCACGCCGTAAATTATGAGCGTGTACATGACTACAGCCCTTCTTCCGAATTTATCAGCAGCCATGCCTGACAGAGCCGCACCCAGGGCCATCCCTAGCATCCCTATGCTTCCAAGCATTCCCAGCTGGTCCGTTGTCAGCATCCATTCCTTCCCTATTGCCGCCATAACACCGGAAACCATTCCCTGGTCCATGGCATCGAACATCCATCCTATGCCGGTCAGAAAAAGTATTTTCTTCATTATAGGGGTATTGGGCAGTCTATCTATTCGAGACGCAATGTTCAACATCTCCATTACCTCCTTAGATTTTTCTAAACCTTATTATACCCCTTTTCAATAATTTACTCTACAGGAAAATTTCCCTTTTTCCATGCTATCATGCCGCCCTGGAGGACAAGGACCTTCTGAAAGCCAGCCTTCGTGAGTATCTGGGCGCCGGTCACGGACCTCACTCCCGAACGGCAGATGACAACTATTATTTTGTCCCTGTACTGTTCAAGCTCTTCCAGCCTCTGTGCTAACGTTCCTATAGGTATATGGACTATCCCCTCAATATGTCCAAGCTGGTCCGTCAGTTCATATTTTTCCCTAACGTCCAGGAGAACAATATCCTCTGGATGCGAAGCCAGCATCTCGTTAAGCGTAGGTGCGCTTATCAGCTTCACTTCAATATCATGGACGCTTTTATCCACAGTCCTGACAATCTGGCACGCCTTGGTATCCTCAGGTATATAGGCGGCTTTAGGATCAGCGGCGCATTCGTAGTTCGCCTTTATGACATCCTTCATCCATTCTGCAGGCCCCATGCCGATGCTGCCTATATACTCGGCAAATTCCCTGCCGCTCCTCTTCTGGAGGTGCGGATTGCTCTTCCTCTGCCTGCCTAATGTGGACGGTTCGCGGCCCTCGTACTCATGGGCAGGGTACACGACTAGGCTGTCCGGCAGCGTATCCAGCTTGTTCAGGCTCTCCCAGTGTTCTGATACATCCCCTCCCGGAAGGTCGTCCCTTCCGCCGCCAGCATCATCCAGGAACAGGAAATCTCCCGTCAGAATTTTGTCCTTCAGGATTATGGAAACCGAATCCTTAGTGTGGCCCGGAGTATGCATGAATCTGAAATCAATCCCGTTGAGTTTCAGGACATCGCCGTCCTTCACCCTGATGGTTACGCACTTGGCGGTCGCTCCTTCATGCATCACGTATTCGCAGCCGGTCTTCTCCTTTAAAGCTGCTCCTGCGGATATATGGTCCGCATGGGTGTGGGTGTCGATCACATGCGTAAGCTTCAGGTTTCTCTTCCTGAGCAGTTCCAGGTAATCGTTCAGATGCTCAAGCGACGGGTCCACCAGAACCACATGCTCGCCACCTTCCTCTCCTATGAGGTATGTCCTGCAGTAATGCGGGTTAAGCTGTTCAAACAACATCCAACATCTCTCCTCTCGTTTTACCTGAGCATTTCACAAATTTTTTCTGCAAAGGCTGCAGCGCTTGCCGGCGAGTCCCCGGTTACAATGTTGCCGGCTGAAACCACACCTTTAGGAATGTAGTTTGCTCCTCTTCTTTTTATAGTATCTATTTCAGATTCGAATACAGTCGCATCCCTTCCTTTTAAGAGCCCTGCATTAGCAAGTATAACCGGCGCTATGCATATTGCAGCTACGACCTTCCTTCCAGCCTGCATATTTCTTGCAATCTCTATAGCTCTATCGTCATTGAAGAAAATTCTGCTGCCTGGTCCGCCTACAAATACGACTGCATCAAACTCCTCCTCACGCACATCATTTATGGCGATTTCAGATTCGGCTGTTCCGCCTCTTTCTCCTGTACAGATGCCTGTCTTGCTGCTTGAGACCACCACTTCATGGCCTTCCTTTTCAAATATCCCCTTAGGGACGAAAAGCTCCTCATCCCTGAACCTTTCAGGCGCCACAACCATCAATATCTTTGCCAAGATTTACACCCCTTCTCCATATATTATTACTTTCAGCTTTATTTCAGGCCCAGCTTTCTCTTGCCGGCTGCGCTAAGTATCTGCTTTGTCTTGAAAAAGTCTTCCCAGGGATCTTCGTTGGATTCAAGCCTTTCCCTGGCGTTCAGGATGTTCCATTGGTCCCCGCCGGTGAGGGCTGAAAGCTCCGTCCATGAGCACGGCATTGAGACTCCCAGCCCAGGACGGGCGCGGACTGAAAATGCTGCCACGGTCGTAGCGCCGCGGTTGTTCCTTATGTAGTCTACGAAAATCCTGCCCCGGCGGTTTCGCGGTCCGCTCACAGCTGTGAAGTGGCTTGGCACAACCCTTGCCAGATGCTCGGATACAGCCTTTGAGAACTCCTTCACGGTTTCCCAGCCGTCACGCGGCTTTAAGGGAACAACTACATGCAGACCTTTTCCTCCGCTGGTTTTAAGGAAGCTCCTGAGCCCCAGTTCCTCCAGAAGCGTCCGCGTTAGGTCAGCTGCCTCAATCATCTTTGACCAGGCTATCCCTTCACCGGGATCAAGGTCGAAGACCATCCTGTCGGGCTTTTCTATGTTTTTCACGGTGGCGTTCCAGGTATGGAATTCAATAACGTTCATCTGCGCCGCCCCAACAAGCGCCTGCAGTGTCCCCGCTTCCAGGAGCGGCGGATGCGACCGGTCGAATTCAGGGTCCAGCCGCTTAACCCCTGGAATTGTCAGAGTCTCATCATGCTTCTGGAAAAACATCTCCCCCTCAATTCCTGCCGGAGCCCGGAGGAATGAAACCGGTCTGTCCTTCAGGTGCGGAAGCATCTTCTTGGCTGCAAGCGTGTAGTATCCCACTATATCTATTTTCTTCAGGCCCGTGGCGGGATCGATAACCCTGTCCGGGCTGCTTATCTGCAAGCCGGCTGTTTCCCTTATGACCGATACTGACGGCTTGTCGCTGCGGAGCCCTTGAAAAACAGCCTGCCTCACCTTCCCGTCCCTCGTCCACTCTGCGAAGGACACCTCCGCAACAAGTTCCGGAAGCACCCAGCGGGCTGCCCGTTCCTCCGCTTTGCCGGAAAGCATCGGCTTGTCAGTTTCGATTGCGGAAAGCCTCTCCTTTAGCATGGCCGAAGTCTTCCTGTCGAACCCGGTTCCTACCTTTCCTGCATACCTGAGCTGCCCGCCTGCCTCATGAAAGCCGAGCAGCAGCGCTCCGATTTCGCCGGGCCCTCTTTTGGAATCGGTGTAACCCGCTATTACGAACTCCTGCCGCTTCCTGCATTTGATCTTGATCCAGTCAGAGGATCTTTCAGAAACGTAGGTTGAATCCTTCCTTTTCCCGACCAGCCCCTCCAGCCCCAGCCCGCAGGCGCTCAGCAGGATGTCCCTTCCGCTTGCTCCAAAATCTTCGCTCATGCGGATCCTCCCGGGAACCGAAGCGTCAACAATGCTCTCAAGGAGAGCCCTTCTTTCTGCAAGCGGCGCACCCCTCAGGTCATACCCTGCATAGAAGGGAATGTCGAACACGTAATAGATAGCCTGCGACCCGTTCCCTTTTTCGAAAGCGTTCTGCAGGGAGCCGAAATCCGGCATGCCGTCCTTCCCGAGCATGACTAGCTCTCCGTCCAGCCATCCTGAAGGTATCCCGATATCGCCGATTTCAGAAGCCAGGCTCCTGAGCTTTGCAGTCCAGTCCTTGCCGTTCCTGGTGAACAGCTTCACCTCTTCCTTATCGATGCGCGCCAGAATCCGGTATCCGTCGAATTTTATTTCATAGGTCCAGTCACCGCCCGGCGGAACCCTGTCGACCAGAGTTGCAAGCTGCGGAGCCACGAACTGCGGCAGGTC
>JAGFXP010000092.1 GCA_017861315.1 Bacillota bacterium | reverse complement strand
AGTTTTTGTGAACATCAAGACCGACAAATATGGTATTCTTATTCATGACCTGCCTCCTTGGTTGTGGCTCTGTATTGGTTACTGTTCGTTCCCAATATAGCCCACGTTTGCAAGGGGCAGGTTTCCTGTTTTCTACTGACAGCCATTATGTCTAACTTAAAACCCAATTATAATAATCCGGGAAAGTCATTTATTTTCTCCTAATTTTGTAAGTGTTCCCAGCATCATCTTTGATTTTTCCACTATATTTACCCATATAACCCTCATACTGTTTTCCTTCATGGTCTCGCATTTTGATACGACCACTGCTACTTACAGTGCCTCGTATCTGTTCCCCATACTTATTTTTCATGCGAATTTCTTTTTGGGACGAAGTGTTTCTTACTGACCCGTGATAGGAATCAGCTGGTTTTGTACTTCGATTTTTGGATAAACTTATGGAATCTTTCTGTGTGGATACCTTCCATGCAGGCCTGCTCCGAGTACCTTCATATATCTCGAAGTCTTCTGCCACGGCCTGTGAGGCAACAAGTGTACATGCCATCAGCATTAAGTATTTGTTACATACCTTCCTGATATTTTGCACTACTCTCCTGTCAGCATTTTCCATATACTCAACCGTCACAACAAGCGCTGCTTGATGTTTAATATTTGCGTCATTCTCTGAATCACGATTCATTCAAGTGCCACCGTATGCTTCTTCAGATTGAAGCCACATCCGACCGGGATGGCTTTCACCGTATCGTATTTTTCCCGGGTCCGATACCATACTATAACTATTCTCTTTCATGATATGTTCTATTGCCATGTCAGGATGCCGTTCCCGTTGGGGCAAAAAGCCATTTACCCTAAAACTGACAAAAGATTGCCGATCCTTTGTTCAAGCTCTTTCTTATGAACAAGACCGTCGACAAGATGCTCCGGAATCGACGAAAAACCGAATCTCGCCCCCAGAAGCGCTCCGGCAACTGCACCATTCGTGTCCGCATCACCACCTTCACACAGTATTGCATACAGCCCGTCTTCAAAGGAAAGGGCATGCTTGAGAGCCCAGAAGCCCGCGGAAAGGGTTTTATAAGTGTAGCCGATGGATGATGCTTCATCCAGCCTCAGGCTCTCCAGGGACTGATCGAAAGACATGTGCAGATAATCCCCGACTCCCTTGTCATATACGGCAGCCGCAGGGGTTATTTCAGTCAAAACATTTGCCAGGTTGTTAAAGCCAAGGACAAGGTGGTTGATCGTCAACGTCATTGCCACGCACGAGGCTATGCAGCGAGGATCGGCATGGGTTATGGTGCATACCTGTTCAGTGTTTGCGACGACCTTTTCTGTATCGGCATAATCCCAGATGCCGAGAACTGAAGTCCGCATCAGTGCACCATTGGGCGCTGCCTTGCCGCCTGATTTTTCCCACGATATCCTGGCTGCCTCCTGCGGCTTTTCAAGGAAGCTGGCGGAGAAGAGTATATCAGAGGTCAGCCGCCCCATTCCCCTTCCATCCATGCAGGCCCAATCATAAAAGCCTGCCGCAATGTCGGAGATATCAACTTCGTTCTTCTTGAGCAAACTGTCGAGAATGCAGAGCATCTGGGCAGTGTCGTCGGTCCATTCGCCTCGCTGCCATGCATTTCGGAGTGCAGACGGGAGGATATCGCCATAACATCTCAGCCCATTGGGGTACTGCCTTCGCACTTCCTCCCTGCTCATGAATTCAGCTCCGAGGCCAAGGGCATCACCGATGGCGTGACCGTACAGTGCACCTCTGACGAGATCTTTATCGAGCAAATTCATTGTATTACCCCCGATATTGAAAAAATCTTCTATTGCATGACTCTTTGTAGAAAACGACAGCACGTGAAGATAGTATCAAGTTCTTTTATTGTATCAGGAATCCCCACGTTCAGCATTTCTTAAAGATGAGCGCAACTCCGCACATACTCCTCCTGCTCACGGGTCTCAATATGAAGTCTTGATGGAAAAGGCCGTCCGTTAGCTTGATTCAGATAAATTGTGTAATATTGCCGGACTTTGAATTCAGCCTGAACACGTTAAATGAAGCGATTGGTGTTTAATGCGAGTTGGTTCAAAAACGTCTCAATGGGATTCGCCTTCAACCGGTCGTGTTGTGAGAACATGCATAAACACTCAGAATCTGTGCGTGTCAAACATACCTATTGTGGGAGCTATTACGGCGAAGTACACGAGAGAACATTGCCCGGCTGACATAGCCGTCCGGAGATAACGGAATATCAAAGCCTGCCCGGTTCCGTCTGGTCTGAAAAGCGATAATAAATCCGCATCCAACTGCAAGGCAGGAAGGGAACATTGTTGCAGCTCACTCACCATCGTCAACCGACAAAATAGGTACCGTAAATCCGCGTCCCCCTATGCGGATTCAGGCTGTGGATTGTGGTTCACATCTATACTTTTCCGAGGGAATCAGCTATAGTGGGTTCGGTAAGTTGAGGTACACGCTGCGCACACATTGGGCACGCGGAAAGGGGTTTTCTTTTGTCAAGACATCTGCTTTTGACAACCAGGGGGTTCTTTTTCCGTTTGCGGGGCACTTCATCCCGTCATGAGTTTCTTTTCGCCTGATATTTACAAAATCAATCTCATTTTTTCAACATCAGAACAGGCCAGTTGCGATTTATCGCCTTTCTGTGCAGGTTGCGCTCCGGGTTCACTGCCACAGGATTGGAAACCATTTCCATGACAGGCAAATCGGATATATGGTCAGAATACGCCCAACTATCGGCAAGAGTCAGATTGTTGTTTGCCACATGTGATTTGATAGGATGGATTTTGTTGAATCCGAGCATTATGTTACCCGCTATTTTCCCTGTGAGCTTGTTGTTTTTTATTTCCAGTTTTGTTCCAACGCAGTTCTTGATCCCCAAATGGCTGCCTGCCTTCTTTACTATGGGTTCAATGGCGTTTGACACCAGCATTATCTCACTCCTGCCGTTATTATGTTTTTGAACCAACTCCTTTGCATTCCTGAAAAATGCATGCTGAAGCGACTTTGAAAAGAAATCGCCTATCATTCTGTCGAATTGACTCGTATCCAACCCTTGAAGAAAGCGGAACCCATATTCCATAGTTTTCCTGGGATGATGCGCGATCCCTATTTTCCGAAGGACAAACCAGGATATTATCCGGGCATATGGCAGTGAACCGATCATGCGTTTTTTGAAAACATAGTTCAGGAAAAGCCTTTGGCTTTGCCCTTTTATCAGGGTTCCATCAAGATCGAAAACAACGATACTTTTCACAACTTCTCCTTAAGGACTATATTCTTCAGCACGGGTCCTGAGACAGACAAACTGTTTCTCCTCAGGATGGAAAACGGCTGACCCGATATCGCCGGGCACCCCTGGATATTTCACGGACATGCCTGGAATACGTGATAATAAAAAGTGTGCGGTCCCGGTTATCCTTCCCTTGAAACAGAAAAACCGGTCTGCCTTCTGCGACATTGATTATGTCGACATTGGCAATCCGGCTATCCTCCCATTCTCAGAAGGACCCGCGACTCTCCGTCCCCGCTTTACAACGGGTTTGCCTGTTGATTTTATTCAAGTATATAATTTTTTTATATTAAACTTTATTTGCATTAAGATTAATAAAAACCTCGAAAATGTCAAATATTTTTCGGCCTGGCCCACAAGAAACACAAACAATATCCGAGGTGGGGGGTCCACTGAATATTCTGATAAAACACGAAAGCCGCCATATAGGAACGGCTTCATGTACTTATTTCCTATTAACCCTACTTAACCGGTGCAGCCTTGGATCAACAGACTTTCCTGGCAGGTTAAGCCTTTTTAGCCTGTATGTTAGCCATCCTTACTTCTCTTGCTTTTTCCAGATTACCAGCCAAATTTCTTTCCAGGGCCATCTTCCTCCTGGATTCAGAAAAGCTCTTTGCTGCAAGTGCCTGGGTTTTCGGAATACCAAACTGCTTCCTGTATTCACCAGGCTTCATGCCATGAGTTTGAGAAAGATGACGGGCAAGTGTCTTCATTCCACCTTTTCCACATATGATGCAAAGAGCTTTCAACGTCTGATAAACTTTCTGTATTTCCAGCAAAAGATCATCAGTAGTCATTTCAGTAGTAGATGCGTGTGATTCTACAATTGATGCTGCTAGTTCCAGTAACGTTGTCATAAAAAAACCCTCCATTAATAAAATATTGCATTTATTAACATAGTTGAACATGATTTTCAAAGAAGTCAAGGAGTCATTGATATATTTATCCTGCAACAGTCTAGTTTTTCAGGTCAATATTCCATGCCTTATTGTTATTTCTAAGCACCAACTGCTTAAAGCCCATTTCACGAATATCAGATATAATCTTTTGGTGAT
>JAGFXP010000060.1 GCA_017861315.1 Bacillota bacterium | reverse complement strand
GCTGCAATTCCGAATACGGCCAGCCCTAAAAGGGAAGGCCAATTCCTGAGCACTTCTCTCCACTGAGGCTTTTCCCAGAAGCGGGCTATCCCAAGCAGGATGACAGAGGCGAAAAGCCAGCGCGTGAAGGTGAGACCCACCGGAGTCATCTCCGAAACGACGAACTTTCCGAACACATAATTTCCTGCCCAAAACAGATTGCATAATACCAGCAGCAGCCAGACTCTATATTTACTCATATATAGTTATCTCCTTTAAGTATATTCCATAATAGAGTATATATATAATACCGGCAGTATTCAACAGTGAATTCGCTGAATTGACATTAGAAAATAATGGTACTATAATATATTTTGTATGCGAAATAGTTTGATACGAAACAATTCTATAATATATAAAGAAAAGAGAGGTGTATGGATGGAGAATATGGAGAAAAACATAGCCGTTGCGAAGCTTTTGGGCCAGGTTGTCGGCAGTTTGAAGCACGGCATGATGAAGGGCTTTGAAAGCGCAGGCCTGACAGCGCCGCAGGGCATGATCATCGGTCTCCTGGGAAAATACGAAAAGATGAAAATCAGCGACATAAGCGAAAAGATGGGATTGTCCAACAGCACGGTCTCCGGCATCATCGACAGGCTGGAGCAGAGGGACATTGTGATAAGGGAAAGAAGCGAAGAGGACAGAAGGGTCGTTTATGTCCATCTTTCTGAAAAGGCCGAGGATGTATGCAAGGGCCTCAGCATGAAAATGAATGACAATCTGGAAAACATGATGAAGAAAGCCTCTCCAGAGGATATAGAAAAAATAGATGAGGGGCTCAATATCCTGAAGAAGCTTCTGGATGACATGTAAAATGATACTGAGAATACAGAAAGGATGTTTTTATGCTTAAGTTGTACAGATATTTAAAACCTTACACATGGTTTGTTGTGGCAGTCGTCACTTTTGTGTTCCTGCAGACTTTGTCGGATCTATACCTGCCGACGCTGATGGCGGACATGATCAATTACGGAGTCATGGAAGGCGACTCTGGCTACATAATGAAGACCGGGGGATTCATGCTGCTGGTCGCAGCGGTGGGAACCATATGCTCAATAATCGCCAGCTACCTGTCGTCCAAGACTGCCGTAGGGCTGGGGACAATATTGAGGAACAACATATTCAAGCGTGTGGAAAGCTTTTCGCTGCATGAATTCGACGCAATAGGCACTGCCACGCTTATCACCAGGACCACAAACGATATCAACCAGATCCAGCAGGTCACAATAATGATCATGCGCATGATGATCTCCGCCCCTATGATGGCTGTGGGAGGAATAATCCTGGCAATGAGGCAGGACAGGGAGCTCACGCTGGTGCTTGCTGTAGCGATGCCGGTTCTCGCTCTTGTCATAATCCTCATTGCCTCAAAGATGATACCTCTTTTCAAAATGATACAGATCAGGATAGACAGGATCAATCTTGTAATGCGCGAGAAGCTTACGGGAATAAGGGTAATACGTGCTTTCAACACCACCGAGCTTGAAAGCAGGAGGTTTGAAGAAGCTAACTTCAACCTTACGGACAACTACATCAGGGTCAACAAGATAATGGCGTTCATGATGCCTTCGATAATGCTTATAATGAACCTAACCTCGCTGGCCATAATCTGGTTCGGCGGCATATATATAAGCAGGGGCGAGATGGACCTCGGAGCATTGAGCGCATTCATGCAGTACGGGATGCAGATAATGATGTCCATGCTTATGCTTGCCATGATGTTCATCATGGTTCCGCGTGCGCAGGCAGCTGCCGTGAGAATCAACGAAGTCCTCGAAACCGTTCCTGAAATAACCGATCCGGCACAGCCTAAGGAAAACTTTGTAGGGAAAGGGCACATAGAATTCAGGGACGTTTCCTTCAGCTTCCATGGCGCCGAGGAGCCGACTCTGAAAAACATATCCTTCTCCGCACATCCGGGCGAAGTCACCGCCATAATAGGCAGCACGGGCGCAGGAAAGTCAGCGCTGCTCAACCTGATTCCAAGGTTCTACGACATTCAAAGCGGAAGCATCCTTATAGACGGCGTCGATATCAGGGATATCACCCAGGAGCACCTCAGGTCCAGGATCGGCCTGGTGCCGCAGAAGGCATTTTTGTTTTCGGGTTCTATAGCTGAAAACATAAGGTTCGGAAAGGATGATGCAACGGATGAGGAAATTTTCCATGCTGCCAGGGTTGCGCAGGCAGCCGATTTCATAGAAGGCATGGAGGGCGGATACCAGCATGAGATAGCGCAGGGCGGCATGAATGTATCCGGAGGGCAGAAACAGCGTCTCTCCATAGCGCGCGCACTTGTCAGAAAACCGGAAATATACCTGTTCGATGACAGTTTTTCAGCCCTGGACTTCAAGACCGACGCCAAGCTGCGTGCGGCGCTGAAGGATGAAATCGGCGATTCCACAGAGATAATCGTTGCCCAGAGGGTTGGGACCGTTATGGATGCCGACAGGATCATAGTCCTCGACGAAGGTATGATAGCAGGCATCGGAAGCCATAAGGAACTATTAAGCACATGTGAAGTATACCGCGAGATCGTATCCTCACAGCTTTCAGAGGAGGAAATAGCTTGAGCAGTGATAACTTAAATAAAAGACAAGAGCGGCAGGGTCACGGAGGCCCCATGGGGCGGATGGGCATGCCGGTAAAAAAAGCCAAGAATTTCAAGGCAGCCTTCGGCAGGCTCCTTAGGTATCTTAAGCCTCACAGAGTGAACCTGATAATTGTTTTCATCTTCGCTATTTTGAGCACAACATTCACTATAGCTGCGCCTAAGGTGAGCAGCCTTGCGATGAACAAGCTTCAGGACGCATACATGTCCAGAGCAATCCTGAGCAAGATGACCGAAGCCCAGTATAAAGCAGAAACTGAGATGGGCACGGAGATGGGCAAGGCCCAGAGGGAGGCTGTCGACCAGATCTATACTAATATGGCCGAAGCCCAGAACAAAGCTGTTGATTCTATAGCAACCGAGATGTCGGATGCGCAGACAACTGCAATTGACGGCATAGTTTCCGGCTTCTACAGCGGCATGGTCACAGGCCAGAAGACAGCTGTAAACCAGATCGTAACTCAGATGGGGGCAGCGCAGAAAAGCACGCTCGCACAGATGGAAGCAATGATGCAGCAGGCCCAGACTGACCCGGCTGCAGCCCAGAGCATGGATCCTGCGCTTGCGGCCAGCGCGCAGAAGCTCATGGCTCTGCCCGAGATCGACTCGCTGGTCAGCACCGATGAAAAGGTGGCGGCAGCAATTGATTTCATAAGCATCCTTCAGGAAATGCCTGCCATACCCGGACAGGCCGCAATGGATGCAGCAGCATTGGAGCAGGCCAAATCGATGCTTGAGCTTCCGATGATAGACACAATCAAGAACTCTACAGAAAAGGTAAACACGCTCAAGGAATTCGTAAACTTGTCAGGCGCTCCGCTGCCTTTCGACCAGGCCGCAATGAACAGGATATATTCAAGGATACCGAACGCCAAAGCATCCACAGGCAGCAGCGGATCAAGCTCATCCATCAGTGATATGGATGCGGATGCTCTGAATGCAGTGGAGGACCTGCTGAAGCTTCCTATGCTGAGCTCCATCTCAGATGCCGGCCAGAAGAATGAATCCCTGATCCAGCTGGTAGACATCTTCGGAAGGATGCCGGCTACGGAAGGGATGGACACAGCTTCCTTTGACAGCATAAAGAAGCTGCTGGCGCTGCCAAAAATCGACACCATACAGGACGCCGCGCAGAAGAATGCCGCAGTCCTCGAGCTGGTTGAGATTTTCAAGGCAATGCCGGATATGGGTACCGAGGCCATCGACAAGGAATCGATGGACACCATAACTGAGCTGCTCAGCCTGCCTATGATCGATTCGATTACAGACGAGCAGCAGAAGACGGATACCATAACAAAAATGCTGGACATCTTCGACAGGATGCCCGATATGGGAACGGCTGCTGACACCTCGAATGAATTCGACAAGGACAGCATCGTCGCATTCAAGGAATTCATCAATCTCCCGAAGCTTGACACACTGACTGACCCGGTTCAAAAGTCGGAAGTTGTGAAGCGGATCATGGACCTGGGAAAAGAGATGCAGACTACATCGGGCAGTCTTTCAACAGGAGACGACACGAGCGTCAAGTATACAGACGAGCAGGTCAGCGAGGTGCTGACCGCAATAAAGGAGACCAACGGCCAGTACGATTTCAAGTATATCGGAATGATCGCACTGATCCTTATAGGCATGTACCTGATAAGCGCCCTTTTCAGCATCATTATGGGGCTTGTGATGTCAGGCGTAGCCCAGAAAACAAGCCGCGACCTGAGAAGGGAAGTAGACGACAAGCTCAACAGGCTTCCGCTTAAATACTATGACAGCCATCCTCACGGGGATATCCTCAGCCGTGTCACGAACGACATAGACACCATAGCGAACACGCTGCAGCAGAGCTTGACGCAGATCATAACATCAGTGATATCCATCATAGGCTATATCATAATGATGCTCACGATAAGCCCGGTGCTTACTCTCATCGTGGTGGCGACGCTTCCTCTGTACATTCTGTCTACAGCGGTGATCGCCAAGAAATCGCAGAAGTACTTCGCTTCCCAGCAGAAGGAGATAGGGCTGCTCAGCGGCCACGTAGAGGAGATGTACGCAGGACACAAGATAGTGAAGGCCTTCGGAAAAGAGAAGGATTCCATAGAGGAATTCGAAACGATCAACGGAAGGCTTCAGAATGCAGGCTGGAAAGCCCAGTTTGTTTCAGGCATAATGTTCCCGCTTATGAATTTTGTGAGCAACCTGGGATATGTAGGCATAAGCATTGTGGGAAGCTTATGGATCACGAAGGGACTGCTCGGATTGGGAGACATCATCGCATTCATACAGTACTCGAGGTCCTTCACAATGCCTATTGTGCAGACCGCAAACATCGCGAATGTAATCCAGTCGACAGTTGCGTGCGCAGAGCGTGTATTTGAGGTTCTTGATGAAGAGGAAGAGATTCCGGACAGCGCGGATGCTGTCGCCCTGGCAAGCCCAAGAGGCAAAGTAAGCTTCGAGCATGTCGGCTTCAGCTACAAGCCGGATGAACCGCTCATCGAAGACATGAACCTCGTGGTTGAGCCGGGACACACCGTAGCCATAGTCGGACCGACCGGCGCAGGAAAGACAACCCTCATCAACCTGCTGATGCGCTTCTACGAGATAAACAGCGGGAAAATAAGCGTCGATGGCATCGACGTAAGGGATATAAAGAGAAGCGAGCTGCGAAAGATGTTCGGCATGGTCCTCCAGGACACATGGCTGTTCAACGGAACAATCAGGGAAAATATCGCCTATGGAAAAGAAGGGGCGACGACAGAGGAAATTGTTCAGGCGGCAAAGGCGGCCCATGCAGACCACTTCATCAGAACTCTGCCTGAAGGCTACGACACGATCCTGAACGAAGAAGCGACAAATATCTCGCAGGGACAGAAGCAGCTTCTTACAATCGCACGTGCCATACTGGCCAATCCAACAATCCTTATCCTTGACGAGGCTACAAGCAGCGTCGATACAAGAACGGAAGTTATGATACAGAAGGCAATGTCAACCCTCATGCAGGGAAGGACAAGCTTTGTAATCGCCCACAGGCTTTCAACCATCCGCGACGCAGAACTTATCCTTGTCATGAATAAGGGAAGCGTAATAGAGATGGGCAGCCACAAGGAACTGCTAGCACAGGACGGCTTCTATGCAGACCTGTACAACAGCCAGTTCAGCGGGGCAGACCTTGGAAACGAGGCTGTATAAACAATGGAAAAAGAGGCAGATATCTTTTATGATACCTGCCTCTTTTTTCAGCACATTTATTCACTACTTCGTTTTAAACCTGTTCGCAGCTTTCTTTTTTAACCTGACTCCCAGGGTGGAGCTGATAAACCTGTCGATTATCTCTTCCTTTGTAGCCTTTGGAGCTATGAAAATGTCGTGCTTTTTGCACATTTTAACCAAATCTGATTTAGATATATCGCTAGTCTTCATAAAAGCAGTGGCAGCTTTAACGCTGTCCATCACTATTATGCGTTTATAAATTTCTTCGCCATTCATAAGAACACCTCAAACCATAATTATTTCTGCATGCCTAAGTATTATAACACAAAATGTGCCTATTCGCCGTATGTCTTGAGGACTTCCTGAAGAGGGATGTTAGCGATTTTCCTCCTGCTGGCGTATGTTCCAATAAGGAATATCGCTACAAGTATAGCGAGCCCCTTCAGCATGTCTGCAGGGTTGAACTTCAAAGGGATAATTATCCCGTACTCTTCCAGGAAAAGAGTCTCCATCCATTTGAGTATGGCAAGTGCGATCGGCATGCTTGCTGCATAGGAAATCAGCGCGTACACGAAATAGCTGTTGAGGATCATCGAATTGACTTCGCGCCGCTTGTAACCCAAAACTTTCAGCAGCGAGATCGCATAGTAGTTTTTTTCCACTGTGAAAGATGTCAGAACGAAGAGTATGCTCGCAGAAATGACAGCCGAACTCCATATCATTATGTTGATCATAAAATCAGTATAGTTGGCCATGGATTTTGACTGCTCGATTATTCCTTCCTTGCTTATTATCATGCTGTAATATTCTGAGGAAGGCTCGGAAGTTGAGTATATGCCGCTGTACAGCCTTGAGGTTTTGTTTTCCGACACAATGTTGCTGAGCCTGCTTATGTTGAGGTATACCGTGTCAGACGTGTACTCGTCGGTGAACCCCGCTACTGTAAAACTGTAGTAGTCCTTGTTCACTTTGATCTTTATAGTGTCGCCTTCCCGGATGTCAAGCTTCAGGCTGAGCTGTTTGGTGATCACTGCGTCGTTCTGGATGTGCCCGGTTATGTCTTCGCCCGATTCGTTGTAGAGTTTGTAAAGGCGGTTTTCCGGGGACAGGCCTTCGAGCGATACGACCTTGTCGCCGATGTAAGCGAAGGGGTAAATAAGGAATTTCTCCTCGCCGCTTTTGGGCTCGGGTATCCTCTTGGTGAAATCGGCATAGGACTGATATTTGTAGTCGACATTGTGAAGATAGCCGACTGTCATCCTTTCCATCATGCCGTTCATCATGAAGGAGAAGGTTATGAGCAGGGTGGAAAACATGATGCCGATGAAAAATATCGCAAAACTCCCTGTGCTCCTGATTGCGTGGAGATATTTGAATTTTGTTTTGCCTTTGGCTTTTGTCAAAAGCCTGCTTACGTACTTGCTCAGCCAGTTCAGGGAAGTGGTTTCGTGAGGTTTGAGAAGCTCAAGGGGACCTTCACCGAGCATCCTGTATATTATGGCCCCTGAAAATACAGCAAAGAAGAAAAGAGGCACGAAAATTGCGGTTGCAAAAACAGTGATGCTCTGGGCTATCCTTACCGCCGGCAGAAGGTAGAAATCGAGATACAGCCTTTTCAGCGGTTCAGCATAGTAGGAGCCTATGATGTACCCTATGATAAGCATTATAAATGCCATAATAACCACGGACAGGAAGTACGGTACCGCTATTTCAAGCCTTCTGTAGCCCATAGCTTTTAGAATGCCTATCTGACCTCTTTCAGAATGCAGAAGGTTTGATATCATGATTGAAACTATGATTACAGCTATTGCGGCTATGAATATGCTTAGTACAAGTCCCGTAACCCTGCCCTGTGTGAGCTCGTCATAAATGGCTCCGCTCCTCATGTTGGTAGCGGTTCTTATTATCTGGGTCACGAAAGGCAGCTTGTCCTTATCATAGGCTGTGTCGATTTCGGAGTCAGTAAGGTTTGTGCCCGAAAGCCGGAAGCCTTCCTTTGCATCAATATCTTCATATTCCCGATCGGTCATGAGCACCAGGACCTGCAGGCCGGTGTCTACATTGAAGGTGTTGTCAAACGTAGGCAGGGTGTAGTCCGGGAACAGAACAAAGCCTGTAACCTTATAGCTCCTGTTCTCCAGAGTAAAGGAATCTCCGATCTTTATTAAGTTTTTATCCGCATATATTTTGTTGAGCGCTATCTCGTTGTCCTTTGAGGGCTTCACACCTTCTTCCATGTAGGAAAGGTTAATCCTTTCGGAATCCTTAGCGATAAGTGCCTTGTTGCTCTTTCCCCCGTATTCGAAATCAAGGGTCTTGTATTCCCTCAGTTCTAAAGAAAAGCCGCTGTAGATTTCCTCGAAGGATTTTATCCTGCTGTCCATAAGCTTCTGGAAAGTAACCGGCTCACTTTTCTTTATGTCTTCAAGGGTATAGATGTTTCTGGACAGAAGGTTTCTGACTATGGGGTATTGCGACTCTTCCGCCGTCACCATGCTCAGCATCTCAACCGAGAAGTCCTCCTGGACGGATTCCTCAAGGTATGTTGTTGTTGGCTCTGCAATGCCGCTCAGCCCGTAGAACATCATGGTGTAGATCATCGAGCTGAAGATGACTATTATCCCAATGGCGGCCAGCTGCATCCACTTTCGCTGCAGCGTTTTCAGCACATTTTTCAGAAGCATAGCCCACCCCCTAACCCCATTCTATATCCTGGGCATTGATTTTAACCTTGTTGATTTCTATATCCGTTATTATTCCTGAATTCATCCTTATCACTTTATCTGCCATTGCAGAAATACCTGTGTTGTGCGTAATAACGACTACCGTTTTCTTGTACTCAATATTAAGTTCCTGGAGAACCCGGAGCACCTGCTTTGAATTCTGCTCGTCCAGCGAGCCTGTGGGCTCGTCGCAGAAGATGATGTCTGGATTTTTGGCCAGGCTCCTGGCGACGGAAACCCTCTGCTGTTCGCCTCCTGAGAGCTGGTGCGGGTACTTGTTCCTCGCAGCTGTAAGGCCGACCTTCCCCAGAAGCTCGTCTATGTCCAGGGGGTTCTTTCCTATGTCTGACCCGATCTGGACATTCTCGTAGACTGTCAGGTTCTGCAGCAGGTTGTACTGCTGGAATATAAAGCCCAGGTGCTCACGCCTGAACTCGGTCATCTCGTCCTCGGAGAGATCGGTGAGGTTCTCATCCCTGAACATTATCTTTCCAGAAGTCACCGTATCCAGGCCGCTTATCACGTTGAGCAGCGTGCTTTTGCCGCTGCCGCTTGGGCCGAGTATTACCACGAACTCCCCTTCCCCTATGGTGAGGTTTATGTTTTTTAGGGCGGCTGTCTCCACTTCACCGCTCTTGTATATCTTGGATACGCCGGTCAGAACAATCATTTGCAATCCCCCTAAATGAGTCGTATTACCTTGATTATATTTGTACAGGTATATAATGTCAACGAAGGTGCGCGATGCAGCAAGAGATTAGTTGACTATTTCTGGATTTGAGTTAGAATTAATATAAGGCAAAATGCAGAATAGTTTGAAAAATAACCTGGGGGGATAGCTATGGCAAATATAATGAAGACTGTCTTCAAATCCAAAAAGTCGAAGATAATCGCAGCGGCGGTGCTTGTCGCTGCTGTTGCGGGAGGAACAGCCCTGTTTCTAAGGGCGCAGAATGCAAAGATACCGGAGGTCACTCTGACAACTGCCTCAAAAGGCCAGCTCATTAAGTCCGTCACCATAACGGGAGATATCGAAGCCAGGAGCAGGAGCGTCATTTCCCTGTCGCCGGCTTCCAAGGTTGTCGATGTGCTAGTGCAGGAAGGGCAGAGAGTGAATAAGGGCGACGTACTTGCAATCCTCGATACATCGGAATTCAAGAGCCAGCTCGAGCAGCAGAGGATCAGTCTGTCCAACGCCAGGTCCACACTGGCATACATATCGGGCAGCAGTTCGGAAATGGACGAGGCATCGGCATGGAATGCCGTGGGCCAGGCGGAGATAGCGCTGGATAGCGCTGAGTCAAACTACGATGCGGCACAGAGGAACCTGGAGGATATCCAGGAATTCGACGACAGCACAGTGAGACAGGCAGAGATTGCCCTGGACAATGCTGAGTCGAATTACCGTGCAGCAAAGAAAAACCTTGATTACCTGGAGGAACAGCTGGAGCAGGCGGAACACGATCTGCACAGCGCTCAGAATGCATACGATACTGCAAAAATGAATTACGATGCTGTCAAGATTTTATACGATAGCGACCCTGTAACTTACTCCAGTCAATATTTTGCTGCAAAAGAAGCTCTCGAAAACGCTGAAATTGCAGTTAAGGGTGCACAGGCAACACTGGCCAGCGCCCAGGGCATATACGATTCAGGGATCATCTCAGCACGCCAGGCAGTATCCAACGCCGAGAATGCTGTGAGGAGCGCAGAAGTTACACTTTCCAATGCGGAGACAAAAGCCGAGTCCGACTACTATGCGGCAGAGAAAGCCGTTTCAGATGCAGAAAACGCTGTCAGGAGCGCCAAGCTGACCTTGTCAAATGCGAGAAACGCAGCCAGCCTGGTGGGAGACTCCACAAGCGAAAAGATCACAAGCCAGAAAAACCAGATAGCGCTGCTGAACTCCCAGATAGATTACCTGAGCGACAAGATAGAGCAGGGAAACCTCAGGGCGAATGTTGATGGCGTAGTAACAAAAATGGATGCAACTGCTGGGGAGTACCCGGGTACCGGCGATGAGATTGTCGTAGACGGAGCGATGGAGTATCTGGTGGCAATCGATGTAAGCCAGTATGACAGCGTCAGCCTTGCGGCGGGCCAGAAGGTTATTGTCACAGTCAAAGGCTTAGGTAAGGAATACGAGGGTACTGTGTCGGAAATCGGCCAGCTGGCTGAAAAATCGCTGACCTCGACAGACCAGGATCCTAAGGTGAACGTCAAGATTTCCATAACAAACCCTGACGAGGACATCAAGGTAGGATACGAGTCGGATGCTGAAATAATAAACCCTGACGAGGACATCAAGGTAGGATACGAGGCGGATGCTGAAATAATCATCGAGGACAAAACTGATGCCCTGCAGGTAAGCTTCGAGGCCGTACAAAGTGAAGCGGGCACAGGGAAGAAGTATGTCTACACAGTCGACAGCGGCAATGTTGCCAGGAAGACGTATATAAAAACCGGCATAGAGACAGACTACAATATAGAAGTATTGAGCGGGCTCACTGACGGACAGAAATGCATATCCAATCCGGACAAAACCATAACGGACGGCATGAAGGTAAGGGAAGCCGGAGGGAACAGCTGATGATAATAAAGATAGAGAACCTGGTGAAGGTCTACACAACAGGTTCAATTTCCCTCACAGCGCTGAAGGGCGTGAACCTGGAAGTGAAGGAGGGTGAGTTCGTCGCCATCATGGGATCCTCCGGATCCGGCAAATCAACGCTGATGAACATCATTGGCTGCCTCGACAGGGCGACCTCAGGGAAGTATCTTCTCGAGGGAAAAGACATAAACGAGTTCGATGACGACGGACTCGCCGATATAAGAAACAGGAAGATAGGCTTCGTGTTCCAGTCCTACAACCTGCTGCCAAAGATGGATGCAGTGAGAAACGTTGAGCTCCCTCTGTTTTACGGCAAAGTAAGTGCGGAGGACAGGATAGCCAGGTCCAAGGAAGCGCTGAAAAGGGTAGGCCTTGAGGACAGGATGTACCACAAGCCGCCGGAGATGTCGGGTGGTCAGAAGCAGAGGGTAGCCATCGCCAGGGCGCTGGTCAACAATCCTTCCCTGATACTTGCAGACGAACCTACCGGAAATCTCGACACCGCATCCGGAGACGAGATCATGGGGATCTTTCAGAAGTTGAATGATGAA
Organism: Bacillota bacterium; assembly: GCA_017861315.1. Classification (GTDB taxonomy): domain Bacteria; phylum Bacillota; class Clostridia; order Clostridiales; family Clostridiaceae; genus UBA699. Next base: position 8,180 of record JAGFXP010000060.1, on the reverse strand, counting down.
GGTGTTACCATCGTGATGGTAACCCACGAGCCGGAAATTGCGGCATGCACCAAGAGGAACATAATCTTCAGGGACGGGAACATAATCTCTGATGTGGCCGTCAAGGACAGAGTGATAATAGGGGGGTAAAAGGATGTATATCTTCGAGATTCTAAATTCCGCCCTTCAGAATATCAAAGCGAACAAGCTAAGGTCGTTCCTGACCATGCTCGGAATAATAATAGGCATATCCTCGGTCATAACCATAGCCTCCATAGGCGGAGCTATAAAGGAGTATGTGACCGGTGAATTTGCCGGCATGGGCACAAACGTTATAAACCTGCAGGTGGATACCACCGAATCCATAGGCAAAAGGGATTATTTCACGCTTGAAGATGCGGAACTTATCAAGGAAAAGGTGCCAGAGGTAACAGCGGTGGTTCCGATGGCGGAGGGCTTCGGAACAGTGGAACTCCAGGACAAGACTAAGATGGCTTCCGTGGCCGCCCTGAACCAGCACTACGTTGAAATCTACGATATGGACCTGGCGGCAGGAAGGTTCATCAACGAGCATGACGTTGAAACGAAAAAATATGTTGCTGTAATAGATGAACTGACGGCAGATAAATTCTTCAGCAATTCCGATGCAGCCATAGGACAGCGGTTCAAGGTCAACATAAACGGCAATTACAGCGATATGACGGTCATAGGGGTGATGAAATCGCAGGGCATACTGGCATCCTTCGGGGAAAACGTGCCTGCTCAGGTATATATACCGATAACGATATATGACCAGGTTCTAGGCAATGAAAACATCAGCCACGTCTCCGTACTTGTTTCGGACATGACAAAGGCGGACGAGATTAGTTCAAAGATTATAAGGATCATAGAGAACAAGCACAACAACACGGACAAGTACACCGCTTCACAGGGCTTTGCCGCACTGGACATGGTGAACAACGTGCTCGACATGCTCACAGCCGCGCTGAGCGCCATCGCAGCAATATCGCTTGTTGTCGGAGGCATAGGCGTGATGAACATAATGCTCGTCTCGGTAACGGAGAGGACCAGGGAGATAGGCATAAGAAAAGCCGTGGGGGCGAAAACCAACGACATAAGGATACAGTTCCTTTCGGAATCGGTCATACTTTGCCTGATAGGCGGGGGCATAGGGATAATCTTTGGATTCCTGATATGCAAGATCATAGGCTACACTATGGACGTCAGCGTACCGGTTTCCATAGCTACAGTTGCAATAGCGTTCATCTTTTCGTCTGCCGTGGGGATATTCTTCGGGCTCTATCCGGCCAGCAAGGCGGCGAAGATGGATCCTATAGAAGCGCTGAGGCATGAGTAGAGGAGTAATATTTGCATATCGGATCAACTTAGTGATAACATTAAGAGTGAAAAGAGGTGCAAAGAATGATACTTTATAATTTCTCGGACAAGAAGTTCAGCAGGCTGATTCCGGAAATGGGAGAAAAACGACACCTGGGCAAAAGCAAAGTCACAGGAAAGAAAGTAACATTTTTGACTACAAATCCCCTGTTCCTTGAAACCAGCGATGGCGGTAACTTTTTCAAATACAGATACATTGTGAAGCTGAGGAAGGATGACCCTTATCTGCATTCTGACGACAGATTCAACCGTATGCTGGAGAATCATATCAAGGTGTTTGAGTTGAAATGCGATATCCCAAAATGGTACTTCTATGACAATCCGATCGATCGTTTTACGGTAGCTGAATGGGATGCTGATTTAGAAACTTTTGTAAAATAAAAAAGGCCGCAAGGCCTTTTTTCTATGTCTGAACAAGGAAAGACTGGAACTGCCAGGTGTCCTCTGCCGTGGGTTTGTAGCTGTCAAAGCCTTTGTATAGATCCACCCTGTTCATGAGAGGGTCCCAGTTTACTTCGTCTTCAAACATCGGGCCGAGATAGTTTCTGGCAAAGGACAGCACTTCCTCGTGCGGCAGGTCGTCAGGCAGGCAGACTCCCTCGCGCGGATTCTTCAGCATCCATAAGGTTGCGCCTATGACAGAGCAGGCTACCTGCAGCGTTGTGGCGTTCTGGTGAGGCACAAGCTTCCTTGCTTCATGTATGTCCAGCATGCTTCCCACCCACCAGGATTTGAAATCGTGGCCCATCAGGAGCACTCCGAGCTCGTCCCTGCCGTCGATTATCTCGTCAGTCATTATCCTCAAGTCCTCCTGGAGCCTGAACTGTCTCATTTCAAGCTCGTGCAGGGAGTTGATTGCCGAATCACACGGACAGTAGGCGTAATTGACAGTAGGCCTGTAGACCGGCTTGCCCTCTTCCCATACAGTGAGGTAGTCGGAAATGGAGAACGCTTCACCGTGCCTTATTACCATGCCCGTTATCTCTCCCTGTGGCACCCAGGACCTGACCCAGGTCTTGATGCCCATCTGTGCCAGGCAAATCTGGTTCCCAGGGCCGTAGCTGTGGAACTGTGCATTGGGAGGCAGCCTCCTCTCGTGGGTCCCCCATCCTATCTCCGCAGGGGCGATGCCCTCTTCATAGAAGCCCATTATGCTCCAGGTATTGACAAACTCGTTGACCTTTTTTGGAACGTTGGTTATCTGTGTATCGCGCTCGCTTATGTGTATCACCTTGACTCCGGAAACCTGGGCAAGTCTTGCGTAGTCTCTTTCTTCAAGGGCCTTATTCAGAGCACCAACCCGGTCGTCGCCGGGTTTTTCCTGAATTATCTTCCTCGCTATAGCGTTTAAGCCTAGTTTAGTGAAGTGTGAGACCAGTCCCGGATTTGCACCATGGTCGAGAACCGCAGTAGGGCCTTTTTCGCCATCCCTTCTGTTGACAAGCTTTCTTATCTCCATCTGGCGCTCATAAAGCGTTCTGGTGGTGGGATTCTCAAACTCCCTGATGATGAAGGGATCCCATTCCTCCACCGAGGTGTTTATGTAAAGCACGTCGCTATTGTGGCACCAGTCCAGAAGGTCGATGCAGCCTATGTTTGTGGAGAGGTCGATAATCAGGTCGCCCTTAGAAACGTATTTTCCAAGGACTGTATTAAGGTTCTCCTTCGTCACAGTCGTCACCGTATATTTTACGCCCCTGTCCAAGGCGTCCTTTATGTATTTCCTGTTGTCAAGCATGTCCAGAACCGTTATGTTCTCTGCAGGCATATCTAAATGCTTCAGAATAAGCGGCATTGTGCACCTTGCCACATAACCGCAGCCCAAAACAAGTATTCTTCCATCGAATTTCATAGCACCATCTCCTTTGTCTAAATTGCAGGAATATTATGACCATAATAAAATATATTCGACAAAACACTGTTTAACCCTTTAAAAATGGCAAAAATGGTTACAATGAGGAAGGGGAGGTGTGATAGTGCAATGGAAAGGCCTCTTGTTCTCAACGCTATATCAGTCTTTATGGGCGCACTCTCGGCAATGCTCTTTGCAGAAAACTTGCCTGTAGGTGCCCTGCTGTCAGCCAGCTTTCTCTGCTCGCTGTATTTAACGATAGAAAGGAGAGGATTCCTCCTCGTCGCGCTCTTCTTTGCGCTGGGCGTTCTCAGTTTCTGGGTATATTTCGGCAGCCAGCCGGGAAGCAGCACCGTGCTCAGGGTGACGGGCAAGAAGTATTACTATTTCTCAGGAGAGTACAGGGGCAGGAAGGTGATTATAAAGGGCGATACAGAGGGGCTCGCCGCGGGTGACAGCATTGCGGCAAAAGGAAGCTTCGAGAAGGATGCTCTTCCCGCAAAGGGTATACTGGGCACATACTACATCGAAAGCTATGAAAGGCGCAAGCCGGATATGATCTCCTCTTTCTACGGCATAAAGAGGGATATGCATAAAAGCTTCAGCAGCAGGCTGGGCGAGGAGGACTCGTCGGTCCTTATGGCTCTCTGCTTCGGAGATACCAGCTACCTTACGAAAAGCCAGATGAACGAATTCAACAGGCTGGGAGTTATACACGCAATAAGCGTCTCCGGCTTCCATATGGCAGTAATATACGGCATGCTCGAAAAGCTCCTGGGGGCTAAGGCTGCGCTGGCTCTCTCAGCGCTGTACGCGCTCTTCACCGGAATGCAGGCTGCAACCCTGCGTGCATTCCTCATGATATTCATCTCCAAAATGTCGAAATTCGCTCTGAGGAACTATGACAGCATATCCTCCATAGCCATGGCAGCCCTGTGCCTTCTGGTGCTCAAGCCCTGGTATCCGGGTGATATTGGCTTTATGCTGTCTTTTCTGTCAACGCTGGGGATAATCCTGTACTACAGGAAGTTCACGCTTTTCTTCTGGAGGCTTCCCAGGATGGCAGGGGAGGCTGTCAGCATATGCCTGAGCGCCCAGCTGTTTTCGCTGCCCTACATAGCTTTCACGCTGGAGCAGTTCAGCCCTGGATTTATCCTTGGCAACCTTTTCCTTATGCCGTTCTACTCGGTGCTTGTAGTGCTGGGGAATATAGCCCTTCTGTGCAGTGCCGCAGTGCCGCTTCTTGATTTGCTCTGCCGCATTATAGGCGTAGTGATGTCGGCGATGAGCGGCGCTGACCACATGCTGCTGGGCGTATGCCCGCCTGTGACGCACTTCGGCTACCTTTACGGCGTATCGCTTATGCTCATATACCTCAGCTTCATATTTTACAAGAAAGGACACAGGCATGCGCTCTACTATCCTGTCTTCGTAATCCTTTTCCTGTCCGTGAGCAGCTTCAGCTTCTTTCCGGAGATCTACTACAGGAAGCTGGAAAAGGGCGGCTGCGCCTTCGTCGAGTACAGGAACGAGTGCGTCATGGTCTGCAACTATGACCATTCGTCGGCGTACGAGATATACAGGCTGAAGGAGGACTACGGCGTCACAAAGGTTGTTTCCAATGTGAGGAACAGGACTGTTGTGGAACTGGGCGGAGGTTTGAAGCTGGCAGTATATCCTGCGGCGCCGCCTGAGGAGTTCAGCGACATGGACATATTTGCAGGCGGCAGGAATTACCGTCTGGATGAAAAATCAGTTCGCAGCTATGAGCACTTGTATGTTATAATTTTCAATAGGCTACTACATTTCTGGTAAGCGTATTTGGAGGTTTTGATTTGGGTAAGGAGTTGAAGGGCAGCTACATATTCTATGGGATAGATGAGCGGCTCATAATGGAAGAAGTTAATTCTATAATAAAGTCTGCGCTGGACGATGATTTCAGGGAGCTCAACCTTGTGAGGTTTGACGGGAGCACCCTGGCCAGCTTCGACGACGTGATAAACGCCTGCCAGACGCTTCCCTTCATGAGCGAAAAAAAGGTGGTGCTGATAAGCAGGGCCAATTTTCTGGAGGACAGCAAAAGCGAGCACAGCAGGGCGGCAGACGAAAAGCAGTTCAAAAGGCTGCAGGAATATATAGACAAGGTTCCGGGACACTGCATCCTGATCCTTTATTTCGTCTTCAAGAGCAAGAGGGACAAGGGCAGCGACAGGATAAAGAAGCTCGAGAAGAAGGCCCAGACCGTGAAGGTGGAAAAAGCCACCGGAGCCAGGCTCGAATCAAAGGTTAGCGAGCTTTTCAGGGCCAGGGGCAAGGATATAGGAAGGATCGAGCTGAAGGCCTTCATAGACAAGATGCAGGACAACAGCCTCACGGTAATAAACAACGAGGTGGAAAAGCTGTGCTGCTATGCGATGGACAGGGACATAACGAGAGCTGACATAAACTGCCTTTTCATGGAAACCAGCGACGAGGACATATTCGACCTGATAAACCCTCTCTCGCAGCGCAAAACGAAGGAGGCCCTGAAGACTCTGGACGAGCTCCTCTTCAAGGGCAGCAAGGTCACCTATATCCTCAACATGGTGGAGCGGCATTTCAGCCTTCTGCTGAAGGTGAAGCTGTGCCAGGAGGGCGGCAGGAGCACCGACTACATCTCAAAGGAATTCAAGCTGTTCGGGTACAGGCTTGAGATGACGCTGAACCAGTGCAAAAGGTACACCGACAAGCAGCTAAAGAAGATAATCGAGCTCTGCCTTGAGGCTGAGAGGAAGATAAAGACATCGCCGATTGACGACAAAACGGAGCTTGAACTGCTCCTCATAAACGTGACTTCGGTTAAATGACGGGATTTGAAAAAGGGCCTTTGCAGGCCCTTTTTCTGTTATCCGCATTGCAATTTATGGCATGTACTGCTGGACAACTTTCACTATCCGGTCTCCCTGAATCTCCAGCCTGTATAAATTGCGGCCCGATTCAAACATGGTCCACAGGCCTTCGAAATCAGTCTGTACCAGCTCGGAGGAGCCGCCGGCAAGGATGTAGAATGTTGCATCCTCGGCCAGGCTCTTGGTCCTTATCATGGTGGATTCGTTCTTCACAATATATCCGTCGTCGGTTTCAATTATGCCGCTTGTCAGGTCATAGCTTATCTTCAGCCTGTCCTTGTCTATACTCGTGATGTAGACCAGCTGATCTGCTGAATTTGCCTCCGCCTTCTGTATGAGGTTGATGTTGTACTGCTCGTAGGCGTTCAGCTCCTCTAAATCCCCGCTGAAATTAGGATTCTGCACGTACCAGCTCTTCGAATTGAAGTAGTCGGCGTACTTCTGGGTCTGGAACAGATAGCCGTGCCTTGCGAATATCTCGTTCCTTGCCAGCGCGAGCTGTTCCTTTGAAAGCGAAGAGATCTCGCTTTCTGCAAGGTACCTGGTGCTGCTGTCAGGCAGGATATAGGATGCGCTTTCCTCGAACACGGCCTCATATTTCTGTATAAGCTGCACGTTGTACACTTCGTACTGGTTGAGTTCCTCAAAGCTGCCCTTGAATTCAGGGTTTGGCGCATACCAGCTCTGGGAAGTGAAATAATCCTTATACCACTGGTTGCCGAAAACATACCCGTGCCTCGCGAATATCTCGTTCCTGGCGATCCCAAGATCAAGGGCTGACAGGGAGGAGACTTCGCTGTCTGACAGGTACCTTGCGTTGCTTTCAGGAAGGATGTAGTAGCCTGCATCAGGTTCGACCTTAGGGCTTAGAGCTGCCTTTCCGGAGCCGTCCGTCTTTATCCTGCAGTACTCGGAGGTGTCCTCGTTGTAGTAGAAAATCCAGTCGCCTGCTATATTGGGAAAGCTCGACATGCCGTCGTCAAGTTTTGTTTTGCCGGAACCGTCAGTTTTCATTTTGTAAAGCCTCGAATTGTCGTCGGCGTTGACGTAATAGATCCATTCCCCGACCACATTGACATGCCTTGACATACCGCTGTTGACAAGAGTCTTTCCGGAGCCGTCCGTCTTGATCTTCTGAAGCTTGCCGCTGTACTCTGAATACTCGGTATAATAGATCCAGCTGCCGGATACATTTATGTCGCCTACAATGTTGTAGTAGGAGGCGTCCTCCGTAAGTTTTGTTTTGCCCGAACCGTCTGTCTTCATCTTGAAAAGGGCGTTTCCTGAACCGTAGTAGATCCAGTCCCCGGTTATGTTTATGCAGGCAGACGCGGTGTCGCTCAGCAGAGCCTTGCCAGAGCCGTCTGTCTTGATCCTGTAGATTTTTCCGCTGTTTTCAATAGAGTCGGCGTAATCCGTGTAGTAAACCCAGTCGCCTACAACGTGCATGGCATACATCCTCTCGTCGCTGACTTTTGCTTTGCCAGAGCCGTCTGTCTTAACCTTGTACAGCTTGTAGCCGTCGCCGCCGTTAAGGTAATAGATCCAGTCACCGACTGCGTTCACATACCAGGCTTCGTCGCCGTTAAGATTAGCCCCGTCTGTGTCATCGGCTTTCAGCATGTGCAGGCCTGTACCGGAATAGTAGTATATCCAGCCGTTCGTGAGCGCCGCTATGCCGGAGTTGTTCAGGTTGCCGTTAGTATTGCCCGCTGCGGCTGCGGAAGGGCTTTCGCTGCTGTCCCCGCTGTTGTTCTCGTTGCCGGCATTGTTGCCGACACTGCGGTCGCCGCAGCCTGCGAAAGAGGTGGTGATGAGGAAAGCTGTAATCAGAAGGCCTATAATCTTTGGCCGTTTCATTTTCCATTCCCCCTTGTACATAAATTCGGATTATATTTATCTCTCTAAGAATATAATAATCCAATTATTCAAAATATTCAATGAAGCAGAGGTGCGAACAAGCATGCGGTTACGTGAAAAGACATGAAACAAATGCCATGCGTTTGCTGAATTTTGTTTGAATTGGATGTGGTTTCCAGATATAATTGTATCTAAAGATTATG
>JAGFXP010000059.1 GCA_017861315.1 Bacillota bacterium | reverse complement strand
GAACCCTATAACAGTGACACCTAAGACCACTGTCGCCTACACTGCGCACATAACAGGCTGGGAGGGTATCGAGCTCTGCCCGGTAATCCAGAACAAGAGGCTTGCTGGTGTCGTAACAAGGCATGACGTCATAAAAGCGCTGCAGTACATTTCAAGGCAGCCTCAGGCCGGCGAGACGCTTGAAGACATGGTGATGAAGAACTTCCAATTTGAAATGGCAGGGGACGACCTGTACTTTTTCGGTAAAATAACTCCGGAGATGCTGGACCCCATCGGGACAGCATCCTGGAGTTCCCTCAACATGCTGCTTTCGACCATAGGCATCATTACGCTCAGGCAGAAAAACAATATCAATATTTTCATCGACAGCATGAGCACCTATTTCAACCAGCCCGTGCAGATGGACAGCATGATAGATGTGTATACAAAGATACTCGACATGGGGAGGAATTTCTCCAAGGTAAGGATCGAGATGTACGACAGGAAAAAGCAGCTCATAGCCACTTCGATCCTGTCGGCAAAAGTCCTCAAAAAGATTTGATGAAGGTGAAGCTAAATGGTTAAATGGGTAAGTCTGCACAACCATACAGGTTATTCCCTGCTGGACGGTTCCGCGAAAATTAAAGACCTGATAAGCCGTACGAAGGAGCTTGGCATGGATTCCATAGCCATCACCGACCACGGGGTCATGTTCGGCTGCGTCGAGTTCTTCAAGGAGGCTGCGGCCCAGGGGGTAAAGCCTATTATAGGCTGCGAGGTGTACGTTGCGGCAAAATCAATGGATATAAAGCAGAACAGCGGCGAGAACGAGACCCACCACCTCGTGCTGCTGGTCAAGGATGAAAAAGGCTACAGCAACCTCATGAAGATAGTTTCAGAAGCGTCCATAAGCGGCTTCTACTACAAGCCCAGGACGGACAAGGAGTTCCTGAGGAAGCACAGCGAGGGCCTCATCGCGCTCAGCGCATGCCTGGGCGGAGAGATCCCTTCGCTCATCCTCCAGGACAACGTAAAGAAGGCGGAGTCCGTTGCGCTGGAGTACAGCGCCATATTCGGCGGGGAATTTTACCTTGAGCTCCAGTACCACGGCATGGAAGAGCAGCTCAAGGTCAACAGGGAGCTCGTTGAGATGTCCGGCAGGCTGGGCATGCCTCTGGTCGCCACAAACGACACCCACTATATAAACAAGGAGGACAGCGTGTCGCACGATGTTCTCCTATGCATACAGACAGCTAAAAATGTGAACGACGAGGACAGGATGAGATATCCGTCTGAGCAGTTCTATCTCAGGTCGCCGGAGGAGATGCACGAGATATTCTCCTACGTGCCCGAGGCGCTTGAAAACACGGTGAAGATCGCCGAAAAGTGCAATTACAGCTACGAATTCCACAAGTCCAAGCTCCCCAGGTATCCCCTTGAGCCTGGCACTGATCCCTTCGGATACCTGAGGGATCTGTGCTATGAGGGCATGGGAAGAAAGTACCCCGCTATTACGTCTGAGCTTGAGGAGAGGCTGGAGTACGAGCTGAGGATCATTAACCAGATGGGCTACGTGGACTATTTCCTCATTGTCTGGGACTTTATAAAGTTTGCCGACGACAACGGCATAATGACCGGCCCGGGCAGAGGCTCAGCCGCAGGCTCGCTTGTTGCCTACGCCCTGAACATAACAAAAATAGACCCTATAAAATACAGCCTCATTTTCGAGAGGTTCCTGAACCCCGACAGAATATCCATGCCCGATATCGATAGCGACTTCTGCTACGAAAGAAGGCAGGAGGTCATAGACTACGTCGTGGACAAGTACGGCGTCGACAATGTCTCGCAGATTGTCACCTTCGGAACCATGGCAGCCAGGGCCTGCATCAGGGATGTGGGCAGGGCGCTGGACTATTCCTATGCGGAGGTCGACAGGATAGCGAAAATGATACCGCAGATGCTGGGTATAACGATAGAGAAGGCGCTGCAGGTGAATTCCGAGCTCAAGCAGCTTTATGACGAGGACGAGAGGTGCCAGTACCTCATAGACATTGCAAAAAGGCTGGAGGGGCTGCCCCGCCACACATCGACACATGCAGCTGGGGTCGTCATAGCATCGGAGCCGTTGGTTAATTTCGTTCCTCTCCAGAAGAACGAGGACAGCATAGTCACCCAGTTCACCATGGGTTCGCTGGAGGAGCTGGGTCTCCTCAAGATGGACTTCCTGGGGCTGAGGACTCTGACGGTGATCAGGGACGCGGTCGAGATGATAGAGAAGAACGAAGGCGTAAGGATAGACATAGGAAGCCTGGATCTTGATGACAGGGAAGTCTACAGGATGATAGGAGAGGGGCATACAGTTGGAGTATTCCAGCTGGAATCAGCAGGGATGACCTCCTTCATGAAGGAGCTCAAGCCTGACTCCCTAGAAGACATAATCGCGGGCATCAGCCTTTACAGGCCGGGGCCTATGGCTGAGATCCCTAAATATATAAGGAACAAGAAGGACCCGGAATGCATAAAGTACGAAACTGACGAGCTGAAGCCGATATTGGGCGTCACCTACGGCTGCATGGTATACCAGGAGCAGGTAATGCAGATAGTAAGGGACCTGGCAGGATACTCCATGGGCAGGAGCGACCTTGTGAGGCGTGCGATGTCAAAGAAGAAGCATGAGGTCATGGAGCAGGAGAGGAAGAGCTTCGTGGAAGGCTGCCAGAAGAGGGGCATCAACCCTGAGGCCGCCGACAGGATATTCGACTCCATGATGGACTTCGCATCCTATGCCTTCAACAAGTCGCATGCTGCCGCATACGCAGTGGTGGGCTACCAGACTGCCTACCTCATGTGCTACTACCCGGCCGAATTCCTGGCCGCCATGCTCAACAGCGTGATGGGAGACAGCACGAAGGTTGCGTACTACATCAGGTACGCAGAGGAGAAGGGTATACAGATACTCCCTCCGGACATAAACGAGAGCATTGACAAATTCGCAGTAACAGGCAACAGGATAAGGTTCGGGCTTTCGGCGGTTAAAAACGTCGGAGTTAATGTTATAAGGAGCATCGTTAAATCCAGGGAGGAGAAGGGCAGATTCACAGACCTTGAGGATTTCTGCAGCAAGATAGACATAGCCTGCATAAACAAGAGGGTGGTGGAAAGCCTTATAAAGGCCGGCGCCTTCGACTGCTTCGGGGTTTACAGGTCGCAGCTTCTCGACGTGTACGAGAAGGTGCTTGACGGGATAAGCAGCGAGAGGAAAAGGAACATCGAAGGCCAGATGAGCCTTTTCGCAGGCGTGCAGGACAGCAAGATCAAGATCAGATACCCTGACATCAGGGAGTTCGACAAGAAGCACCTGTTGGCCATGGAGAAGGAGATGACGGGGCTCTACCTCACGGGACACCCGCTGGATCAGTATGAAAGGGCCCTGAGAAACCAGACGAGCATCAAGATTTCGGATATCGTCTCGGTGGAGGTCCTGGAGGATGATGACAGCCTGCAGGCTGATTCAGGAGTCAAGGACGGAGACATGGTGATCATCGGCGGAATAATCACGGAGGTCAGCCGTAAGATAACCAGGAACAATGCAAACATGGCCTTCGTAAAGATAGAGGACCTTTTCTCGGTTATCGAAGTGGTTGTATTCCCCAAAACCTATGAAAAGTGCAAGAGCCTCATTGAGGAGGACGGCATAGTCCTGGTCAAGGGCAGGGTGAGCATAAAGGAGGACGAGAAGCCGAAGCTCCTGTGCGAATCCCTCGATCCGCTGCTGCTGCTTGAGAGTGAGAAGCTCTACGTCCAGATCGAAGAGGACAGCATGCTCAAGGATGAGCTCTTACGGCTCAAGCAGATACTCCTAGAGCACAAAGGCAATGTGCCTGTATACCTTTTTACGAAGAAGGAAAGGAAGAAGTACAGGCTGGACAGGGAGTTCTGGGTTGAAAACAGCCCGGAGCTGATGTCGGAGCTGAGGAGCAGGTTCGGCGAAGGAAACGTCAAGCTGGCATGATAAGAAACGGCGCGGGGGAAATTTTCTCCGCGCTATTATTTTGTGGGAATAACGCCTGAGGGTGTGATATAATTTATAAAAGAATCAAGGCCATTGTAAGGAGGAAGCAATATGAAGACTATAGCGGTACTAACCAGCGGCGGTGACTCGCCGGGTATGAATGCTGCAGTAAGGGCGGTCGTCAGGACAGGGCTCGGCAAGGGTATGAAGGTAATGGGAGTAATGAGGGGTTATACAGGCCTCATAAACGGTGATATTTTCCAGATGGAGAGATACAATGTTGCAGACATCATACAGAGGGGAGGCACGGTGCTCAGGACTTCAAGGTGCGACGAATTCATGACGCCGGAAGGGCAGCAGAAGGCGGCAAGCATCCTGAAGGCGTTCCATGTGGACGGGCTGATAGTGATAGGCGGGGATGGCTCCTTCAGAGGATGTCTTGCCCTCGAAAAGCTGGGGGTCAAGACCATAGGGGTTCCAGGCACCATAGACAACGATCTGCCTTACACGGACTACACCATAGGCTTCGACACAGCGGTCAACACCGTGCTTGAAGCCATTAACAAGATAAGGGACACGGCAACCTCGCATGAGAGGGTAAGCGTGATAGAGGTCATGGGAAGGCGCTGCGGGGACATTGCGCTGCATGCCGGCATTGCAGGCGGAGCGGAGAGCATAATCGTGCCTGAAGTTGGCTACAACGTGGACGACATATGCAGGAGCATACTGGAAGGCAAGCGCAGAGGCAAGCTGCACGACCTCATAGTCATAGCTGAAGGCGCAGGAGGCACTTCCGAGCTGGTGAAGACTATCCGTGAAGTCACCGGCGTGGAAACGAGGGCCACCATACTGGGATACACACAGAGGGGAGGCAGCCCTACCTGCAGGGACAACATGCTTGCATGCAGGATGGGCTACAAGGCTGTGGAACTGCTTGCTGAAGGCAAGAGCAAAAGGCTTGTCGGCATAAGGCATAACGATATAGTCGACATAGACACCGAGGAAGCGATGGCTATGTCGAGGGTGTTCGACAAGGAGCTGTACAAGATTGCAGAGGCACTTGCATAATAAAATAGTACTGGAGGAGAATCGATATGCAGAAAACGAAGATGGTTTTTACTATAGGACCTGCCAGCCAGGGCGAGGAAGTGATGTCCAGGCTCATAGAGGCGGGAATGAATGTTTCGAGGCACAATTTTTCCCACGGAAACCACGATGAGCACAGGGAAAGGATGATGCTGGTAAAGAAGCTGAGAGAGAAATATGACAGGCACATAGCCATAATGCTGGACACCAAGGGCCCTGAGATAAGGACGGGTAATTTCAGCAGCAAGCAGGTAGAGCTCAAGGAAGGTGATGAATTCACCATCTTCTGCGGCGAGGAAGTCGATGGAAACGAGAACCAGTGCTCGATCACCTATGACAGACTTGATGAGGACGTTCAGGCAGGTGACATGATCCTCGTCGATGACGGCCTTGTAGGGCTCGAGGTTGAGAGCGTCGACGGGAAAAAAATCAAGACTATCGTCAAGAACTCCGGCGTCGTATCGAACCACAAGGGAGTTAATGTTCCCGGAGTTCCGGTGTCGCTCCCTGCCCTGACCGAAAAGGACATCGACGACCTGAGATTCGGCTGCGAGGTCGGGGTTGATATTGTCGCTGCTTCCTTCATCAGGAAGGCGGCAGACGTGCTGACAATAAGGAAAGTTCTGGAGTCCCACGGCGGCTCGGATATTCTCATATTCTCCAAGATCGAGAACCGCGAAGGCGTTGAGAACATAGACGAGATAATCAAATTCTCGGACGGCATAATGGTGGCAAGGGGCGACATGGGTGTCGAGATACCTATTGAAGAGGTGCCTATTGCGCAGAAGATGATAATACAGAAATGCAACAAGGCAGGCATTCCTGTAATAACAGCTACGCAGATGCTGGATTCAATGATAAGGAATCCAAGGCCGACGAGGGCAGAGGCTTCCGATGTTGCAAATGCAATATTCGACGGCACCGATGCGATAATGCTCAGCGGAGAATCCGCAAACGGAAAATATCCTGTTGAGGCAGCCAAGACCATGGGCCGCATAGCCGAAGCTGCGGAGTCCCAGCTCAATTACGAAGCCATGTTTGAAGCAAGAAAAGAGATGCACGTAATGAACGTGCCTAACGCCATAAGCCTGGCAACCTGCTCAACCGCTTCGGAGCTGAAGGCAAGGGCAATAATAACCGCTACCCAGAGCGGCCACACCGCAAGGATGGTATCCAAGTACAGGCCTTCCTGCAGCATAATCGCGGTTACTCCGAGCGACAAGGTTGCAAGGAAGCTTGCCCTGAACTGGGGGGTGTTCCCGGTGCTGGCGCCTGCCATGCGTACCACTGACGAACTCATAGAGAAGTCGGTGGCGATAGCGCTGAATTCAGGCTACGTTTCAAAAGGGGATCTGGTCGTCATAGCAGCAGGCGTGCCTGTAAGCCTTGCGGGATCAACGAACATGATGAAGGTCCACGTTGTTGGAGACATACTTGTTCAGGGGCGAGGGACCGGATCAAGGCCCGGCTTCGGAAACGTCAAGATAATAAAGAATCCTAAGGATGCAAAGAAACTGATAGAGAGGGACGATATCCTTGTAATACAGCGCATGGACCCTGGCTACATCTCAGCCCTCGACAAGGCCGCGGGTGTTATAGCTGAGGAGGGCGGCATGACATCACATCTGGCGATAGAGTGCATAAGCCGTGAGATACCTCTGATAGTAGGCGCGGGCGGAGCAACTCACATCCTGAAAAACGGGAAATTCATCAGCATGGATGTAAGGAGAGGCATTGTCTACAACGGAAGGGCCAACATACAATAGAGAGCAGCGGGCAAAGTTCAAAAAAAGTTTACAATTTTATAATGGTTTTATTATGCGGATAGTGTATAATAATTATTTGCACGCATAATCTGCTTGTAAAGGCAACCGATTCATAATTTAATTTTTGCACCTGAAAAGGTGCTATTTTTTTGCCCGGTAGACAAAAAAACGTCTGAACTGTAGAATTAAGAGTAGCAATAAAAATGTAATTAAGGAGTCGCATATGAAGAATATTTGTCCTGTTGAGAAAAACAAGGAATACGTGGTTGATGTCCAAGGTATGGGCTACGAAGGTGAAGGCGTGAGCAAGGTCGAAAACTTCACTGTCTTCATCCCGGGAGCACTTGAAAATGAGAAGGTTAAGATAAGGATAGTCAAGATAAACAAGAACTTCGGCTTCGGCAAGCTGCTGGAGGTGCTGAAGCCGTCACCGGACAGGGCAGAGCCTGAATGCGGAATATACAGGCGATGCGGCGGCTGCCAGCTTCAGCACCTGAGCTACGGCGCACAGCTGGAATTCAAGAGGAACAGGGTGGAGGACTGCCTAAGGAGGATAGGCAAGCTTGACGGTTTCGTGCTCCATGAGACAATCGGCATGGATAATCCGTACAGGTACAGGAACAAGGTCCAGCTGCCTGTCGGCAGCAGGGACGGAAAGGCGGTCATCGGCTTCTATGCGCAGAGGAGCCACGACATCATAGACATGGACTCGTGCCTCATACAGAACGAGACAGCCGACAGGGTAATAGGGATCGTCAGGGGATGGATGGACAGGTATGGCATCGAGGCATACGACGAGCATGGGAACAGCGGGACCGTAAGGAACATCATGGTGCGCGAGGGGTTCAGGACCGGAGAGGTCATGGTGGTGATAGTCACCAGGACAAGGCAGATGCCACACAGTGATGAGCTTGTCGAGGCGCTCAGAAGCGGAATCAAGGGCATAACCAGCATAATCCAGAACATAAACCCCAAGCAGACGAACGTGATACTCTCAGATGAGTGCATCACGCTCTGGGGCTCCGATACGATCAGCGACTACATCGGCGAGTTCAGGTTCAACATATCACCCCTCTCCTTCTTCCAGGTCAACCCTGTCCAGACCGAAGTGCTCTACGCCAAAGCGCTGGAATACGCGGGGCTGACGGGTAACGAGACGGTCTTCGATGCCTACTGCGGCACAGGGACGATAACACTGTTCCTGTCCAGGAAGGCGAAGAAGGTATACGGCGTGGAGATAGTGCCGCAGGCCATAGAGAACGCAAGGATAAACGCAGAGCAGAACGGGGTCGAAAACGCCGAATTCATCGTAGGCGAAGCTGAAAAGGTGATACCGGACCTGATAAAGCATGGAGCAAGGGCTGACGTCGTTGTAGTGGATCCTCCGAGGAAGGGCTGCGGGATAGAGCTGCTGGAGGCGATAGCGGGGATAGCCCCGAAGAGGATAGTCTATGTCTCCTGCGATCCGGGAACGCTTGCGAGGGACCTGGGCATACTGAAGGACCTCGGTTACGAGACGAAAGAGGTTCAGCCTGTAGACATGTTCCCGATGACTGGGCACGTGGAAACTGTGGTGCTGCTTGCTAAATAATATCAAGGCCTGACAGGCATTATTGTTGCCGACATTGCCTGTTTGCCTACCATTTGCCTACGGGGTATATATCTCGTAGGCATTACTTATTTTTTGGCGGTCAATGAAAAAATCCTATCAAAAAATGATTGGAGCAGACTCCTACAACAATAGTTGTAGGAGTTCTGCTCCTTTTGTTATAAAATATTAGTATAAATCGGTCGTTAATACAAATGTTTAGAGTGTATATAAGTAAACTAAGGAGATAGATTACATGAAAAAAGAACTTCAACAGATAGTAGGTTATATTATTGGTGGTTCACTTGTATTGTTAATTATCCCATATGGTATATATAGTGCAGCTAAACGGTTAGATCCAATAATTGGTGTTAAATTATTTCATGTAGAACAATTGAAAATAGCACTGGCTATTGTCTTGTTTTTAATTGGTTTTGCATTTGGGATTTGGTCTCTTGTTATACAAAATACTGTGGGGAAAGGCGGACCCTTACAAGTGGGTAATTTTGAGATAAGCCCTAAAACGCAGAATCTTGTTGTAACAGGACCCTATAAATACACAAGAAATCCGATGCTATTCGGTGCTTGTCTAATGTATTTTGCATTTGCTGTATATTTGAACTCAATAACAGCAGTGATAGTTGTAATATTATTTATGGTATTTATGTTAGTTTTTGTAAAATTATCAGAGGAAAAAAGGCTTGTAAAAGATTTTGGAAAATCATACGAAGAATATAGGGAGAAAGTTTCAATGTTTATCCCATGGATTCCCAAAAGATGAATGCGTTGAAAAAAACAAAAAAAGTCAAGAAGTGGGCAAGAATATGCGCAATTTGAAAAAGTTTGCTGATAGCAGTCCCGAGTTCAGACATAACGTTTTGAGAAAAATTATTTATTATTTAGCCATGCCCGATATTCCTTGGCACACTTTGGGCATTAATAAAAGAGTGTAATTCAGATTAATTTTCATTATCAATGACAATAACAATCGGAGGCGCAGTTGCAGGGTGCTCCATTGAATCCATGTCATACAAATTTGGGGGCTTCCATGACAACTGCCTGGAATACGAAGTCGTGACCGCAAAGGGTGACGTGCTGAAATGCACACCCGATAATGAGAATCAGCTGATGTTCCACATGATGCATGGAACTTTTGGCACACTGGGGATAATAACGCTCCTCAAATTCAGGCTCATAACTGCTAAGCCGTTCGTGAAGGTCACTTATGAAAAATACAAGAGCCTTGAAGAATACAAGATTGCGATATGGGTGCATTATAGGTCAAAAGACATTGATTTTATGGACGGCATTATCCACTCACCGGTCGAGTATGTCCTCAGTGCCGGCAATTTTGTCGACAAGGCCCCATACACCCACAGCTACGACTGGACGAGGATATATTTTCTAAGCACTGCAAAGAGGGGTGAGGATTACCTGAAGACGTCTGATTATTTTTTCAGGTACAACAAGGGCGTGACAAATGTGCATCCTAAATCATTCATCTGCAGGCTGCTTTTCGGAAGGTTCATTAATTCAAACAGCACCTTGAAAATGGCAAAAACGTTCAGGAAGGTCATACCTTCCACAATTATTCCGATTACTGTCGATACTTTCATACCGTTTTCAAAGATGGAAGAGTTCATGGAATGGTATGAGAAGGAAGTAAATCATTTCCCGCTGTGGTGCGTCCCCTACAGGATCGTGCATAAATATGAATGGTTGTCTGATGAATTCTTGAGCAAGGTAAATGATGAACTGTTCCTTGACATAGCATTATACGGCATGCGAAGGAAAGATGCGGAACATTACTATAAGAGCATAGAGAAAAAGCTCGCCGAGCTCGGAGCCATCAAGACCCTAATATCGACAAACTTGTATTCCGAAAAGGAATTCTGGAAGATATGGAACAAAAAGAACTACAATTTGGTCAAGCAAAAGACTGACCCGGACAACATATTCGGGGGGCTTTACGAAAAGACATGCAGTACATAAAGAGGATTAGGAAAGTGATGCCAGCTGTTTTCATCTTCGAAGAGCAGATTCTAAAGGAACATGCTATTAGGTTCCTAAATGAGTTAATGTTTGCAGCTCTAAAATAAAATCTATAAAAGACGGTTTAGAAAAGTCTTTCACGTCACTTATCTTTAATTCTATATGGCCTTCCGAATCCACATTCTCTAACAAATGCTCCATTTTATATTGATTGAAGAGGTTCCTTATCGTTTTATTTGTTTCATCATTGCTCAAAACATTTAATCCCAAAGAAAATCCTATGCCTCCAAATGGGTAGGTGTAACATTTTATAGCTAAATCCTGTAAAGCAATTAATTCATTTTTTGTATAATGTCTTTTAGGTCTATTTATAAACGTGTAGGAATTATCGTCTTTTCCAGTGAATATAACCCCGTTGATATTTATTTCCAGGTCATATTTTGGAATGGTTTTTATACAATTTTCCGGCAGGAATTTGGGCAATTTCTTCAAAGAATTTCCGTACAAAGTTAGTGTCCTGATGACTGTAAT
>JAGFXP010000091.1 GCA_017861315.1 Bacillota bacterium | reverse complement strand
ATCTCAAGGCAGGTATCAACTCTTAAAGAAAATTTTCCTAGTTTCGAGTTTCTTTATTCGGTCAAGGCTAATCCTTTCCTGCCTGTGGTAGGATATATAGCCTCTCAGGGCTTTGGAGCCGATGCAGCATCGGCCCAGGAGGTATGCATAGGCGGTTCGGCCGGCCTGACCTGTGAAAAAATCCTGTATTCAACTCCCGGAAAAACCCGCAGTGATATAGAGACCGCCCTTGACAAAGCTGTAATAGTTGCAGACAGCTATAACGAGCTGATTCTGATCAACGATGCAGCAAGAAAGAAGGGCTTGCATGTGAAAGCAGGCTTGAGGATAAATGCCGGCTTTTCAATGGATGGCGGCGACGAGGGTCTAAGCAGCAAATTCGGGGTGGACGAGCATACCCTTTCAAAGCACAGGGATTTCCTGAACAGCTTCTCTAACATAACGGTATCGGGCATCCATGTCCATCTTAAGAGCCAGGTCCTGGACCACAGCAAGCTCTCCCGCTACTACAGAAGGATATTCGAGCTGGCGCTTTTCTGCAGGGAAGAGATCGGCCTGGATGTGGAATTCATCAACTTCGGAGGCGGCCTGGGCATAGCCTATTCATCAGCCGCCGACGCACCTCTGGACATAGCGGCGCTCGGCAAAGAATGCGAGGAACTCGCTCTTGCCTATAATAGAAAGCTCAATGCAAGACTACTGATAGAAACCGGAAGGTTTGCAGTTTGCGAGGCAGGGCTTTACGTTACGCGCATCGCTGACATAAAGGAGTCCATGGGCGCCAAGTATCTGGTCGTCGAAAAGGGCTTGAACGGTTTTTCAAGGCCTTCCATAGCCGAGCTCATTGCCTCCTATGCGGGAGGCTCTGGTCTGAAAGGCTCTGAGCCACTGTTCACAACAAAGGATGCTTTCGATTTTATGATCCCCGGAGGCGACGAGAGCGCCCTTGAAAAAGTCAGCATAGTTGGCAGCCTCTGCACCGCAACGGATATCATGGTCAAGGACGCCCTGCTTCCAAAGGCGAAGATCGGAGACCTGGTCATAGTGTCCAAGGCCGGGAGCTACTCATATTCGCTTTCGCCGGTGCTTTTCGCCAGCCACCCACTCCCGTTCCAGTTCTATTTAAAGACAGACGGACAGGTCTTACCAGCAGACCATTGACACTTGTTGAGCATCGGTGATATAATTGTGAAAACATAATGCAGAGGAGGATGCCATGGCACGCCAAACATTGTATGTAGAATGCTTTTCCGGGATCAGCGGCGACATGACCGTTGGGGCTCTTCTTGATCTTGGCGCTGACAGGGATGTCCTTGTAGAAGGTCTCAAAAGCCTTAACGTAGAAGGTTACGAGCTCGATATAAAGAGAGTATCGAAAAACGGAATCGCAGCCTGTGATTTCAACGTTGTACTCAAAGGTTCCGAGAACAGTCCCTTCGTCAAAAGGAACATATCGGATATTTTCGAAATAATAGAGCGCTCAGCGATATCGGAAAATGCCAAAAGCCTCTCCAAAAAAATCTTTCTGATCAAGGCTGCAGCTGAAGCAAAGGCTCACAGGATTGACATTGCGGATGTCCACTTCCATGAATCCGGAGCGATAGACTCCATAGTGGATATAGTTTCTGCTGCAATCTGCCTGGACAACCTGAATATCGATGAAGTTTTCATATCAGTGCTTCACGATGGAACAGGCCTTATCAGATGCAGGAAAGGCATGATACCGGTCCCGGTGCCTGCAGTAGTCAACATAGCTGCTGAACATGGCCTCAAGATAAAGGAAACGGACATTGTCGGCGAGATGGTCACACCTACCGGCGCTGCCATCATGGCTGCCATCAAATCAGAAAGGGGCCTGCCCCATAACTACACCATCATGAGAACAGGGCACGGCGCAGGTAAGCGGGATTATCCAAATGAGGGTGTCGCAAGAATGCACCTCATCGAAGAGTTGCCCTAGCAATGGAAGGAGAACCTATGGGAGATTTAGAGCTTGCCAAGGAAATACTGGACAGGGAATGCCTAACCTTGGCAATTGTAAAAAATGGTAGTATAATATGTACAAGCGCCGAAAGAGGGATCAAACCCTTATATACCCTCGTAAACAGCATGCGGGAACAGCTGAGAGGCTCAAGCGCGTCAGACAAGGCTATAGGGCGGGCTGCTGCTCTCCTTTACGAATATGCCGAAGTAAAAGAGCTCCACACAAAGCTTATTTCAGAAAAGGCTGTTGATATTCTGAAAAGAACACCGATCCTATACGAATTTGAAAAGTCTGTGCCTTATATCAAAAATCGCGATAAAACAGGGATGTGCCCTGTCGAAACATTGTCCTGCGAAATCGACAACATCGGCGACCTTATGGCAGGCATATCAAATTTTCTAGAAAACATAAGGAGGTAATGTCTGAATGATTATTGCCGTTATAGACGGTAAGGGCGGAGGCATTGGATGCCAGATTATAGAAAGACTGAAGTCTTTGCAGATCAATGATATTGAAATCATTGCACTGGGAACGAATTCCCAAGCCACATCCAACATGCTCAAAGCAGGTGCTGCCGATGGCGCGACCGGAGAAAATGCGGTTGTAACAATGAGTCATAGAGCTGATATTATCATAGGACCCCTGGCAATCATTGCCGCCAATTCCATGATGGGCGAAATCACCCCGCGCATGGCTGAGGCTGTCTCCAGCAGCAGCGCAAGGAAAATGCTGCTTCCAGTGAGCAAATGCAATATCGATGTAATCGGGGTCGGTAACTATCAGTTAAAAGCTCTGTTCAATGACCTTACAGAAACATTAAAGAAAAACATAAAAGATAGAATATAGAAACCATGAAGGTTTACACTTGTAAGCTTCCATGGTTTTTTTCAATTAAAAGGAGGACACTCATGAACATTAAAAATACGACCCAGGAGATTGTTTTAGGCGGCTTGCTGCTGGCCAGCGGAGTCATTCTCCCTATGGTATTCCACGTATTCGGAATGACGGGACCGATATTCCTGCCGATGCATATACCTGTACTTATTGCCGGATTCCTGCTCTCGCCCCAGCTAGCGCTTATAGTCGGTATCTTAACTCCTCTCTTGAGCAGCATTTTTACGGGGATGCCGGTCATGTTTCCTATAGCAGTCATAATGGCATTTGAACTCGGGGTATATGCACTCGCGGCCTCAATTGCGGTGAGAAAACTTAACTTATCTACGGTGCCTTCCCTTCTTATCGCAATGCTTTCCGGAAGATTTGCGGCCGGAATTAGTGTGGCCCTCCTGGTTCAGCTGTTCGGCATAAAGATGAATGCATTGATATACCTGAAAGGAGCAGTGATCACAGGCATTCCGGGGATCCTTCTCCAGCTGGTAATGGTTCCGATCCTTGTTATCGCGATCAGAAAATATCTCAAAATAGCATCAGTTCAGGCATAACGCAATGAAAGCTCTGCGGCAGGATAAATTCTGCCATAGAGCTTTTTCTATACATTAAATGTTCTCGCAAATAATTTTCAGGTTTTCCAGGCTGCACCTCATGTTATTCGCAAAGATTTTTTCAACCAGCGGACGGCGCGAAGGATCTATGTCATCTAGTCTTTTCACAGATTCCGTTGTCACCTCTGTGCCATTTGCTTTGACTGACAAAGTAATGGCGCTGCCTGTTTCATTTTCACCGGCGGATGTTCTCAAATAAACAGTTTCCTCTGTTTTAGTATATTCAACAATCTTCTCTCTTACTTGATAAGGAACTCCCATTATGTACAGTATCCCATCAATGACTGTTCCTATTCCGCCATCGCCTTCAATTTCATTAGGCCCCACATAATTTACCCGCCACTGCGACCAACGTTTAGGTTCAGTCCATGCATTGATTTTTTCTAATGGTGCGTTGATAATTATTCTTTGCTTTATATAGAACATATCAATATCCTCCATATTCAAACATATTTTGATCATCATTTATTACATGATAACATATGGAAAAGAATAAAAAAAGGCAGTCTCAATTATTTGAGACTGCCTGGTCAATACTGCTAGTTAATTACCCAAAAAATGAAAATGGCTCCGCGAAAAGGATTCGAACCTTCAGCCTATCGGTTAACAGCCGAGTGCTCCACCGTTGAGCTATCGCGGAACAATTTCATATTTAAACCACCCAGCAGATACTGGATGGTTTAAATTGAACCTGGCGACTACCTACCCTCCCACAGGGCCTCCCCTGCAGTACTATCGGCGCTTTGAAGCTTAACCTTCGTGTTCGGAATGGGAACGGGTGTTACCT
>JAGFXP010000058.1 GCA_017861315.1 Bacillota bacterium | reverse complement strand
TCGGCTTTCTGCTGCGAGCCTGCAGCGAATTCGTCCTGCATCTCCCTTGTAATCCCCCACTGCTCGGCGATGTTCTCCGCAGTGATGCCCATGTGGTAATCGTTGAAGGAATCCCAAAGGCCCGCGTTGACCATCTCGTCGACGATCTTGCCGTCTCCCATCCTTTCCCCCCATCTTGCGCCATGCATCACGTATGGGGTCCTTGACATGTTTTCCATCCCGCCTGCAACTATGATGTCCGCATCGCCCGCTTTGATCATCTGCGCTGCCAGGCTGACCGATCTCAGGCCAGAGCCGCAGACCTTGTTGATTGTCATCCCGGGTACTTCCTTCGGGATTCCCGCTGCGATCAGGGCCTGCCTTGCAGGGTTCTGCCCCTGTCCTACCTGAAGAACGTTTCCGAACACAACTTCATCTACTTTTGCCGGATCGACGCCTGCCCTGTCCAGGGCTTCCTTTATTACGATACCGCCGAGCTCAACAACCTTTACGTCCTTAAGAGCTCCTCCGAACTTGCCCAGCGCAGTTCTTGCGGCGCTGGCAATTACAACTTCTCTCATCAATATTGTCCTCCCTTTAGATTATTTGTAGTCAAAGAATCCTTTGCCTGTTTTTCTTCCGAGGTATCCTGCCCTGACCATCTTCCTGAGCAGCGGATGCGGCCTGTACTTGGAGTCGCCGAATTCCGAATATAATGTCTCCATGATGGCAAGGCACACATCGTTGCCTACCAGGTCTCCGAGCGCAAGAGGTCCTAGAGGGTGGTTTGCCCCAAGCTTCATAGCTGTGTCTATATCCTCGGCGGTCGCTACGCCGTCCGCCAGCACTCCTACGGCTTCGTTTATCATAGGTATCAGTATCCTGTTGACTACAAAGCCCGGCGCCTCCTCGACTTCAACGGGATCCTTGCCGAGGCTCTTAGCCATTCCGACTACCTTGTCCTTTGTCTCTTCAGAGGTTGCGATCCCTTTTATGACTTCAACAAGCTTCATCACGGGCACCGGATTGAAGAAATGCATGCCTATCACCTTGTCCGGCCTGTTGGTCGCGCCTGCCACCTCGGTTATGGACAGCGAAGATGTGTTTGTTGCCAGTATGCAGCCCTGCTTGCATATCTCGTCAAGCTCAGCGAATATTTCTTTCTTTATGCGCATGTTTTCAACTGCCGCCTCGATGACGATGTCGGCATCCCTTGCCATGTCCAGGTATGTAGTGGTGGTTATGTTTTTGAGTATTTCCGCTTTTCTTTCCTCAGTGATTTTGCCTTTTGCCGCTGCCCTGCTCAGGTTCTTCTCTATGCTGCCGTAGCCGCGGTTTATGAATTCTTCCTTAAGATCCCTCATCACTACTTCGAAGCCTGCCTCTGCAAAAGTCTGCACGATGCCTGCCCCCATGGTTCCTGCTCCTATCACGAATGCTTTCAAATTGATCCCTCCTCAATATATTTCCGTTACTTTTATCTTGTCTTGAATTCAGCTTTGCGCTTTTCTGTGAAGGCCGTCATCCCTTCCTTCTGGTCCTCCGTGGCGAAGCATAAGGCAAACAGGTTCTTCTCTATGTCCATCGCCGTGTCCATGTCTGTCTCATAGCCCCTGTTTACCGCTTCCTTGCAGTACCTTACAGCTATCTGGCCCTTGCCCAGTATCTCCTGCGCCAGTCCGTAAACCGTCTCCATAAGAACTTCATGCTGGACAGCCTGGTTTACGAGGCCGATCCTTTCCGCTTCCCTTCCGTCTATGACCCTGCAGGAGAAAAGCAGCTCCTTTGCCTTGCCCGGACCGACCAGCCTTGCAAGCCTCTGTGTTCCCGAGAATCCTGGGGTTATGCCCAGGCCTGTTTCCGGCTGACCGAACTTTGCTTTTTCTGAGGCTACCCTGATGTCGCAGCACATCGCAAGCTCGCAGCCCCCGCCCAGTGCGAATCCGTTTACGGCGGCTATTACAGGCATTTCGAGCTTCTCGATCCTTCTGAAAACATCCGCCCCGAACTTCGAGAAGCTCGCCGCCTCGGCGGTTGTCATGTCACTCATCTCCACTATGTCCGCTCCGGCCACGAAGGCCTTGCCTTCCCCCGTTATCACAAGCAGATGTAAATTCTTATCCTTTCCGATCAGGTCCAGAGCCTGGTCCAGCTCCTCAAGGGCTGACCTGTTAAGTGCATTCAGCGCCTTCGGCCTGCTCATCGTGATAGTGCAGATATTCCCTATAACTTCAAACTTGATATTTTTAAATTCCATCACTGACTCCCCTTTTCCGGTTTTATGTTTATTTTCAGTTTCCCATGTCCAGCGAGCACCATCTCACAAGCTCGTTCAGGAGGAAGGTCCCGTCCCAGGGCGCCTCGTAGGCGTTCATGCCGCCGAACCTCACTATGCGGTCCGCTCCCCTCCTGGTCGCCCTGTCCGCAAATCTGGCTGCCTTCTCCCTGTCCGCGCACTCGAACCCTATGGTCTGCACCCTTTTTGTGACCTGGTCCTCAAGCATGAATATGTCGTCAATGTTCTTTATATAGATGCACCTTCCGCCCAGGGGCTCCTCAAGGGTTGGCCCGCTTCCCAGCAGGATCGTCCAGGACAGGTCCCTGCTTGCTTTGAGACCCCTGTCAAGGCTCAGTGCATATCTAGCTCTTTCGTTTATTATCCCGGAGGCTTCTGCTTGCCCCGGGACGTTGGGGTTC
This sequence comes from Bacillota bacterium, assembly GCA_017861315.1. Classification (GTDB taxonomy): domain Bacteria; phylum Bacillota; class Clostridia; order Clostridiales; family Clostridiaceae; genus UBA699. The sequence goes on along the minus strand of JAGFXP010000058.1, from coordinate 8,325 downwards.
CTCTTTGCCAGCTTCTCAAGCGCCCTGCCGAGGGATTCCGCGACGGCTTCGGCCCGGGCTGCGGCCCCTTCCACGAACAGCACATGGGGCGATGAGCATGCGTTCTGCCCGAACTGGGCTATGTCCATCGCTAAGGCGCTCATGCATCTGCCTATCATTTCAGGCGATGCACAGGCCCCGCTTGCAAAACCGCTGTCCATAACCGCGAAGGAATACTTCGGTCCGAAGACTACGTCCCTGCAGGTGGTTTTCTTCGGCAGGCTGCTTACCGCATTGACCGCGGACTCCCCGCCCCAGATAACCCTTGCGTCTGCGATCCCCGACATGCCTCTGTTCAGCGTTTCGTCCCGGCTGTCGAAGCTCACCAGTGCGGTGTTTTTCATCAGCTCCGACGCGCTGTAGCTTCTGCCTTCGCATTCGACGCTTATGCCTTCTAGCAGGGAAAGGATATCCAGCACTTCCGGCGCGTTCTCCTCTGGAATCCTCAGGAGGTTTGCGTTTCTCCCCAGCAGGGAGTTGATTAGGGAGTATATCCCCAGCGTCTTGACGTTCCCTGCGATCCAGTGGCAGACTATCCCTCTGCCCTGGGCCTTCAGGTACTTCCCGGGATGGCGGCCGCTGGCCGTAAATCCGTCAAGATATTTCAAATTGCCCACACTGCTCCTTATCAGGTTCTCAACATTGTTCCTTTTGAGGTAGAAGGACAGGTATGCCGCGCCCTCGGTTCTCAGTATGTCCCTGGCCTTCGCTATCGCCTTCCCCCAGGCATCCAGAAGCAGCACCAGCGCTTCTGCCGGCATTTCCCAGAGCAGGCTCTGATTGTGTCTGAGGACAGCCTCTATGGTTTTGAAATCATCGAAATTCTCGCCTGTGCTGGCCGGTTTCCCGTCCAGAAGATAACATTTTATCATGGCCTGTTCTCCCTCTCTGCGAAGGTGTCTCCGCAGCCTCTTGTTTCAGCCTTCTCAACCCTGGATTTGAACCTGAAGTATTTGCCCAGCCTTCCGCAGCCGCAGTCGTCCACGCCCACAAGTTCACCGATATCCTCAGTCAGGATGGCCTGGGAAGGATAGCTGGTTCCCAGCGCGCTCATGACCTCTATCATGCCCGTGCCTCCGGGCTTGACCTCCTCGAGCGTTCTTACGTCCCTTATTATGACTTCGGCGAAATCCGGGACGTGCTTGTTTCCGCAGGGGCAGTCGATGAATACGACTCCTACCTGCTCGACCATCCCGTAAAAATCTATTATGTTCTCCGGCTCGGTTCCGAACACCGCTGCAGTTGCCTCAGCGAATTCCCGCCTGCTTACGCTCTGCTGCCCGAGCTTCTTCCAGCCTCCGCTGTGCAGCAGCTTCATGTTCGGCATGCTGAGGGTTATCCCCCTGCTCCTGAGCTCCTGGACCAGCCTGCTCCAGATGATATAGGTGAAACCGTAAACCAGTATCTCTTCATCCCTGTGCTTCTCCTGGAACTCGAGCACCCTGCCGATATCGAGCTCCAGGCCTTTTGATGACTGCCCTGACCGCTTCAGCGCGTAGCAGATGTCTCTTCCGAAGGTGCATATCCCCCTGACCGCAGCTCCCCTGGCCGTCAGGGTTTCCTTCCGGTCGTTGACCTCGCTGCTGTCTATTATGAGCACGGGCCTCCGCTTGACGCCGAGATAGCTTTTCAGCGTGGAGACAAGCGCCTGGGACTGCCTCACGGAGGTGTCCCTGTCGAGGTGTATCCTGCTCGGTTTTCCTGTTGTCGTTGCGCTGGAGTTGAGAACCCTTGCCACGTCTTCTTTTCTGCAGGTGATCAGGTCAAACTCCTTGAACATGTTTACCGGGATGAAGGTCGCATCCTCCAGCCTTTTGAGCTCCGATGCCCTGAAGCCCGATGATCTGTACAGTTTTTTTATGTTTTCATTTTTCTCATTCGCTTCCAGCTGCTCCCTGATTATTGCTGTAAGGATCTTTTCCTTTTCAGCCTGAGGCTTCCCGAACTGATCAGCGAAAATGACTGATTCAAGCAGATTATTGTTTCCCATGGCCCAACCACCATCTCTATCCATATAATTTTTTGTACAGCACCTTTCCCGACGAGTTCTTAGGCAGCCCGTCCGTGAATTCCACGAATTTTGGCACCTTGTGCTTTTCAAGCCTCTCAGCGCAGAACCTTGTTACGCAGCCGCTGTCGATGCCCTGTGCGCCTGGCTTGAGGACCACCCACGCCTTGACAGCCTCGCCGAGTATTTCGTGGTCTACTCCCACAACGGCGCATTCCACAACCTCGGGAATCTGGACTATTACGTTTTCTATATCCCTGGGGCTCACTCTGTTGCCCCCGCATTTGATTATGTTTTTCTCCCTGGCTACTACATATATGAATCCGTCTTCATCCACGGTGGCCAGATCCCCGGTGTGAAGCGAGCCGTTTCTGAGCACTTCCCTTGTCGCTTCCTGGTCGTTGAGGTAGCCTTTCATCACATTGCAGCCTGTCGCTACGATCTCGCCTGTTTCTCCCGGCTTAACAGGAAGGCCCTCCCTGTTAAGCACCTCGAGCTTTGTCCCCGGTATGCCCTTTCCGATGGAGCCCATCTTTGTTTTCAGGAATTCGGGAGGGAGGTATGAAAGCCTTGCCGTCGCCTCGGTCTGGCCGTACATGACGATTATGTCTACGCCCGGTCTGGCGTCCGCAAGCTCGCTTATGTAAGCATCCTGAAGCTTTCCCCCTGCCTGGGTTATATATTTCAAGGAAGGGGCAGCGGTGTTTTTCAGGTCCGTCATTCTAAGCAGGATCTGGAACGTGCTGGGAACACCGGCAAATCCGGTGCATCTGTAAGTGTTTATGTCCTGCAGCACCGTGTCAGGAAACATGAACCTATTGTTTATCACGAGGCTGCCGCCGCATCTCAGGTGGGTGTTCAGCAGCGACGTGCCGTAGCAGTAGTAAAAAGGAAGGACTACTTCCATCCGGTCGTCTTCCTTCAGGTCCAGGTACTCGATTATGGAAGAAGTGTTGCACATAAGGTTTTGGTGTGACAGCATCACGCCCTTGGGAATTGCCGTGGAACCCGAGGTGAACATTATGACTGCAGTATCGGTCTCCTGAACCGGGGAGCCAACCTGAGCGTTTCCTTCTGCGTCCGCCTCCAGGTCTTTTTCCGTGTATATGATAATGTCCCGGCCGTTCCTGCCGATTTTGTCCTGAAGCTTCTGAACAAGCTTTTCTTCCGCAAAGACTTTTCCAATTTCCAGAGTGCCGATTATATAATTGAGCTCTTCAGCCGCTGCCGAAGGATTGACGGGAACGCAGATGCAGCCGCTCTTTATTATCCCGTAGAAAGCCTTCACAAAAAGCGGCGAGTTCTCGGATAGGATCATCACGCTTTCACGGTTTCCTGCTCCGCACAGGCCTGCCGCAGTGTCTACGCCCCTGCACAGCTCTCCGTAGGAGATCTCTTTCCGCTTGTGTATTATCGCAGTTTTGTCCAGTTTGCCGGAATGTTCGAAGACGTAATCTGTGAAGGTCATACTGCTACGCCGTATTTTTTAAGGATATCTTTTATCGACCCAATGTTGTACATTCTGGACACATCTATAACATCGAGGTTTATGCAGAATTCATCTTCAAAGCCTGAAACCATTTCAACCTGAGCCAGTGAATCCCAATCCTCTATTTCATCCGGTCCCATGTCGTCGGTCAGCTCTTCAAAATTCTTTATTCCAAGCGAATTGGAAAGCACCTTCTTAAATTTATCAATATTACTAGCCATGTTTTTCCCTCCATAGTTGTGTTTTATTCCATATTAAATATCAGCAATAATTGTGCCAAAAGGAAGAAGAGCCAGTTTTATTGGCTGAATCCAATAAAACTGGCTCTTCTATACATATTCCTCTATGTTCTGATCCCATTTGCAGTTGCATAATCGCAACAGGCGTTGCCGGGAACGGCTCAGATGCTGGGTTAAGCCATCACAGCGCGGTTCCGCCTTGCCTGTTGCTAAACTGCATCATGTTTCCATTTTGCAACACCGTTTTTTACTTTTTTCCGCGCTTTTTATAGTCCTCGTCGATCTTCTTTTTCCAGCCGGCATCGTTGCTAATGTCGTTTCTCAGGTTGGAAGCAAAATTGCTTACCGCTTCGTAATTCAGCCGGGTTCCCTTGCTGTCCGCATGGTAGTTTGCAGCCCTGTCCGCATCGATTCCGAATTTCGCGGCCGTGGCGATGGCGTCTATGTTCGCTCCCAGAAACAGGAATTCCCAGCCGTACCTGGACTTCTGCCTGTTGATCATTTCCATCACCCTTTGGTAGGTGTATTCACGGCTCGCATTCTCCATGCCGTCGGTAATGATCACTATCATCACCTTGTCGGCCCGCCTGCCCTCGTCAGCGTGCTTCTGGTCATTGCCTATCCTGCTGATTGTCTTCCCGACGGCATCCAGGAGGGCTGTACTGCCCCTCACGAAATACTCTTTTCCAGTGATTGGCCTCAGCTCCCTGATATTTATCCTGTCATGCAGCAGTTCATAGCTGTCGTCAAAGAGCACAGTTGTAACGAAAGCCGTTCCGGGTTCCTCCTTCTGGGTCTTCAGCACACTGTTGTAGCCGCCTTTGGTGGCATCTTCAAGTCCGGACATCGATCCGCTCCTGTCGAGAATGAACACCAATTCCGTTATGTTTGTTTTGATCTTTTTTTCCATTTTTATTTCCCCCGTTTCCTGATATTCTTCATGGTTTAAGGATATCAGATAGAGGAAAAGGAGAGGTCGCTTCTGAAGCGACAATTCTATTTATGTGAGCTCAGCGTATCCTCCACGAACTTGAACAGGGCCTCGTTAACCTCGAAAATATTGCAGCTGCCCTCCTGGATGAAGTACTCTACTATGAGGTCGAACCTGCTGCTGTGTGACAGGGCGAAGCCTGCTTTGGCCAGGAGGTCGTGTGTCTCATCAAGATTGAGTCCGAGCGATATCGCCAGGGACAGGGCCGTTTTCTTGTTCGGCTTATAGTCGTTGCTGCTCCTTATCTTCGAGAACAGCTTCCGGTCTATGTTCGCCCTCTTGTAGGTCTCCACGTCCGTCATGCCTTTCTCGTCGATTAGCCTAAGCAGCGAGTCCGAAAAAGTCTCGTCCATCTGCGCCAGCACATCCTCGAGCCTTCTCTTTTTTAATTTTGGAGGAGCCGTCTCAGCATCAAAGCATATATCGCTGATCTCAAACTGGCTGCTATCGCATTCAATGAATCTGTTTAGGCTGACATTCCCTCGATCGCTTCTTCTCCTGCGTTCGAGATGTTCATCCACGTAGTTGTCGTCAATGTATTTTTTCACCGAGGAAAAAAGCTTCTCGCTCAGCTCGAAGGCCTTCCTGTCGTAGACCACAAGATACACCTTCATCTCATGCTCCATGAGAAATTCACTAACTGCAGCTATTGCTCCCTGAAGAGCTCTATCCTTTGGGTACCCGTAGATTCCCGAAGCTATTAGCGGAAAGGCTACGGACTTGCAGCCATTCTCAGCAGCAAGGCTGAGAGCTTTCCTGTAGCAGCTCTGCAGCAATTCTTCCTCCCGGCAGCCGCCTCCCCTCCATACTGGCCCCACGGTATGGATGATATAGCGGGCCGGCAGGCCGAAGCCGCTTGTTATTACAGCCTCTCCTACAACGCATCCGCCTATGCTCTCGCACTCCGCTTTAAGCGCTTCGGCTCCCGCCGCTGCAAATACCGCTCCGCAAACCCCTCCGCCCATCTTCAGTTCGGTGTTGGAGGCATTGACTACGGCATCAACCTCCATCTTTGTAATATCATTGCGTATTATCTCCATCGGCATCTCGGAAAGTCCCCTTTCAAATCTATTTCAGGCTTTCGAGCTTCTCCCATATGTAGGGATATTTTTTCTTGAGGTTCACTATCCTGAAATTGCTGCTCTCCACGAAAGGCTGCACGGTCTTCCCCCGAGCCAGCAGCTTGCCGTCAGCCTCCCTGATAACGTCGTACTGGAGCACCACCTTGACGGGGCTCAGTTCCTCCAGCGTGGTCTCCACTATCAGGTAATCGCCGTACCTGGCGCCTTCAAAATACCTGCACTGGGTTTCCGCCAGCGGCATCATGACGCCCTGCCTCTCCATATCCACGTAACTGATTCCGGAACCCTCTATGAAGTCCTCCCTTGCAGCCTCGAAATATACGTAGTACGACGCATGGTGGACTATCCCCATCTGGTCGGTCTCCGCGTACCTAACCTTGAGTCTTGTTGTACTTTTAAACATCTTTAACCTCCTGTACGGGCTACCCTACTTCAGGAACCCTTTCAAAATTCTGTCCTCAGCTTCCTTTTCCGTCAGCCCCAGCGACATGAGCTTGAGAAGCTGCTCGCTGGCGATTTTTCCTATGGCAGCCTCGTGTATGAGCTGCGCATCCGAACTGAAAGCCGATATCCTTGGAATAGACTGCACATGCGCATCGTGCATTATTATGGAATCGCACTGTATATGTCCGGCGCATCTTGCATAGCCGGACATATTGAGGTGGAACGTCTGGCTGGATTTGTTCTGAGCCACCGAACGCGACACGATCCTTGCCGAGGAGTCGTCGCCCAGAAGCTCCACATTTATGACGGAGTCAGCGAACTGCTCCCCGTGGGTAAGCAGCCTCTCCACGACCACGAGCTTTGCGTTCTTGCGAAGCTTAACCTGGGTATCCCTCTGCGTGCTGTCGACTCCCTTTATCTGCACAAGCTCCATCTCCACCTCGGCGCCTTCCTCTATGTCGAGTACCGTCTTAGGATTGAGTATCCTCTTGCCGCTGCCGTCGCCTTCGCCGAAGTGTTTCTCGACGTACTTGATTTTTGCTCCCTTCCTCACTCGGAACTCATGGATGCCGTCGTGGCTGGAATCGGCCTCCCCCGGGTTGTGAATGCCGCAGCCTGCCACTATGAGCACGTCCGCTCCCTCGCCTATGTCGAAGGTGTTGTAGACCACGTCCCCCAGCCCTTCCTTAGTTATGATGACAGGGATGTGGACGCTCTCGCCTACCGTGCCGGGCTTTACGACCACGTCTATGCCCGGTTTGTCCTCCTTCGTTATAATGTCGATATTCGCGGTGGTGCGGCGCGCCGCTTTCTCACCGTTCTTCCTTATGTTGTAGGCTCCCTGGGGAAGCTCGTGAAGTCCCGCCAGTTCCTCCAGCATTTCCTTATCCAAGACGTTTAGCATCTGTAACACCTCCCTTTTCACAGGATAAACTGCAGCCTTCCGCTTCGTTTTTCATGATATCTGCCAGGATCTTCTCTTTCGTCGTGATCTCCTTTATCCTTCCGCCGTCGATGACTATGACCTCATCCGCAAGCTTGATGATCCTTTCCTGGTGGGAGATGATAATAATGGTGGTGTCCTTTTCCCTGTTCATGTCCTGGAATGTCTGGGCAAGCCTTCTGAAGCTCCACAGGTCGATGCCTGCTTCGGGTTCGTCGAAGATCAGGACCTTCAGATCCCTGCAGAGGACCGTGGCTATCTCTATCCTCTTGAGCTCTCCGCCGGAAAGGCTTGAATCAACCTCCCTGTCCAGGTAGTCGTTTGCGCAGAGGCCCACGTTTATGAGCAGGCCGCAGGTGTCAAGCGCCTTCTCTCCGCAGGAGATCTCCAGAAGCTCCCTCACCTTCATCCCCTTGAATCTTGGCGGATGCTGAAATGCAAACCCTATGTTTTTCTTGGCCCTCTCTGTGATGTCCAGATCTGTAATGTCTTCTCCGTCAAGATAGATTTTGCCCGAAGTAGCCCTGTATATCCCCATGATGGCTTTGGCCAGCGAGGATTTTCCGCTTCCGTTAGGTCCGGTCAGAACGTATATTTTTTTGTTCTCAAGCTTGAGGTTTATGTCCTTGAGGATCTCGACTTCGCCTTGCTCAGTCTGGAACTTGAGACCCAGATTCTTTATCTCCAGCATACAGATTCCTCCTCATCCTTATATGAAAAAATCCAGCAGTTAACTACTCGTCTCACCACCGGATTTATCAATTTATTATATTTTACCACTTGCACGTCCATATTTCAAACAGGCGCAGGCTGTACGATGCACGCACTATTTCAGAACCATATAGACGGCTGCAGCCTGCAGAGCTATTATTGCCGGTATGCCCAGCGTGAATTTGATGTGCCTCGTCTTGTGCCTGAAGGTATGCATGCCTATAAGCACGCCGATGCCTCCGAAGAGCGCCGATATTATGAAGAACCTTGATTCCGGGGTCCTCCACTGCTTCTTGATGGATTTCGCCTTGTCCCGGTATACCTCAGCGAATCCCGCCATATTTATAATTGCCAAATAGAAAATTATATATTTGTTCAT
>JAGFXP010000057.1 GCA_017861315.1 Bacillota bacterium | reverse complement strand
TGAGCGTGCTTGCCGGGATTTTGGGGTATGTGTACCAGAGGCTTGAAAAAAGGTGAGAAAAGAGGCGAATAGGCGGGACGGTTAACAATCGTTTGACATAACAGACTATTGTTAACCGTCCCGCCTTCCCTTTTAAAAGACCCTGGCTTTTATTTTTTTGGAGGTGTTCCCAGCGAAGTCGACAGCCCTGACCTCGTAGACCGTACCCCAGGGTCTCCACTTCAGGACATTCCTGTCCGCGAAGCTATTGGTCATGCCCTGCGGTTTTCCCCCGTATCTCCGCTGCTCGTAGGTAGCGAAAATCTTCCTGCCGTTCCTGAAGAGCTCGTAGCCGAACACGCCTTCCTGATCCTCCGCTGCTTGCCATATAATCCTGTGCCCGTTCACCCCGGTCCTTTTCACGGCGAGCTTAGCCGGAGGCTTGGGTCCCTCTTCCGGGAGTCGTCCCGTCTTAAGGTAGGAAAGATACGTCTCGTGCAGTCTTTTGTCTATGTTGTTCGGGCTGTAATAGTGGCTGTAGGAAAAGGTGACGATTTTGTCCACATGCCTGCTGACGATTTCCATCTGCTTGAGGAACCTCTTAAGCGGAGCGCTGCTCCAGAACCTGTGGTCAAAGTTCTCCGTGTTGGCCCAGAACTGCAGGCCGGGCTTTGTGTCGACAGCCTTTCTGAGCTGCCCGAACCACTTGTCAAGCTCGTTCAACTTGAGGCCTCCGCCGCCCACTGAATCCTGCGGGCAGAATACGTCACCTTCCCCAAGTTCCGTGGCGTTGAAGAGCCATGCCCAGTTCGCAGCGTAATCCTTTGCCCTTCCAAAGGCTGATCTCATGAACGGGGACAGCATCACCGGAAGCCTGTGGCCGTTTTCCCTGAGATGCTCCAGGAGGATGTCCAGCGCTTCGGCAAACAGTGCGAACTTGCTCCTGCTGTTGAATTTGGCGTTGTCCACCTCATATGCGAAGTACCAGCCGTAGAAGGCATCCGGGTAGATGTCATGGTACTTCCCGTAGAGACTGTCCGCGATTCTGCAGCCGATCCTCATCTGCTCGAATAACCAGTCCCTGTCCCTGCTGCCCTTCTTCCACCAGGCATCGTCATACTGGATTCCAAGGAAAACCTTGAATCCACATTTCTGCGCTGTTTTTAGGCACATTTCCACAACCCCTCGGCCGAGCTTGTCGGGGGCCGCCAGGACCAGATAGTGCATCTGAGCCTCGCTGAGGTAGCTGAATTCTTTCATCCACTTGTCTTCATCCCAGTTTTTGACCATGTCTGCCTGGATGAATGTGCCGTCAGCCTTGGGGACGGTTATCATTTGTTTGTCATGTTGTGAATCCGGATGCATAGGACTACCCTCCTTTGCGCTGAAACTTGGGGACGGTTAACATTTCTTAATCGTATTATAAGCCCGTGAAGGTGAATTTGAAAGCCCGAAAAAGGACTCCAGAAGAATACGAGAAAATTTGTGAAATCCGGTTAAAAACATGTTAAATACTGTTAAACAATTGTAACAAATATAGAAATTCAGAAACTTGCTTGTTATACTAAACATGTGATCGTTATTACCTCTACAATATATCGGTCCCCTTTTTTCTGCCGCTTCAATGCGGCTTTTTCCATGCAAAAAAACAGGTTGTGACGGGTACGGTTAATAATTGTTTTAACTAATTTTGATTTTCGCATCAATTGTTAACCGTCCCATTGATCATTGTTGACCGTTGATGAGCGGGGAAAGAAATAAAAAAAAGCTGAATCCGCATTACTGCAAACTCAGCTTTTTTGCTTTGGTGACCCCTAGGGGAATCGAACCCCTGTTTCAGCCGTGAGAGGGCTACGTCTTGACCGCTTGACCAAGGGGCCATGCCACTTTTGAAGCATTTTTCGCTACTCAAATAGTATATCAACTTTTTATTAACTAGTCAAATATTTTTTTGTTTTTTTGTGTTATAATAATATTAGGCTATTTTATTAGTTCATTACTCTGCAACGGACTGGTTCCGAAAACCGCAGCTGTTAATAATATTTTAAGCGAAGAAGGAGATATTATGACTTATGTCGGCTTTTACGATGAAAGTAAATTAAAGGAAAATGTTGGCGAGGATGCCAAAGCCAAAAATAACCGCTACAGGTATAATTTCGCCAAAACCATTTCAATGAAAAAATTCATAGCTGAATTTGGCGGATCCTATACCCCTCTCATCAAAGAAAACCTGCTCAAGCTTGAGTTAAGAAGTGTTCTGACCAGGGTCGAGAACATGAATGTTCTTAATATCAAACATGTTGAGCACGCAAAGCATACTTCAACAGATGTTTCCGGCACTTCCGAAAAAGAATACATTTTCGGACAGCTTGTTTCTCTGGAAGGAAAGCTCTATTTCTCAACTGCATGCAGTGAAAATGAGAAATCAGAGAAGTGCCATTGCATCGATGCAGTATATGACTCCATCGACAGGCCTGAGCAGCTTCTTGATTCAGGGACCTCTGTGAAGGCTATCGACGACGAAAATGTCGAACAGTTCATCGGCGGTATGCTGAACTGCATTCCTGATGTGTCCGAGAGATACCTTAAAATCCTCAAAGAGATGACAGGCTACGTGAAATAGCAGACTTCAAGACTGAAACTTTTTAAAGACTTTGAAACGCATCATTAAGAAATAGGAAACCGCTGCCGGTTCAAATCCAACCGGCAGCGGCTTTTTATTGTCCTGATGTTTTTTCAGTTTTGCTTATGGTGCGCCTGTTACCTTCTTCTCACCATCGAAGTTTGTCGGGAAGTATTCGCCTGGCTCCATATATATGTGGCCTGATGAATACTGGCCGCCGTCGAGAGTGATTATGACCTTGTTTACGCCATAGTAGTATCCGAGCGTATTTGCTACGCTTCTAAGCACGCCTGATTCTTTGGTTGTTCCGGCGTTCATTTCGGATACGAACTGCCCAGTGAAATCCACGTAAGCGATACCTTCGTCAGGCTTGACATAAACGCTGTTCATTGCTGTATTCATGCTCATCAGCGGGCTTGTATAGGTGCCTGCTCCGAGGCTTTCCCTGAAGTTTTTCTGGAATACGTCCTTAATCTCCTCATTGGTTTTCAGTGAAACCGAGACATCCTTGTAAACTGTCTGTATGTCTGTTGCTGTAACCTGGAAGTTGTACATTCTTACAATCGATGTGTAAGCAGCATCCGTAACATATTCCTTGAGCGAGCTTGAAACTTCAGTGCCGTTTGATGACCATACTGATTTAACCAGACCTTTGTTGAGAACATAGTAGTCCTTGGTTGTTGAGTCTGTGTATGTTGTAGTCACTTCGAGGGCTTTGTAATCCCCTGACGGAGTTGTAACACTAACATCCACTCCTGTTATCGATCTTTTGGATCCATCAGGCAGGGTCCATTCGGTTCCGGTTTTGAGCGGTTCCTTAAGGAGCACTACACTCTGAGCCGCTGTTTCAGATGTCATGTCCTGTTTGTAGTAGATTTCGCCTTTTGAGTTGAGCTGGACAAGTTCGCCGTTTAAGTTCTGCAGCACTGTGGCCGTTACTGTTCCGCCGTTATCGCTTCTTATCTGAATCTTGTCGCCCTTGATATAATCCACATATTCTGTCTTAGAGGCATATTCGTTTCCCTGACCCTCGTAGACTGTTTTCAAATTGGCAGTGAACGGGAAGTAATCGCTGATAGTGTACACGGTTCCATTGCCATTTCCGTTTCCGTTTCCATTGTTGGTTGTGTTGCTAGGCTTGCAGCCGGCTAACGCTCCAGATGTCAGCACAAGGATAGCTGCTAATATCACATAAGGTTTCCTGAATCTTTTCACTATAACACCTCCAAAATACAATTCAAATTATTCAAAATAATCACTGGCTTGAATTCATTATAAGTGATGTTGGGACGGTTATCAATTGTTTTGCATGTTTATTTTCCTCAAACCTGGCAATACTAATAATAAAATATTTTATTGAGGTGATTGTATTGCCGCGAACTGCGAGAGAAAAATCTGATGACTCCATATTCCACATTATGGTCAGAAGTATCAGCGAAGTGACCCTTTTCAGAACTGACAAGGATAAGAAAGTCTATCTAAATCTGATGAAAAAATATCAGCATCTTTACCATTTCAAAGTCTTCGCATACTGTTTGATGGATAACCACGCCCATTTCGTCATCGACGTTAACGGAGCTGATATTTCAGATATAATGCACTGCACAGACCTAAGCTACGCAAGGTATTTCAACAAAGTCCACAAGAGACACGGTCATCTTTTTCAGGACAGATTCAAATCAAAGATAGTGAAAAGCGACAGATACCTTCGCACTGTTACCGGCTATATACACAATAATCCAGTGGATTTGCGCGGCTTCAAAGCAAATCCGGAGAAGTACAGTTTTTCAAGCCTTCCGGTTTACCTTAACCTTCAGAAAGATCCGTTCGATTTGCTGGACTACAATTTCATCAACTCTTTCTTCAGACTCAACGTCAAGAGGTTAAATGATGGTATGTCTATTTCGAGAGAGGGGTATCTTAAATTCGTTAACAACTGCACAGATCCCGAAAAGAAGAAGGAGTTTGACTTTTCGGGAGAATGCAGCGAATACGTTAGCAATATTAATCCGCTCATCAGGAAGTTTGATATAAATATTGTAATTAACTACGTTGCAGAAAAGACAGGCGTAGAATCTTTGCTGATTTATGCCAAAAACAGCAGATCTGCTCTTAATGCAAGGGCTATTGCAGCTTTTTTGCTGAGAAGTCTGTGCAATTGCAGATGCAGCGATATATGCAGAATCCTTGGCAATATCACTCAATCAAGAGCCTCCGGTCTTACTAGAATAGGTCTCGATTTGGTCATAAACAATATACTGTACAGGGATATGGTGGATGAATTTATCTCGACCTATAGTTCGGCATGAAGGTTTATGAGTCGCAAAGGTAAATTTCTATCCTCTCTTTGTCTTTCCCTAAATTATTGCGTTTTAATTTTATTGTTCCGATTTCTCCGGTTCTTTTTAAGTGCGTCCCGCCACAGGGCACTTTTGCAAAGCCCTCTATCTCCCAATATCTGATTTCATTTTCTTCATCGCTGAAACTGCTTATTATCTCAAGGTTTTTGTTTACCATTGAGTTAATCTCTTTCATGATAAGAGGAAAGGTTTCCGAGATATTTCCTTTCCAGAAAAAATCCACCCTTGCCTTGTCTTCATTTATGTTAGCACCTATCTTTTGGGGCTTGCCGAAGTTCTGATAAACCAGTTCAAGGACAAGTTCTGCTGCAAAGTGAAGCCTCATCAGCCTGTATCTCTTCTGCCAGTCAATCTTGACGACGACATAATCCCCCGCCTTTAAACCATGGTTCTCCTGTATTCTGTAGAATATTTCCTTGTCTTCCTTTCTTGCTTCTAATACCTCAAACCCTTCAATGGTGCCCGAATCAGACTGCTGCCCTCCTGAGAAAGGAAAAATGATCGTCCTGTCCAGTTTTATGATGTCGCCCTTCTGTTCGGTTATTTTGCATTTTGTCTCGGTGAGATAAGGGTCTTTCCAGAATAGCTTTTCCATTTGTTCAGGGACTCCTTTCTTCTTCTGGCTTTTTCACTTTCTTGGTTTTTTCTTTTTTGGGACGGTTAACAATTGTTTGCTATTTTATTATATCAAATCTATGCTCATATGTTGTTAACCGTCCCAAAAACAACCCGATCATTTGACAAAAGTGTATGGATACACTTTCACTTTTCGAAAAATGATTTATAATATGTTTTGTACATCAACAAATTTATTTTATTTTTTCATACATAGAAACAATTTTATAGGAGGATATGACATGGAAATGAAAAACACAGGAGTTTTGAACTCAAAAACCAAATCTTTGGTTCAGGTTGCTTTAATGATAGCGATGACTACTTTAGTAACTATGACAATCAGGGTACCGATCTTTTCAGGATATACGCATCTGGGGGACAGCATGATTTTCGTTGCAGCAATATTGCTCGGCAGCAGAAAATCGTTTGTTTCTGCATCAGTAGGCATGCTGCTGGCAGATATTTTGAGTGGATATTTGATATGGGCGCCTTTCACTTTTGTTATCAAGGGCATCATGGCTTTGATAGCAGGTACAATAGCTTACAGAAACGGCAAAAACGGTGACGACCTGGTTAACAACATCATCGCTTTTGTAGTGGCTGGTGTATGGATGGTTCTGGGATACCTCGTGGCAAGCGGGTTCATCACTGCATTCTTGATGTCACAGGATGTTACTTTCATCCAGGGAATCATAGTATCACTGAGAGATATACCTGCAAACTGCATAGAAGTCGCAGTCGGAATTCTCATCGCTCTGCCGCTCAGCAAGCTGATCAAGAAATCAAACTTAATATAAAAAAAATTCAAAAAACCTGCAAACAACTATTTGCAGGTTTTTTTATTTTCATCTTTTCTGAATGCAAAACAGTTGTTAACCGTCCCAGCTTCCAAGCCACGCCAGCACCTGCTCGCAAAGCCCGATCCTCATATTGGAGCAGTCGTGGTCAGTCTCGAGGATGACGTCAGTCAGGTTGTTATCATTGTTCTTCTTCAGAACTTCCACAATCGGATTGTGGTGGTTCTGAACATCAGCACAGGTATCGTATGCTCCTCCGACAAACAGCAGGTTCTTGCCCGAAAGCTTTTCCGCATAATCCACCAGATCCCACTTGTCCTTGTTCGCAATCAGTTCGGCAACGAACTCCTCCTTGCTCGTCCCCCTGAGCGGTGCAAATGAGCCTGACCAGAATTCCTCCGCCTCCCTGATCTTCTTCTCGTCTCCGGCAAGACCCTTCGCATATCTTCCGAAATTGTATCCGACCAGGAAAGCCATGGACTTGATCTCCGGATGATTGGCAAGCGTTATCAGGGCAGTAAAGCCTCCCAGGCTGTAGCCCATCAGGATTATTTTGTCCGGATCGACCCTGCAGGCTGTCCTGCAGGCATCGGTTTTAAGCAGGTCTATCGCTGCTTCTGCATCCTCGAGCACATTGTTGATTGAATAGGTTCCCGTGCTCCCCCAGCATCCCCTGTAATGGAATACCATGACGTTGTAGCCCGCCCTTCTCAGTGTCTGCGCAAGGTCAAAGTTCTTTTCATATCCAGGGAACCCATGATACAGAATTACCGTAGGATGAGGACCTTTGCCCTGAGCGACGTAAACCATGACAATGAGGTCATCGCCCTTCACGTTGAAAGTGAATGTCTGGGTAATGGGCGGATATTCCTTGTCCATCACCGGATCTTTTGAAATTGCATCGAAATTCATGTTACTACCCCCCGCATCTCTAATATAAATTATTTATAATAAACATCAATAATTACACAACCGCTGACAGAAAAATTTGCCTGCCAAAAATTGCCCATCAGAAATATTATTTCGACAAAAATGCCCCATTCCCTTTAATTATTTTGCATTCAAATTAATTCCGTTCACCTTCCCGCTCCATGCTCATCACTCCAATATTCGCAAAAAGCATAATCGGCGGCAGCCCCACACTAAGCATGGAAGCTGCCGCCGCTATAAAATCCAGCCTGAAATCTAATTGTTGTAGAACAGCCCGATAATGTCCTCTTCCGAAAGGTTCGAAAATTTCTCCGCCCTGTACAGCTCATCCCCCATAACGTCGGATATGAGCTTTTTCTTGTTTTCCTGAAGGACAAGGATCTTCTCTTCAATAGTGCCCTTCGCGATGATCTTTATGACCTCAACCACATTCTCCTGGCCGATCCTGTGAGCCCTGTCAGTCGCCTGGTCCTCCACGGCTGGATTCCACCACGGATCAAAGTGAATGACTATATCCGCCGAGGTTAGGTTCAGCCCGGTGCCGCCGGCCTTGAGGCTTATCAGGAATATCGAGTTTTCCCCGCCGTTGAAAGCGTTCACCCTCTCGATCCTCTTGTCGGAGGGAACGGAGCCGTCCAGATAGCTGTAAGGCATGTCCTCGGCCCTAAGCCTGGTCCCTATCCGCTTGAGCACTGAAGTAAACTGCGAGAATACGAGTATCCTGTGTCCGCCCTCCACGCTCTGTGAAAGGAGCTCCATAATCGCATCCATCTTTGCGCTCCCCCCGCTGTAATCCTCCATCAGTATCGACGGGTCAAGGCACAGCTGCCTCAGCTTAGTGATGTATGAGAGTATCTCGATCTTGCTGCTCTTGAACTCCTCGCTCCTGACCTTCTTCTCTATAAGCTGGACTGCATGGTCCGCGTACGTTTTGTAGACCTTCTTCTGGTCGTCGTCCATGTGGACAACGAGCGTCTTCTCTATCTTGTCCGGAAGCTCCCTGATCACGTCCTTCTTCTTCCTTCTCAGGATGAAAGGGTTGATGAGCCTGTTCAGCTCCTCCAGGATCTCCGGGGTATCCTTCAGCTTGTTGTTGAACCTGGTGCCGAACCTCTTCTCGTCGTAAAGGTATCCCGGCATGACGAAGTCGAATATGGACCAAAGTTCCATCAGGGAGTTCTCCATAGGCGTTCCCGTCAGTGCAAAACGCCTGGCCGCATTTATCTCCTTCACAGCCTCGGCGCTCTGTGAATTTGCGTTCTTTATGAACTGCGCCTCGTCTACGAGGCAGTAATCGAACTTGATCTCCCTGTAGCTGTCCAGGTCCCTCCTGAGAAGGTTGTAGGTTGTTATGACGACATCGTATTCCTCAATATTCCGGAACTTCTCGCGCCTGTCGTCCTTCAAACCGTTGAAAGCCGCAATTCTCAGGGAAGGTGCGAACTTCTCGAATTCATTGAGCCAGTTGTAGGTCAGCGATGTCGGGGCAACGATCAGCGTCCTGCTTCCCTTGTTTGAAAGGATGAAGGCGATAGCCTGTATCGTCTTCCCAAGACCCATCTCGTCCCCGAGAATCCCGCCGAAGCCCAGGTAATCCAGCATCCTGAACCAGTTGTAGCCCACCTTCTGATATTCCCTCAGCGTGCCGTTGAGCTCCTCCGGAACCTGGAATTCCAGCTTGTGTATGTCCCTCAGCTTGTTCCTGACCTCCTCGAGCTCCTCTGTGCCGGTGATGTACCTCATGTCGTTGTCCTCGATGTAGTCCTGGAAATAGGCCGCCTTGGCCCTGCTTATGCCCGCTTTGTTGTCCTCGATTCCGGCCAGGTCGATATCGTCCAGAAGCTTCAGCAGCTTCTGAAGCTCCAGCTCCTCCAGGTCTATGAATTCTCCGGACTTCAGCTTGTAATATTTCACGCTGTCCCTGAAGGCCTTCAGTATAGCCTCGGTTTCGTCCCTCGGGATGTCCCCTATCTTGAATTCGAATTCGAAGTAGTTGAAATTTCCCGGCTTGATTGATCCCTTGATCCCTGAGGCCCCGATATTCTTGATTCCCTTGAAGCTCTCGGAGTAGAACACCTCGCCTATCTCCTGGAGCCTGGCTATATCGTATTTGAAGAACTGGAATGCGCGGTCGTCCCCTGCACCCAGGCAGAAGATGTCCTGCACCTCGTCGAACCCGAAGGATCTCAGGAGGCCGATGACCTCGTTCTCTTTTTTCGAGTCCCTGTAGACCACCTTCTCGCCGCAGTCCCCGAAGATGTTGAATTCATGCTTGCCGTACCTGACGTTCAGCTTGAGGATTATCTCCTTGCCCTTCTTGTCGAAATAGAAGAGAAATCCGCAGTCTCCCATGACTATCTTGTCCTGTATGACCTTGGAGAGAGTAACTTCCTGGGCCAGGAGGCCAAGGTCAGGAATCAGCCTCCTGAGCACCCTGTCCTCCTCCTTTTTCGGCACGCTCAGGACCTTCGCATCCTTGAAGGCCTTCAGGTACGGCCTCACCTTGTAGCAGAACTCGTAATCCGGAAGGTAAACCATCGAACCGTACAGGAATACGTCGTTCTTGGAGCCCAGGACCGCCGGCATACCTGCAGGGCATTTAAGCACATAGCTGTCCTTAATAAGCTTCAGGTCGAACTGGACGGGCGGGGCCTGCATCAGCACCTCAGTCTCCACAGACCTGTAGAAGAACCCTTCGTTCAGGAAAACCCTGTGATTCCTGACGACGCTGAAGAATTCCCTGACCATGTATTTCGGTATGTTAAGATGCTTCCCGTCGACTACCCTGTCGCCCACCTTGCTGTCATAGCCGATGACGCCCTTCATCTCCTTCAGCGTTTCTATGAAGTCGATCAGCTTCCTGTCCCTGGTGGCCAGCCTCTGCTTCTCGGAGCTGAAGGTGAAATTCTTGCTGTAGACTATGGGGATCCTGTTGTGGACCGCAGCGAGGAAGTAGTTGATGTCCTTGAGGATGTACATGTTGCCGGACTTTCCCGATTTGCTGCCTATCTTGAACTCGGCGGAGATGTTGTCCCTCAGCCCGGTCCTGTTGACATAGACATCGATTCTTATCTCGTCCTTCTCCCTGCCTTCTCCCAGCAGCATCGACAGTATGCTGCCGCCCCTGAATATCCCGCTCTCCCTCTCCTCAGCCGCCTCTTCCTCACTGAACGCCGGGTGGCTCGAAAGGTCTTCGAGAGCCTTGTAGAAGGTGGCGTTAAGATGCTTGCAGCAGTAGTTTTTCTTGCTGAACTCGTGCTTCTCAAAATCCATGCAGCTGCAGTAGGTGGACAGCACCTTCCTGTTCTCCGCATCGATCTCGATGGTCGTGCTGTACTCGTTGAAAAGGTTCTGTGATATGACTCTGCCGTGGATGCATATCAGGCTGTCGCAGTCTGTTATGCTGAAATCCGAAACCAGATCGTCCTTCAGTACCATCCGCCCCTTAGCCTGATTGCTGCCGCTGGTATATTTATTAAACATTTGCAGTAATTTATCCTGTTTCTCCATGACCGCTCCTTGTCCGAATGAAAAATAACATATCCATATATTATACCACAAAAAAGCCGCCCGCGTGCAAGCGGACGGCATGTGGCTTAAAACAGCCTCTATTTCAAAATTATCTTTTCCGGGAAGGGCTCGTTCCTCGAGATGTTCCACATCCTGTCTATGTAGGCCGTGGTGTAGGCCTGCTCGATGTAGTGGTAGTAATAGGCCCCCTTCTCCGTCAGCTCGTAGTC
>JAGFXP010000090.1 GCA_017861315.1 Bacillota bacterium | reverse complement strand
CTTTGTGAGGTCTGTGTCGACCTGAGCCAGAATATTAGGAAGGAACTCCACAACCGTTACCTTTGTGCCCATGGCATTGAATATGCCTGCGAACTCCATGCCTATTACGCCGCCGCCGATTATAGTGAGATCTTTCGGAATCCTGGTGAAATTAAGCATGTCTTCGCTTGTGAAGATGCCTTCGGCATCAGCGCCTGGAAAAGGCGGCAATGCCGGTACTGAGCCGGTAGCGAGTATGATGTTTTTTGTTTTGATTACGCTTTCCTGTCCGTTTTCTTCCTTTACACGCACCGTGCTGCTGTCTATTATATCTCCTGTGCCTTTGAGGACCAGGATATCGTTTGCCTTCATCAGGCCCTCGATTCCCTGCCTTAGCTGATCCACTACCTTGTTTTTTCTCTCCTGCATTACAGCAACATCCATATCATAGGAGCTGACTTTAATGCCGAATTCGTCTATGTCATGAAGGATGTTCAGTATCTCGGCATGCCTGTAGAGGGCTTTTGTCGGTATGCAGCCCCTGTTGGTGCAGGTTCCGCCGAGCTTATCCTTTTCCACCACGCATACTTTCATCCCGAGCTGGGTTGCCCTAATGGCAGCCTCGTATCCTCCCGGTCCTCCTCCTATAACAACTAAATCCTTTTCCATCTAATTCCACCGCCTGATTATTATTTGGTCCATTTGAGAACTGGCGTCCTCGCTGCTTTTACTTCGTCAAGCCTGGTGAGAGCTGTATTGTTTGGAGCCGATTTCACAAGCTCAGGATCAGTCTTTGCTTCCTCAGCTATCTTTATCATGGCTTCTATGAACTCGTCCATTGTTTCGAGCTTCTCTGTTTCAGTAGGCTCTACCATCAGGGCTTCATGCACTATGAGAGGGAAGTAGATTGTAGGAGGGTGATATCCATAATCTATCAGCCTCTTTGCAACGTCCAGAGTAGTAACATGAGTCGATTTGTCCAGCAAGCCGTCGAAAACACATTCATGCATGTTTATCTGGTTTATTGCAACCTTGTAATGATCCTGCAGCCTTACTCTTATATAGTTCGCGTTAAGCACTGCTGTTTCGCTTACTTTTTTCAAACCGTCTGCACCCATAGTCAATATATAAGTGTAGGCTTTCAGCATTACGCCGAAGTTTCCGTAGAAGTTTTTAACCTTTCCTATTGAGTAAGGCCTGTCGTAATCAAGGAAGTACTTGCCGTCCTTCTTGGACACAACCGGGCATGGAAGGAATTCCATGAGGTCTTTCCTTACGCCTATAGGACCGCTTCCAGGGCCGCCGCCGCCGTGAGGCGTTGAGAACGTCTTGTGGAGGTTAAGGTGGCAAACGTCAAAGCCCATGTCGCCAGGTCTGGTTTTCCCCATAATGGCATTCGTGTTGGCTCCGTCGTAATACACGAGTCCGCCTGCTTCATGAACCAGTTTAGTGATTTCAACTATATTCTGTTCGAAGATACCGAGAGTGCTTGGGTTCGTAAGCATGAAGCCTGCAGTCTCGTCATTCAAAGCAGCCTTCAATTTTTCAACATCGACCGCTCCGTTTGCGTCTGATTCGATTTCCACCACATCAAAGCCTGCAACATGCGCTGACGCCGGGTTTGTTCCATGTGCTGAATCCGGAACTATTATCTTGGTTCTCTTCAAGTCGCCTCTTTTTTTGTGGTAAGCCTTGATTATCATCAGTCCTGCAAGTTCGCCGTGGGCTCCTGCAGCCGGCTGAAGTGAAACTGTCTCGAAACCTGATATCTCGGCAAGCTGTTCGCTTAAACCGTACATTACCTCCAGAGCTCCCTGAACTGTCTCCTCAGGCTGGTATGGATGCAGATTTGTGAACTGCGGCATAGCTGCAACATCCTCGTTGATTTTAGGGTTGTATTTCATTGTGCATGATCCCAGAGGGTAAAAACCTGTATCCAGGCCGAAGTTCTTGTTTGACAAATTTGTAAAGTGTCTTACAACATCAACTTCGCTTACCTCCGGCAGATCTGCCTCCCTGCTGCTCAGCAGATTCTCAGGAATCAATTTTTCAGTTGAAACTTCCGGTACGTCGCAAGCAGGGAGAGTATATGCGGTTCTGCCTTCTTTTGAAATTTCAAAAATAAGGTGATTGTATTCTTTCATTACTTGTTCCCTCCCATCTCGATTACCAGCCTGTCGATTTCCTCTTTTGTCCTCTTCTCTGTGACACAGAAAAGCATTGAGTTCTTGTACTGCGGATAGTCCTTCTCAAGGTCATAGCCTCCGAGGATGCCTTTCTCGAGAAGTCCCTTGTTCACTTTTTCTGCCGGGCTGTCAGCTGCCACGACAAATTCCTTGAAGAAAGGTTTGTCGAAAACAGGCTTGCAGCCGCTCTTGAGCAGCTCGTTGTAGGCATAGTGGGATTTCTGCATGCACTGGTATGCCACTTCCTTTATGCCTTTCTTGCCGAGGGTTGTAAGGTATATAAGGGCAGTCAGTGCGCAGAGCGCCTGGTTGGAGCATATGTTGGAAGAAGCTTTCTCCCTCCTTATATGCTGCTCCCTTGCCTGAAGGGTTAAAACAAAGCCCCTTTTGCCATCCTTATCTGTTGTTTCGCCTATGAGCCTTCCCGGGATCTTCCTGAAATATTTGCTTGTTGTTGCCAGGAATCCCAGGTAAGGGCCTCCGAAATTAAGGCTGTTTCCAAGCGCCTGTCCTTCTCCTACCACTATATCTGCGCCCTGTTCGCCAGGATTCTTCAAGATGCCAAGGGAGATCGGGTCGCAGGATACTATGAACAGGGATTTATTCTCATGCGCCAGTTTTTCTATTTCTGACAGCTCCTCGATGATCCCGAAGAAGTTTGGAGTCTGGATTATAACCGCTGCAACATCCTTGCTCATCTGAGCTTTGAGCTTCTCAACATCGGTTACGCCGTCTTTTTCATCTATTTCAACAACATTGAAATTTTTGCACTCCATATATGTGTCCAGAACCTTCCTGGTTTCAGGCTGAACTGTCTTGGATACGACTATCGTCTTTCTTTTTGTAGCGTCTATCGCCAGCTGTGCAGCTTCAGCGCAGGCGGTTGCACCGTCATACATCGATGCGTTGGCCACATCCATGCCGGTCAAATCAGCGATCATGGTCTGGTATTCGTATATGGCCTGCAGGGTACCCTGGCTTATCTCAGGCTGGTAAGGAGTGTAGGCTGTATAAAATTCAGATCTTGATGTTATGTGCTTTATAATAGAAGGGATATAATGGTCGTATGCCCCTGCGCCTAAAAAACAGACAAGGTCGTCAGTGTTTTTGTTCTGGGAAGCAACTTTTTTTACCTTAGCCATAACTTCAAGCTCTGACATGCCTGCTTTCATGTCCAGGCCTCTGTCCAAGCGAACTTCCTTTGGAATACTATCAAACAGGTCGTCTACTGATTTCACCCCTATTACCTTAAGCATGTACTCCTGGTCTTCGGGAGTTAAAGGCAAATATGGATTCATATTATGCCTCCTTGCTGCAAAGCTCTTCGTACTGCTCGGCGTTCATTAATCCTTCCAGCTCGCCTTTGTCTGACAGCTCAACCGCTATCATCCAGTTTCCGTAAGGATCTTCGTTTACTGCAGCAGGATCGTCTACAAGCCCTTCGTTAACTTCTACAACTTTTCCGCTCACAGGAATGTTCATATCGGATGCTGCTTTTACTGATTCTATAGCTCCAAAAACATCGTCTTTCGATAATTCAGCGTCAACTTCAGGAAGCTCAATGAATACAACGTCGCCCAGCGATGACTGTGCAAAATCAGTTATTCCTATATACGCTTTGTCCCCGTCTACCTTTACCCATTCGTGATCGTTGCTGTACAATAATTCCTTTAATACCTTCATTGTTAATTCCTCCCTTAATTTGTAATTGTTATTTATTATATTATTTATTGTATTGCTTTGTATAGAACTTTTTGCTGATAACTTCTGCAGGCACCATCTTGTTCCTTACCTTTATGCTCATCTGTGTCCCGAGATCTCCGTATTTTGCATCTATAAGAGCAAGTCCGATATTCTTCTTGACTGTCGGAGCAGCATAACCGGTTGTGACTACGCCGATTTTTTCTTCTCCCGCATACACTTCATAGCCGTGCCTAGGTATTGATCTTTCCTTCATTTCAAAGCCCACCGTTTTCCTCTTCAGGCCCTCAGCCTTCTGCTTAGCCAGTGCTTCTTTGCCTATGAAGTGGTCTTTGCCGAGTTTAACGAAGAAACCTATCCCTGCTTCAAGCGGCGATACTTCTGCTGAAAGCTCGTTGCCGTAGAGAGGCAGCGCAGCTTCAAATCTCAATGTATCCCTTGCGCCCAGTCCGATCGGCTTTAAGCCGTCTTCCTTTCCTGCTGCCAGGATATCGTCCCACAGCTTG
>JAGFXP010000012.1 GCA_017861315.1 Bacillota bacterium | reverse complement strand
ACCACATCCTTCAACTCAGGGGATGTGGCCAGGAGCGGCAACATCAAGCTGGCGGCTGATACGATTAACGGAAGGATCCTTTGGCCTGGAGAGGTCTTTTCTATGAATGGGGCTCTGGGGCCGAGGACTGCTGATAAGGGATACGGCGAAGCCAAGATCATAGTTAACGGGGAACTGGTCCCCGGGCTTGCAGGAGGGATATGCCAGGCAACTACTACGTTCTACAATGCCGCACTGCTTGCGAACCTTGAGATAGTCGAAAGGCATCCCCATACGCTGAAGGTGGCATATATCGCGGCAAGCAGGGATGCGACCATATCCGGCAGCTCGCTTGACATGAAGTTCAGGAACAACACCAGCGCTCCGATATATATTGAAGCGTTTACGGGGACGGGCACGATAACGGTCAACTTTTATGGCACCAACGACCATCCGGGTCAGTCCGTAGAGATAGTATCCGAGGTTCTCTATATGATATCCGCAACTACGGAGTATATATACGATTCCTCCCTGTCCGAAGGTGCGGAAGTGTGGAAGGTGAAGCCGTCCAGCGGGATGAAATCGAGAGCCTACAGGCAGGTTTACGAGAACGGGGTGCTCATCAGCAGCGAGCTCCTGTCCACAGATATATACCAGCCTCAGACAGGCAAGCTCAGGATAGGCACGGCGCAATAGGCGTCTTGATCTTCAGTATGGCGTGAATCTGCTGGAGGCATTGACGTATACGGCTGCGGAATCCACGACCTGCAGGAACTTCTGGGAATTCATGTAGTCGTTTGTGACTATGACTTCGGAGTGCTTGGTACTGTACCTGTAGATGTGGTCCAGAGCCTCGTCTAGCGAATCAACAACCTTCACAGCGATTATGAGGTCGAGGAATTCGGTCTCCCAGTCTTTCTCAACCGCAGGAACAAGGGTCCCGCTCTCCGCCAGGCCCGCCTTGCGGATTATTTCCAGGGACGTCTCGTCAGCCCTGATCTCGACGCTCCTGCCGAACAGCCTTTTGGCAGCAAGAGGGAGGAATTTCTCTGCTGACTTCCTGTGCACGAGGAGAGTCTCTGCAGCGTTGCATACCCCAGGCCTCTGAGTTTTGGCATTTATGACAATGTCTGCCGCCATCTCCAGGTCCGCGCTCTCGTCGACGAAGATGTGGCAGTTGCCTTCGCCGGTCTGTATAACCGGAACAGTTGAATTCTGAACGACAAAGTTAATGAGACTGCCGCTGCCCCTAGGTATTATGACATCAACATACCTGTTCAGTTTCATCAGTATATTCACGGCTTCGCGGTCAGCTGTGTCGATGAAGCTAATGCAGCCCTTTGGCAGCCCGGCAGCTTCGCAGGCTCCGCTTATAACATGCACTATGGCCTTGTTGCTCTCCATGGCTTCCGAGCCGCCCTTGAGGATCACCGCATTGCCGGATTTTATGCACAAGGCGGTCGCATCGACTGTTACGTTCGGCCTTGCTTCATATATGATGCCTATGACGCCGAGGGGAACCCTCATCTGGCCTATGGTTATGCCGTTAGGCCTTTTCCACATCTTGTCTACTCCGCCCACCGGGTCCTCGAGGGAAGCTATCTGCCTCAGGCCGTCGGCCATCCCCTGGATTCTCCCTTCGTTCAGAAGGAGCCTGTCAAGGAGAGCCTTCGACATCCCTTTTTCCTTGCCTTGCGCAATGTCCAGGCTGTTGGCATCCAGGATGAAATCCATGCTCTCCATCAGGGCGTCAGCCATTTTGAGCAGTGCGGCGTTCTTCAGTTCCGTATCGGCGTGGCTAAGGCTTTTGAAAGCCTCTTTTGCAAGGCTGGCCTTTTCAATAATGTGCTTCTTCAAATCATCCATTTCAATCCCCCTTACGGCACCATTGCAGGGAAGTTTATTCCCGTATTTTCATTCAGTCCGAACAGGATGTTCATGTTCTGGACAGCCTGTCCTGCTGCGCCCTTTATGAGGTTGTCTATGGCGGAAACCACGATAACCCTGTTCGTCCTTTTATCCACCCTGAGGCTTATATGGCACATGTTTGAACCCTTTGTGTACCTTGTTTCCGGAGGTGCATCCAGGATTTTGACGAAGTATTCCTCCTTGTAGAAATCCCTGTAAAGCTGCAGAAGGGTGCTCTCCGAATATTCGTCGTTCAGCTTGCCGTAGCACACTGAAAGTATGCCTCTGCTCATAGGCGTCAGGTGCGGCGTGAAGGTGAGGGTAATGTCCTTGCCCGATACGCCGCTTAGCACCTGCTCGATTTCAGGGGTATGCCTGTGGGTTGTTATGGCATAGGCCTTTATTGAATCGTTGCATTCGCAGTAAAGGTTGTTTGTCACTGCGCTTCTTCCTGCACCTGTTACTCCGGATTTTGCATCGATTATTATGGAGCTGGTGTCAATGATATCGTTCTTAAGCAGGGGCGCGAGCGCGAGTATGCTTGCGGTAGGATAGCAGCCTGGATTCGCTACCAGTCCGGCACCCTTTATCTTTTCCCTGTTGAGCTCCGGAAGTCCGTAGACGGCCTCCTTGAGCAGGTCAACCGCCTGGTGGGTTACCTTGTACCATTCCTCGTACTCTGTAATATCCTTAAGCCTGAAATCCGCCCCGAGGTCGATGACCTTTTTCCCTTTTGCAACAGCTGCCTTGCTGATATCAAATGACTTTCCGTGAGGCATTGCCAGGAAGAGCACATCGATGGCGTCAAGCTGGCTGTAAGCTTCCTCCATGCTCACACAGTTTATGTACATGTGGCCGGAAAAGTTTTTGTAAATGTCTGAATAGCTCTCGCCTGCATATGAATTCGAACATAAGAACTTTATGTCGGCTTTCGGATGATTATGCAGAATCCATACCAGCTGGGCACCTGCATAGCCAGTAGCGCCGATTATACCTATTTTAATCATTTTACCACCCCAAACTCTATAAAATATGTAACATTAATTATACAGCACATGAAATAATTATTCAACTTTAATTAGAAAAAATGGAAAAATCATTGCATAATAATAACAAAAGAAGTATAATTATACCTGAGATTATATTGTAAGGTTGGTGTGGCTTATGTTTAAAGGGGAGCATTCAATCTCTCTTGATGCACTGCCCTATCTGAGAAAATATCACGGGAAAACATTCGTAATAAAATACGGCGGAAGCATAATGAAGGATACGGGCGCGACAAAAGCTTTCTTCGAGGACGTGTCCATGCTCAGGCTGTCCGGTATAAACATAGTTGTTGTGCACGGGGGAGGGCCTCTCATATCGAGGTGGGTTAAAAAAACCGGCGCAGTTGCAGAATTCATAAATGGACTAAGGGTAACCGATTCTGATACAATGGACATAGCGGAGATGGTCCTTTCCGGCCATATAAACAAGGACCTTTCGGCAGGGCTGAGCATGCAGGGGGTAAATGCCGTTGGGCTTAGCGGCAGGGACTGCAATCTGATCAGGGCGAAAAAGAAATATACCTATATTAATGGAGAGAAAATTGACCTCGGTTTTGTGGGTGAGGTTGTGAACATAAACAGGAGCTTCCTCCTGAGCGTTCTGGAGAGCGGCAGGGTTCCTGTGATCTCTCCTGTGGGCTGCGATTACTGCGGCAACAAGTACAACATAAATGCAGATTACGTGGCAGCAGCTGTCAGCTCGGCAATAAACGCGGAAAAGCTTTTAATATTGACGGATGTGAAGGGCGTATACAGGGATTTCAACGACAAATCCACGCTTATTCAAAGCCTTTCGCCAGACGAGATCAGGGAATTAATCGATGACGGCACGATAAGCGGCGGAATGATACCGAAAATGGAATGCTGCATAGAGGCTGTTGAAAACGGAACAAAAAACGTCCACCTGTTGGATGGCAGCGTGAAGCACAGCCTGCTCCGCGAGATCATGTCAAACACGGGGACAAGAATATATGAGAAGAGGAGAAATGCGAAATGTCAACAAAAGGCAATATAATGAAAACTTATGGAAGATTCGATGTGATCTTTGACAAGGGTGCAGGCTGCAGGCTGTACGACACCAATGGAAGGGAATACATGGACCTGGTTTCGGGCGTCGCGGTAAACTGCCTGGGCCACAGCAGCCCTGTGATCGCAAAAGCTTTAGAGGAACAGGCGAAGAAGATCGTGCATATTTCAAACTACTTTTACAACTCCAATGCCATAGAGCTTTCCGAGAAGCTTTGCGCCCACTCGGACCATGACGCTGTGTTTTTCTGCAACTCAGGAACGGAAGCTATGGAGTGTGCAATAAAGGTCGGAAGAAAATACGGAAAGGTCAAGGGCGGAGAGACGAAGTCGACAATCATCCACATGGAAAACTCTTTCCACGGAAGAACCATAGGCGCGCTTTCCGTTACAGGCCAGTATAAATACCAGAAGGATTACATGCCTCTCATGGGCGGTGTCCAGAGCGTGAAGATGAACGACCTTGAGGATATAAAGAATAAAATGAATGAGGATGTTTGCGCTGTTATAATTGAGCCGATACAGGGCGAAGGCGGCATAAACTCTGCCAGCGCCGAGTATCTGCAGTGCGTGAGGGATCTGTGCGATGAATACGATGCGCTTCTCATCTTCGACGAGATCCAGTGCGGAATAGGAAGAACGGGCAGCCTGTTCGCTTACAAGAAGTTCAATGTGGTTCCCGACGTCATCGCCATGGCCAAGGGTCTTGGAGGCGGCTTCCCTATAGGGGCAGTCATGACTAATCCAAGGGCGTCAGTTCTTCAGCCGGGAGACCACGGCAGCACCTTCGGAGGGAATCCTCTGGCTTGCGCAGTTTCTCTTGCTGTTATCAACGAGCTGGTGGAGGGCGGTGTCCTTGCGGGCGTAGAAGAGAAGAGCAGCTATTTCAAAGCGAAGCTGAACAAGCTGAAGTCGAAATATCAGTTCATCACTGAAGTCAAAGGCATGGGACTCCTCCTGGGGATAGCCCTGGACATAGATGTAAAGGCCTTCAGCAACAAGTGTTTTGAGCACAAGCTTCTCGTTGCAACGGCTGGGAAAGACGTTATACGGCTTCTCCCTCCTCTCAACATAACAACGGCTGAAATCGACGAGGCAGTAGAGCTTTTAGAGGTCGTCCTGGAGGAAGTATCAAAAGAGGTATCCGAGGAAACAAAATCAGGTATGTAATGAATGTAAGACAATGATATAGAGTTTTAATTATGCCGGGCCTTCGCCCGGTATTTTTTTGAAAATTCAACCAAAATATAGTATAATATTGACTAATTACTTATTGCAATCGGGCCAGAATCCTGTTAAAATATTAAATGTGGCAAATTAACACTTTAGCGTGGTAAACTGATACATTGGTAAATCGATAAAACATTATGAGCTGATTATAAAGGAGATAGCTATGCTGAACTGGATGAGATATATACCGGAAGGGACAAAAGACCTGCTGTTCGATGAATGCAGTGAAAAGATAAGGATAGAGGAGAAGCTGAGGTATTCCTACAATGCCTGCGGCTTCAGGGACATAATAACCCCGACACTGGAGTTCTACGATGTCTTTAACGGGGATCATACGACAATAGCCCAGGAGAGGATGTACAAGCTTTTCGACAACCACGGAAGGATAATGGTTCTGAGGCCTGACGTGACAACTCCGATAGCAAGGGTAACGGCAACAAAGCTTAACGAAGCTACATTTCCCATGAGGTTCTGCTACACATCAAATGTTTTCAGGGTCAATGAAAGCATGTTCGGAAAAGCCAATGAAGTGACACAGTCCGGAGTCGAGATCATCGGGGTCAACAGCGTTAAGGCTGATGCGGAGCTCATAATAACAGGGATCAACGCACTGAGGAGCTGCGGCCTGGAGGACTTCAAGATAGAGATAGGGCAGGCGGAGTTCTTCAAATCACTTGTTGAAGAGCTGAATGTAGACGACGAGTGCAGGGAAACCATCAGAAGGTACGTGGAGGACAAAAACTTCATAACCCTGGAACACTACCTCAGAGACAAGATCAGGGATTACTCAGAGTACAAGCTGAGGGCTCTCCGTGAGATCCCTAGGCTTTTCGGGAAGATAGAGGTTGTGGAGAAAGCCCGCAAGCTCACAAGCAACAAGAATGCGCTGGAAGCCCTGGACAACATAATGCAGGTTTACAGCCTCATTGATAAGGCGGGGTTAGGCACCTACATCACAATAGACCTGGGGATGGTCCAGAACATGGATTATTACAGCGGGATAATTTTCAGGGCGTTCACCTTCGGAACGGGAAGCTATATCCTGAGCGGAGGAAGGTACGACGAGCTGATCAAAAGCTTCGGCAGGGACCTTCCCGCAATAGGCTTCGCAATCGACATAGACAGCCTGATGACCGCGCTGCAGAGCAGAGGGCACTCGAACAAAAAAAAGGATAAATATATAGTTCTCTACTACACGGAGGAGCTTTCAAACAAAGCCTTCCAGCTCTCAAATCTTCTGAGGGACAACAGCTATATCTGCGAGATGAGCCTGTTCGACTCAGAGGAGGAAACGCTTGAATACGCAGCCGGCAAGAACGTCAATACGGTTATGAGCCTTATGGAGGAAAACCAGATAAGGCTGTACAGATACAGCAAGAAGTGGAACCACAGGGACTTCGACTCGGAATACCTGGACAATTTTTTTAAGGAGACGGAGAAAATAGATGAAGAATAGGAACACGGTGAGGATAGCAATAACAAAGGGAAGAGTTGAAAAAAATGCGGTAAAGCTTTTCCAGGCAAGCGGGATAGACTGCGAAGAGCTGCTTAACAAGGGCAGGAAGCTTATATTCCACGACAGCGTCAACAATATAGATTTCGTGCTGGCAAAGGGGCCTGACGTTCTCACATATGTGGACCACGGGGTTGTGGACATGGGCATAGTGGGCAAGGATGTCATCCTGGAGCAGAACAAGAACTACTATGAGGTGCTGGATCTCAAAACAGGAAGGTGCAAATTCTCCGTTGCGGGGCTTCCAGACACAAACCTCTATGAAGGCTACAAAAGGCTGAAAATAGCCACAAAATATCCGAACGTAGCCAGGAACCACTTCAGGAGCAAGGGAAAGGATGTCGAGATAATAAAGATAGAAGGCTCCGTGGAGCTTGCGCCTATACTTGGCCTTTCAGACGCCATACTCGACATCGTTGAGACAGGCAATACACTGAAGGCTAATGGCCTGGTGATTCTGGAGGACGTGTGCGATATAAGCACCAGGCTTGTGGTAAACATTACAAGCATGAAGCTAAAGAAGGAAGAGATACTTAGTATTGTGACTATGCTTCAAAACGGCATGGCAGAGATGGAAAAACAGATAGCGGGATAAAGGGGGAAAAAGATGAAAATTAACATGAGGATAGTAGATGTCAAGGCGGATCAGGGTAAGGCGTACCTTGAGCTTATAAAGAACAGGGAAGACGCAGTTCAGGAAGAGGTAAATGCAGTAGTCAAAGGTATTCTTGATGATGTGAAGGCAAACGGAGACGATGCTGTCGTAAGGTACACCAACCAGTTTGACAGCCCTGCAGTGACAAAGGAAAACCTGAAGGTCACCAGGGACGAAATAGATGCAGCCTACGAAAAGGTCGAAGAGGATTTCCTGGACGCCCTGAAGGAAGCGGCAGATAACATCAGGTTCTTCCACGAAAAACAGAAACGCAACTCATGGATGGTAACTAAGGAGCAGGGCGTAATACTCGGGCAGTCCGTAAGAGCCCTCGAAACGGTGGGCATATATGTTCCTGGAGGAACTGCAGCCTATCCTTCCTCTGTTCTGATGAATGCGCTTCCGGCCAAGGTCGCTGGCGTTGAGAACATAGTTATGGTCACACCTCCTATGAAAAACGGAGAGATAAACCCAAATATACTTGTGGCAGCGGATATTGCAGGAGTGGACACCATATTCAAGGCAGGCGGAGCCCAGTCCGTAGGAGCCCTTGCTTACGGAACCGAATCGATACCCAAGGTAGACAAGATAGTAGGCCCGGGAAACATATATGTTGCTATAGCCAAGAAGCTTGTATACGGAAACGTGGACATCGACATGATAGCAGGGCCGAGCGAGATACTCGTCATTGCGGACGAATTCGCCAATCCGGCATTCATAGCGGCGGATCTTATGTCGCAGGCGGAGCACGACAGGCTTGCATCCTCCATACTGATAACCTATGACAGGAACCTGGCGGACAAGGTCGTGACTGAGCTCAATACACAGATCAAGACGCTGGACAGGAAGGATATAATTGTTGATTCGCTTGAAAACTTCGGAGCGATCCTGCTGGCTGACAGCCTTAAGGAAGCTATAGACCTTTCAAACAAGATAGCCCCCGAGCACCTTGAGCTCTGCGTGAGGGACCCGTTCAGATACCTCGGAGATGTTAAGAACGCCGGATCTGTCTTCCTCGGGGAGTACGCCCCTGAACCGCTCGGAGACTATATGGCCGGCCCGAACCATGTTCTTCCTACCAGCGGAACGGCTAAATTCTTCTCGGCGCTGTCCGTAGACAATTTCATAAAGAAATCAAGCTTCATACACTATTCCGAGGAGGCCCTTCTTGGAATAGGAAAGAAGATAGTTAAACTTGCAGAAACGGAAGGCCTCGATGCACATGCAAATTCAATCAAGGTCAGGATGAGGTGATTTGATGAAAAAGGTCAGGAGCAGTGAAATAAAAAGATCAACCTACGAGACAGACATATCCGTTAAGATAGATGTGGACGGAACAGGAAGATCCGCCATCGATACAGGCGTGGGATTCCTTGACCACATGCTGGCCCTGTTCTCGAAGCACGGCATCATGGATCTTGAGGTTAAGGCTGCAGGGGACGTGAACGTGGATTACCACCACACCGTTGAGGATATAGGTATATCCCTCGGCAAATGCCTAGCGGAAGCGCTCAGGGACAAGAACGGACTCAGAAGGTACGGGACATGCTTCCTGCCTATGGATGAAGCTTTGGCAATGGTTTGCGTCGATATAAGCGGCAGGCCCTTCCTCGTATTCGACTGCGGCATCCCTGCACAGAAGGTCGGGGAATTCGATACCGAGCTTGTGGAGGAGTTCTTCAGGGCGGTCGCCTTCAATGCCGGGCTGACGCTGCACATAAAGCTTATGTACGGCAGCAACTCCCACCACATAATTGAGGCTGTCTTTAAAGCCTTCGGCAGGGCTCTCAGGGAAGCTGCCAGCTTCGATGAGAGAGTGGAAGGACCGATGACTACGAAAGGGGTTATATAATGATAGGGATAATTGACTACGGCATGGGCAACCTGAGGAGCGTCCAGAAAGCTCTGGAGCTGTTCGGCGAAAACCCTGTGATAACCAACGATTACGAAACGCTGCTCAAGTGTGACGGGATAATCCTTCCGGGAGTCGGAGCATTTCCGGATGCCATAGATAACATTGAATCAAAAGGCCTGGACAAGCTGATAAAGGAATTTACGGCTGCCGGCAAGCCTCTCCTGGGCATTTGTCTTGGGATGCAGCTGCTCTTCGAGGAAAGCGATGAGGTGAGGGTCTGCAAAGGCCTGGGCCTCCTGAAGGGAAGGGTTACCCGGATAACCGGCGATCTGAAAATACCTCACATGGGCTGGAACGACCTCGAAATAAAGAAAATGTGCAGGGTGCTGGAGGGAGTCAGGGACGGCGAATTCGCATACTTCGTTCACTCATACCTTGCAGTTGGGATGGATGAGGAAGATATCAATGCGGTCGCTGTATACGGAACGGAGATCCCGGCTGTAGTAAGCAGGGGCAATGTTTACGGAACCCAGTTCCATCCTGAAAAGAGCGGCGAACTCGGCATGAAAATACTGGCGAATTTTGTCAAACTGACAAAACTGTCATAAGGGGAGAATAACTGATGATAATATTTCCGGCTATCGATATAAAGGACGGTCAGGCGGTGCGCCTGTATAAAGGTGAATTTTCAAAGAAAGAGGTAGTCTCAACGGACATAATACAGACGGCAAAAGGCTTTCAGGATGACGGGGCAGAATTCCTGCACATGGTTGACCTTGACGGTGCTTTGAAAGGCGAATCAGGCAATCTCAGGACAATCTCAGAGATACTGAAGAACATCGATATACCTGTCCAGCTTGGCGGAGGAATAAGGAGCCTGGATACCATAGACAAGCTGCTTGGAATCGGCATCAACAGGGTCATCCTTGGAACATCGGCACTGAACAACAAGGAACTGGTGGTTGAGGCTGTCAAGAAATACGGCAAGAGGATTGTAGTAGGCATAGATGCAAACAACAGGAAGGTAGCCGTTGAAGGATGGATCAAGGTAAGCGATGTTGACTACATCGAATTTGCTAAGACAATGGAGCAGATCGGAGTGGGAACCATAATATTCACTGACATAAGCAGGGACGGCACACTCACAGGACCGAACCTTGAACAGCTCGAGGAGATAAACAGCAGCGTAGGCTGCGACATCATAGCTTCAGGCGGAATAAAGGATGTCAACGACATAGTAAATATCAGAAACCTGGGTGTATACGGCGCTATTACTGGAAAAGCCATATACTCGGGCTACCTGGATCTTAAAGAAGCTATCAAGGCTGGAAAGGAGGCGTAATATGCTCACAAAGAGAATAATACCCTGCCTCGATGTTAACATGGGCAGAGTTGTAAAAGGAGTCAATTTCGTCAATCTCAAGGATGTAGGCGACCCGGTGGAAATCGCGGAGTTCTACAACAGGGAAGGCGCCGACGAGCTGGTTTTCCTTGATATCACAGCTTCAAACGAAGGAAGGAAGACCATGATCGATGTGGTTAAAAGGACAGCGGAAAAGGTGTTCATACCGCTTACTGTAGGAGGAGGGATCTCCAGCCTGGAGGATATAAAGAACATACTCAGGGCAGGGGCGGACAAGGTCTCCCTCAATTCAGCAGCCATAAGGAATCCGCAGCTTGTCAAGGAGGCCTCAGACAGATACGGTGCACAGTGCGTGGTCGTAGCTGTGGATGCAAAGATGAGAGACGACAAATCAGGCTGGAATGTATATATTAACGGCGGAAGAGTCGACACTGGACTCGACGCTCTTGAATGGGTCAAAAAAGCGGAGAGCCTCGGAGCGGGAGAGATCCTGCTGACCAGCATGGATGCAGACGGCACCAAGGCCGGCTACGACATAGCGCTTACGAAGGCGGTGTCCTCGGCGGTCAACATACCTGTGATCGCTTCGGGAGGCTGCGGCAAGATAGAGGACTTCTTCGAAGTGTTCGACAAGAGCGGAGCAGATGCTGCGCTTGCCGCCTCGCTGTTCCATTACAGGGAGCTCAGCATAAAAGAAGTGAAAGAGTATCTGGACAAGATGGGCGTATCAGTGAGAATATGATTGGAGAATGGCGATGGAAAAATATACGGTAGTGGATTTCAACGATCTGAAGCTCCAGGACGGGCTTATCCCCGTGATTGCGCAGGAGTACAGGACCGGTGAGGTTCTCATGATGGCATATATGAACGGGGAATCCTTCAGGAAGACTATAGAAACAGGGACTGCCTGGTACTACAGCAGGTCAAGGGACGAGCTCTGGAACAAAGGTGCTACATCCGGTCATTTCCAGCACGTAAAGGGGATGCTCATAGACTGCGACAGGGACACGATTCTGATAAAGGTTGACCAGGTGGGACCGGCATGTCATACTGGTAATAAGAGCTGTTTCTATTCGGAAGTTACAAATTTCTACAGGAACGAGGAGGATAAATAATGGATGAAAAGAATCTGATCGAAAGATTGTATGAGGTTATCGAGGAAAGAAAAAAGGACCCTTTTGAAGGATCTTACACCTGCTACCTTTTCGAAAAAGGTCTGGACAAGATACTGAAAAAAATAGGTGAAGAAAGTGCCGAGGTTATTATTGGCGCCAAGAACAACGACAAGGAAGAGACGGTCCAGGAAATATGCGATCTTGCCTACCACGTGCTTGTGCTGATGGTTGAGATGGGCATAGAACCGAAAGAGATAGTCGATGTTCTTGAGAAGAGAAGGCTCAAGATTTGCAACAAGAAGGCTGAAAGAAAGACAACCCAGGGAATACACTAGACATATAAATTTTTAGGATTGCATGCTGCAAAGATGCAGTCCTTTTTTATGCAGCGCATATTTTGCACTTTATTTTTCACTGCATAAAGTGTAAAATCTTTATGGGACTGATTGCAACGGAGGTGAAAGGACTTTATGAAAGCCACAATAATAAACCAGGTAATAATACTGGCGCTCATAATGGGTGTGGGTTTAATCGCCAGGAAAAAAGGGATGCTGAGCGCGGAGGTTAATTCAAAGCTGTCTGATTTTCTGCTCAATGTAACTCTGCCTTGCCTTATAGTGACCTCCTTCAATTTTGAGTATTCAGCAGAAATGATGAAAAACATAAAACTCATCTTCTTTTACTCGGTGCTTATACATACGGTGCTTATATTCTTGAGCAGGTTCTTCGCTTTCAGATTCAGCGAAAGCTCCAGGAAGGTCATAAGGTTTGTGACTGTTTTTTCAAACAGCGGCTTCATGGGATTCCCTGTTCTTTTCGGGCTGTACGGCAACATAGGTGTTTTTTACGGAGCGGTATTCAACGTTCCCTGGAACATTTTCATGCTCAGCTTCGGATCAATGCTGTTTACCGGGAAAAAGGACCTGAAGTCCCTGAGAAGGGTTATTACACATCCGGGAATTATAGCTACTGCAATAGGCATGCTGATGTTCGTGTTCTCACTCAGCATGCCGCTGCCGCTGGAAAAAGCGTTGGTTTCCGTAGGCTCCATGACTACCCCGCTTTCAATGATAATTGTGGGCTCCATGCTGGCGGAGATCAAGCTCAAAGAGGTGTTTTCGGGATTCGCAGTATACTACGTTTCAGCCGTAAGGCTCATCGCTGCACCTCTGCTCACCCTGGCCATATTGAGGCTGCTCAATGCAGACCAGATGCTCACGGAAATCGCAGTCACTGTAGAAGCAATGCCTGCAGCGGTAATCGCAACGGTTCTGGCCAGCAAGTTCGACGGAGATACAAAGCTCGCATCCAGATGCGTTTTCATCTCCACGATAATATCCATGATCACGATACCGCTTATCGTGATGAACATCTAAAGAAGAGGAGGGAAAAGATATGTATGATACCCACGTTCACACAGATTTTTCGACGGATTCGAAAATGAAGCTTGAAGAAGCGATGGCGAAAGCAACGCTTGACAATAAGCAGCTCATCCTGACCGAGCATATGGACCTGAATTATCCGAAACCCGGCGAGTTCATATTCGATGTCAACGAATATTTCAAGCAGTACAGCCAGTACAGGAGCGACGACCTGCTTCTTGGATTAGAGCTGGGCATGACGGAAGAATGCCTCGGGGAAGGGAAAAAGATAGTGGAAAGCCATCCTTTCGACTTTGTCCTGGGTTCCATCCATGTGGTGGACAACCTTGATCTGTACTACGAAGCCTTCTATAAGGGAAAAGTGAAGAGCGAAGCTTACGGCAAATACCTGCAAGCGATGCTTGTATGCGTAAAGAATTTCCACTTCGTGGACAGCATGGGGCACATAGACTACATCGCGAGATACGGCAGATACGAGGACAAGGAAATCTATTACCATGAGCACGCAGAAATCATGGATGAGATATTCAGGATGCTCATTGCCAATGACACGAGCATAGAATTGAACACCAGAAGGTTCGACAAGAAGGATGTAATTGAAAAACTGCTACCGATATACAAGAGGTACGCGGAGCTCGGAGGTAAGCATGTCACGGTAGGCTCCGACGCGCACACGCCGGAAGCGATCGGAAACGCGGAGAGGCTCGCAAAGGAATTTGCCGAATCCTGCAAGCTGAAAATTGTTTACTACAAGGAGAGGAAAATCGAATATGAAAAAGTATAACGATATAATCAAAATAGGGGCAGTATTGTTCGCTCTTTCGGGAGTTCTTTACTTCATAAACTACCTTATGTTCGGCGATTCCCACCATCTTTTCGTGGTGTTTGCAGAGGAACTCGCATACATGCCTATATATATTTTTATTATACTGGTGGTTGCAGAGAAGGCCCTGTCCAGCAGAGAGAAACAGGAGATCGCAAGGAAGACAAACGCACTGGTCGGGACATTCTTCACAGAGGTCGGATACGAGCTCATCAGGATTACAACTAGGTTCGACAAGGACTGCGAGAAAGTAAAAAGCGAACTCAAAAACATAGAAAACTGGGATGCGGCGAAAAGAAAAGCCTTCATAGCATCAGTTGAGCAGCATAAATACTGCGCCCCTAAAGGCACGGAAGACCTGGTCATAATAAAGGACCTCATGCTTCAGAAAAAGGATTTTATGCTTGAGCTTATGTCAAACGCGAGCCTTATCGAGAAGGATGAATTCTCGGAGCTCCTGCTCGCAGTAAACCATATACTGGAGGAGTTCAGGACAAGGGCGGAAATATCAACCTTCGACAGCTCCGACATAGGACATCTTCATGTGGATGTGGAGAGGGCATACAGACGCCTTATGTCCAGCTGGGTGATGTACATGATGCATCTGGAAAAGGAATACCCTTATCTGTATAAGCTGGCACTCAGAGTCAATCCATTCGCCCAATAGAACGGGAGGTGCGCCATGAAATTTGACAAGCCGCTGGCCGACAGGATCAGGCCTGAAAGCCTGGATGATGTGGCTGGTCAGAGCCATATAATAGGCAAAAACAAGATCCTCAACAAAATACTTGAATCAAAAGAGATCCCAAACATGATATTTTTCGGTCCTCCCGGAGTGGGAAAGACAACAGTTGCGAACATTATTGCAAAAGCAACAGACAAGAAGTTCTACAAGCTCAACGCAACCAACGCATCCATCAGCGACATCAAGAGCATAATCGGCAATCTTGACAGCCTGCTCACTCTCAACGGAGTGCTCCTGTACCTGGACGAGATACAGAATTTCAACAAGAAACAGCAGCAGTCCCTTCTTGAGTACACAGAGAACGGAAAAATCACCCTCATAGCAAGCACTACGGAAAACCCGTATTTTTATGTCTACAATGCTCTCCTGAGCAGGTCGGCAGTCTTCGAGTTCAAGATGCTTGAGGTCACAGATATAGTCAAAGGGCTGAGAAGGGCTCTTGAGATCATAAGGAAAGACCATTCGGGCACAGAGGTGATCTGCGAAGACGATGTCCTGGAATATATTGCAGAGTGCAGCACCGGTGACCTGAGAAGGGCCATAAATGTGCTGCAGCTGTCCATGGTGACAACAAACCTGGATTCCCTGGGGAGGCTTGTCATAACGATTGATGCTGTGAAAGAGTGCTTTCAGAACAAGGCTCTGAACTACGATAAGATGGGGGACAACCATTACGACATACTGAGCGCTTTCCAGAAATCAATAAGGGGAAGCGATGCCGATGCAGCCGTTCATTATCTTGCACGGCTTGTCAAGGCAGGCGACCTGCTCTCGATCTGCAGAAGGCTGATGGTGATCGCAGCTGAGGACGTAGGGCTTGCTTACCCGCAGGCTGTTTCTATAGTCAAGTCCTGTGTGGACTGCGCGCTGCAGCTTGGATTTCCAGAAGCAAGGATTCCGCTTGCAGAGGCGGTCATCCTTCTGGCGACCTCGCCGAAATCGAATTCGGCATACATGGCGATTGATGCAGCCATGAGTGACCTGGATTCCGCTGATGTCGGCGATATACCCGCGAACCTCAAGGACGGACATTATGCAGGTGCGAAGAAGCTCGGCAGAAGCCAGGGGTACATTTACCCGCACGGATATCCGAACAGCTATGCTCCGCAGCAGTATCTGCCCGATAAGATAAAAAACAAAAAGTACTATGTTCCCGGAATCAACAAGAACGAGCAGGTTTCAAGGGAATACTGGGAAAAAATAAAAAACGGATAGGCAAAAGACAAAATAGAAGCAGGCGATTGCGTAGAACAGCAATCGCCTGCTTCTATTTGCTTACTGTCTATTCTACAGTAACTTTTCTATATCCATGATCCTGGCGATGACCCTTTCGCTGTCCTTCGGAACCTTGAACCTTACGCTGTTCTTTGAAAGGCCGGTGAAATCCGAGCCCCTTTCGGTTGCGATGCCGTTCTTGTGGAAGAGCTCGAAGAGGTTAACGTCCGGATTGCCGCATTTAAGCAGCATTATGGATACCCTCGGATCTGTCTCCATTACCTTGATCTTGGTCAGCGAATCCATAACTTCCTTCTTAACTCTTGTGACATTCTCAATGGATTCCTTAACGAAGGCGACGTCCTTGAGCGCTGTCTGAGCCATGTAGGAGGCGAGGTTGCTTATGGAGAAAGGTGCATTGCCTTTTGTATAGTAGGAGCCGAATTCCACGCTGGAAACAAGATAGCCTATCCTCATGCCTGCAAGGCCGAGCCCCTTGGAGAAGGATCTGGTGACAATCAGGTTGTCATACTCATCGATGAGCGATATGGAGCTTTCTTCCCTGGTTATGAAATCTGCATAAGCTTCGTCTATGATGACGCATATGTCATGTTTAACCGCCGCCTCGAGAATAAGCCGGATGTCTGAGAGGGGTATGACCTGGCCGGTTGGATTGTTCGGGTTGTCCAGGTATACCACCTTGTAATCAGGCTTGATTGCGTCCAGTACATCGTTGACATCGAACCTGTAGTTGTTGGCCTCCTTTAGAAGGACGTAATCGAATATTCCCCCCATGGCCTTTACGTCGCATGCGTAGTCTGTGAATTGAGGGCAGCATCCCAGGACCTTTGATCCGGTTCCGACAAGTATCCTGTTTATATTTATGAGTATGGAAACAGAACCGTTTCCTATCTGGATATTCTTTCTGTCGAGCGCCGCAGCCGCTGACCAGTAATTCACAATCTCGTCCTTGAGCGCATTGTAGGGGTATTCCGGGTAAAGGGAAATATTCTTTAAAAGATCAGGGCTTATGTAGTCAAGATGCTTCGTATGCCCGAAGGGGTTGGTGCCCAGGGCGCAGTCGATTACGCTGCTTACGTCTTCCGAAATTATCTCTGTATCTTCGCTCACGTACGATGTTGCGTCGTAGCCGATAATGGATCTTTTGTACTTCAATGTCATTAATAACACCATCCTATCCCGTGATATTCTAAATATTTTAACAATTTAGTACCATTATAATACAAAGTCCAAAAATAATGAAATATTTTTGAAAAAACCATCTTTTATTGTTGACAGGTTTAGTCGGGTTTGGTATTATAATTTTGGAAAGTGTACTGAAACACTCAACTTTAAAGAGGTGGTTAAATGAAGCTATCTACAAAAGGGAGATATGGCATAAAGGCCATGGTTGACCTGGCAATACATTATGGGGTTGAACCTGTCTCGATAAAAAGCATCTCCGAAAGACAGAACATTTCGGAATACTATCTGGAGCAGCTGTTCGCACCTTTAAGAAAAGCAGACATCATCAAAAGCATAAGGGGAGCTCAGGGAGGATACATCCTGAACCGTGAGCCAAAAGACATAACAACAGCTGAAATAATGGAGGTTCTTGAAGGACCGGTCGAAATATCAGACTGCCTCGAGGAAAATACATGCAGCAATATCGAGTGCTGCGCTACAAGGGGTTTCTGGGCTAGGATAAAGGAAAGCATAGACAGCGTACTGGAATCCACAACCCTTCAGGACCTGGTAGACGATTACAATAGTTTGAAAAAATAATAATGAATATAGAGAGGTGTATTATTAATGGCTAAACTAGTTTACATGGATAATTCAGCTACAACATTTACAAAACCTGAAGTATTGGAAGAGATGCTGCCTTATTTTACCCAGAAATTCGGTAACCCGTCTTCAATGTATAGGATGTCGGATCTCACAAGAAAAGCGATAGCAACAGCAAGAGAACAGGTTGCAAAAGCAATAAACGCAGACCCTAAGGAGATATTCTTCACTGCAGGCGGTTCGGAAGGCGACAACTGGGCGCTCAAGGGCATCGCTTATGCCAACAGAAGCAAGGGCAACCACATAATAACAACTGAAATAGAGCACCATGCGATCCTTCATGCAGGAAAGTTCCTGGAAAAGGAAGGCTTCGAAGTGACATACCTGCCAGTAGATGACGAAGGCTTTGTAAGCGTTGACGCACTCAAGGCGGCAATAACAGACAAGACAATACTTGTATCAGTGATGTTTGCAAACAACGAGATCGGAACGATCATGCCTATAAAAGAAATAGCTAAGGTATGCAAGGAAAAAGGAGTCTATTTCCACACTGACGCCGTACAGGCAGTAGGACATGTGCCTGTAGACGTTCAGGACCTGGGAGTTGACATGCTTTCCATGGCAGGCCACAAATTCTACGGTCCGAAAGGCGTAGGAGCGATGTACATCAGGAAGGGCGTCAAGATCGAGAACCTGATCCACGGAGGAGCGCAGGAAAAAGGTAAAAGAGCCAGCACTGAAAATACGCC
This sequence comes from Bacillota bacterium, assembly GCA_017861315.1. GTDB lineage: Bacteria > Bacillota > Clostridia > Clostridiales > Clostridiaceae > UBA699. The sequence continues at coordinate 32,505 of JAGFXP010000012.1, read as the reverse complement.
TGGGATAGTCGGGCTTGGAAAAGCGATAGAGCTCGCAACATCAGAGCTTGAGGAAGAAATCGCAAGGCTTACAAAGCTGAGGGATAAGCTGACAAAGGGACTAATGGAAAAGATACCGCATGCTCAGTTGAACGGACCAAAGGATGGAAGCAAAAGAAATCCTAACAATGTGAACATGAGCTTCATTGGGGTAGAGGGCGAAACACTTCTGCTGGACCTGGACGATGCAGGAATATGTGCCTCAACAGGAAGCGCCTGTGCATCAGGCTCATTGGATCCGTCACATGTTCTGCTGGCTATCGGCTGCAAGCATGAAGTTGCACACGGATCACTCAGACTTACATTAGGCGCAGGAAACACTGAAGAGGACGTGGACTACGCACTTGAAACAATTCCGGCAATAATAAAGAGAAGAAGAGAAATGTCACCGCTTTGGTTTGACTTCTTAAAACAGAGAGGGGAAAAATAATAATGCAGTATAGCGAAACCGTAATGGACCATTTCAGAAATCCCAGGAATGTAGGGGAGATCGAGAATCCCGATGGAGTAGGGGAAGTAGGAAACCCTAAATGCGGGGACATAATGAAGATATTCATAAAAGTTGAAGACAACAGGATCAAGGACATTAAATTCATGACCTTCGGATGCGGCTCAGCCATAGCTTCTTCAAGCATGGCTTCAGAGATGATCAAGGGTAAGACTATCGAGGAAGCATGGAACCTGACAAACAAGGCTGTTGCCGATGCGTTGGAAGGACTTCCGCCTGTGAAGATGCACTGCTCAGTGCTTGCCGAGGAGGCTATCCACAAGGCGATAAACGACTACAGGGTCAAACAGGGACTGGAGCCATGGGAAACAAAGAACTATGAGGACATCCACGACCACGTTCACGGTTAATAAATCTGAATCTTTCTCATTAGGGAATATTGACAATATTGCGTTTATTGATTATAATCGTAGATAACAATTGCATACAGACAATGATTGGAAGGAGTAAATGTATGACCGCATTCAGAGAGGAAGTGGAAGGTGAAAACTTCTTGGGTGATATATCGAAGCAGTCCATGAGTCATATTTGCTGTTAAGTGACACATATATGTTATGTGTAATTAGGGTGGTACCACGGAGTATAACTTCCGTCCCTTTCCGGGACGGGAGTTTTTTTATTCCAAAAAATTATTGCTTAAGGGAGAGATGTTTATGGAAAAAATGGGTTTAAACGAGATCAGGGAAGCGTATTTAAGCTTTTTTGAAAGCAAAGGCCATCTGAGGCTTCCAAGCTTTTCACTGATACCTAAAAACGACAAGAGTCTGCTTATAATCGGCGCCGGCATGGCACCGCTCAAGCCATACTTCACCGGACTTCAGGAACCTCCGCGCAAGAGGCTGACAACCTGCCAGAAATGCATAAGGACCGGCGACATCGAAAACGTCGGAAAGACGGCAAGGCACGGCACGTTCTTCGAGATGCTCGGAAACTTTTCCTTCGGAGATTATTTCAAGGCCGAAGCGATTCCTTGGGCATGGGAGTTCACAACTGAGGTGCTCAAGCTTCCAAAGGAAAATCTGTATGTAACAATTTACGAAGACGACGACGAAGCCTTCGACTTCTGGGTTAAGACAACAGACGTTGATCCTTCAAGGATTTTCAGGCTCGGAAAAGCTGACAACTTCTGGGAAGTGGGCCTGGGGCCATGCGGACCGTGCTCAGAAATACACTACGACAAGACTCCTGAAAAGGGTGTGCTTAAGACTGCGGAGGAATTCCTGGAGGCTGCCGACGCCGACAGGGTCATGGAATTCTGGAACCTCGTGTTCACACAGTTTGACCAGGATGCAGACGGCAATTACAATCCGCTTCCGAAGCCGAACATAGATACGGGAATGGGTCTTGAGAGAATAGCATCCATCATGCAGAAGACCGACAGCATATTCGAGGTTGATACCATAAGGGCCGTAGTTGATGCGGTTGAAAAGATCTCAGACGTGAAGTACGGCAAGGATAAGAAATCGGATATCTCCATAAGGATAATTACAGACCACGTCAGGAGCACGACCATGATGATCAGCGACGGTATACTGCCGTCAAATGAAGGAAGGGGCTATGTGCTCAGAAGGCTTCTCAGAAGGGCTGCAAAGCACGGGAAAGCGCTGGGGATAAAGGAGCTGTTCCTTTACAAAGTAGCGGAAGTAGTGATTGAAAATTCCTATAAGGCTTATCCTGAGCTGAAGGAAAAAGAAGACTACATCAAAAAGATCCTCACTCTCGAAGAGGAGAGATTCTATGAAACGCTGGATGCGGGAATCTCAATCCTGGATGAGTACATCGAGGAGATGAAGTCCAAAGGCGAGAAAATTCTATCAGGTGAAAAGGCGTTCAAGCTTTACGACACCTACGGCTTCCCGATTGAACTCACGCAGGAAACCCTTGAGGATCTCGGGATGGAAGCCGACATCGAAGAGTACAAAAGGGAAATGAAGGAGCAGAAGGAAAGGGCAAGGGCTGCAAGAGGCGAATCAACCTTCATGGGAGCTGAGGACACTATCCTCAACAAGCTTCCGCTCGATCTGATAACAGAGTTCGTTGGCTATGGTACGCTCGAGGCTGAGGGCGAAATATCCTACATGGTGGTGGACGAAGAGTTTGTATCAGACCTGGAAACGGGCGTTGAGGCGGTTATTGTTACAGACAGGACTCCTTTCTATGCTGAAATGGGCGGACAGGTAGGAGATACCGGCGTCATATTCAACGATAACTTCATAGCAGAAGTTGTTGACTGCAAAAAGAACGCGTCAGGGAAGACAATGCATTTCGTCAAAGTCAAGGACGGAAGAGTCAACGTCACTGACACTGTAACGCTAAAGGTCGACAGGGAAAGGCGCGAAGCGGTTAGAAGAAACCACACTGCCACACATCTGCTCAATGCTGCATTGATGGAGGTCCTCGGAGGACACGTCCACCAGTCAGGATCCTTTGTCGACGGCGAGAGGCTCAGATTCGACTTCAACCATTTTGAGCCGGTTTCTGCTGAAGCCCTGCTCACAATCGAGAAGCTCGTAAACGGGGAGATACTCAAAGCGCACAATGTTGAAACCGTAGAGATGACGCTGGATGAAGCCAAGGAATGCGGAGCGGTTGCGCTCTTCGACGACAAATACAAGGATAATGTAAGGGTTGTAACTGCAGGCGATTTCAGCAAGGAGCTCTGCGGAGGAACCCACGCCTCTAACACAGGACAGATTGGAATGTTCAAGATACTTTCCGAAGCGGGAGTAGCTGCAGGCATCAGGAGGATCGAAGCCGTAACAGGCATGAACACATTCAACTACCTGAAGGAGAAGGAGGAGCTTGTTAAGGAACTGGAGAACACGCTCAAATGCGCGGAAAAAGACATAGTCCACAAGCTGCAGCTCCAGGGCACTGAGCTCAAGGAAAAGGACAAGGAGATACTGAACCTCAAGTCCAAAATGTCAAGAGGCTACGAGGATGAAATCCTGCAGAACTTCAAGGAAGTCAAGGGTGTCAGGGTATACTCGGGAGTGCTGGCAGATGTTGACGGGGAAGCCCTGAGAGACCTTGCAGACAGGATAAGGGACAAGGTTCAGACAGGTCTTGTTGTTCTTGGAAGCACGGTGGAAGGCAAGGTCCAGTTTGTCGCGATGGCAGACAAGGAAAGCGTGAAGAAAGGCGTTCACTGCGGCAAGATTGTAAAGGAAGTGGCTGAAATAACAGGCGGAGGCGGAGGCGGAAGGCCGGACATGGCTCAGGCAGGCGGAAAGGATCCGGAAAAACTGCAGGCCGCCATGGCGAGTCTTTTATTGACAGTTGATAAATTGGTAAAGTAGTGTATAATTAGTATTGTGGGGGTGATCTAAATGGTTAATGACAATACTATACAATTTGATGCTTTAGGCAGTAAAAAGGATGCTACAAAGGAGATACTTACGGAAGTATATAATTCTCTAATTGAAAAAGGCTATAATCCGGTTAACCAATTAGTTGGGTACTTTATTTCAGGGGATCCCACATACATTACCAACTATAATGGTGCAAGAGCTTTGATCAGGAAACTCGAGAGAGATGAGATACTTGAAGAAGTACTGAAGTTTTATTTAGAAATAAAATAAAAGTGCCCGCAAGGGCATTTTTATTTTGAAATAATGTATGGATAGCGGGTGAGATAGATGAGGATTCTGGGCTTGGATGTTGGAGAAAGAACGATTGGGGTTGCAATGAGCGATCCTTTAGGGTATACTGCACAAGGGATTACTACGATCAGGAGAAAAAATCTGGCAATTGATTTGGCCGAAATCAAGAAAATCTGTGATGAATATTCAGTTGAATCCATTGTTATGGGTCTGCCTAAGAATATGAACGGCACCATAGGCCCGAGCGGTGAGAAGGCTATAGAGCTCTCTAAGATACTTGAGGAGGAGCTGCATGTTCCTGTTAAACTCTGGGACGAGAGGCTGACTACAGTTGCTGCCCACAAGGCCATGATTGAAGCTGATTTGTCTAGAGCTAAAAGAAAGAAGATAGTAGACAAAATTGCTGCAATCTATATCCTGCAGGGTTATCTTGACAGTCTTTCAAATAAATAAAGGAGGGAATTTTTATGGACGATAAGGATTTTGGAACCATTTTCCTGTATGACGAAGACGGGGAAGAGGTTGAGTTCGAGGTTGTAACAAAACTCGATATCGAAGGTAAGGAATACGTGATCGTGACACCGTTGGACGAGGATACTGAGGATGCGCTGGCGCTCAGGATCGATAAGGACGAAGACGGAAATGAAGTTCTGGTAACTGTTGAAGACGATGAAGAATTTGAATTGATAGAAGAAGCATACGAAACTCTCTTTGCTGAAGATCTTTTGAACTAGTTTTTGATAGAAGCTATGATTCCATAGCTTCTTAATATTTATTAAGTGGTTATCAATTGACAATGAGTGAGAATAGTATTACACTATAATAGGATTGCCCTTTGGGCGAATAATGTTAAGAGAGGTATTTTTATATGTCAAAGCTTTCCTCAGAAGAGATTGAAAAACTAAAAAACAATCTTAAGGAGAACGGATACAAGCTTACGCCGCAAAGAAGAGCTATCATAAACGTGATTTTAAACAATGAAGGAAATCACCTTACAACTGAGGAATTGTATGAACTTGTGAAAGTTGAATGCCCGGAGATAGGTCTCGCAACAGTGTACAGGACAGTGCAGCTGCTGGAGTGCATAGGAGTAGTGTGCAAACTTGATCTCAATGACGGCTGCAACAGATATGAACTGGTCCACGAAGAGGAAAACCACCAGCATCACCACCTTATATGCACGGTGTGCAATAATGTAATCGAAGTGAAGGGTGATCTTCTGGATACAATGGAGCATGAAATTGAAGACGAATATAAATTTAAAGTGAAGAATCACAGCCTGAAATTCTACGGAATTTGCAGTGATTGTTTACAGAAATCTTAAATATATATAAATAATTAAACAAGGAGGAAATATTTTTTTGCGTAAAGAAAAAGACAAAATCAAAATCATACCTCTCGGAGGCTTGAACGAGATAGGCAAGAACCTCACTGCGATCGAATACAAAAACGATATCGTAGTGATTGACTGCGGAATGAAATTCCCTGAAGACGAGATGCTGGGAATAGACGCGGTTATACCGGATGTTACCTATCTGCACAAGAACGTCGACAAGGTAAAGGGGATTTTTTTAACCCACGGTCATGAGGACCACATAGGCGCACTGCCTTATGTACTAAAGGAGATGAACGTTCCAGTTTACGGAAGCAGGCTCACAATAAGGATGGTCGAGAGCAGACTGAAGGAACACAATCTGCTGGGCTCTGTGAAACTGAACGTAATCCAGCCCAGGGACATCATGAAGCTGGACAACGTTTCTGTTGAGTTCATCCACATAAACCACAGCATAGCCGACGCTGCAGCTATCGCCATCCATACGCCGCTGGGGGTAGTGCTCCACACTGGCGATTTCAAGATCGACTACACGCCGATCGACGGACAGGTGGCTGATCTCGGAAGGTTTGCCGAACTGGGAAAAAAAGGCGTTCTGTGCCTTCTGGCGGACAGCACGAATGTTGAAAGATCTGGATACACCATGTCCGAAAGCACTGTCGGCGGCACATTCGAAAGGCTGTTCGGAAATGCTGAAGGAAGAATAATTGTTGCAACATTCGCATCCCATATCCACAGGATACAGCAGATCATAACTGCTGCTGAGATTTACGGAAGGAAAGTGGCTTTCTCCGGCAGAAGCATGGAAAACATACTTGTCGTTGCGAAAGAGCTAGGGTATGTGAAAGAGGACAGCAATACCATCATAGCGATAGATGACATAAACAAGTACCCTAACGAAAAAATAGTTATAATCACAACCGGAAGCCAGGGGGAGCCTATGTCGGCTCTGTCAAGGATGGCTGCCTCGGAGCACAGGAAAGTAAACATCATCCCGGGGGACATGGTTGTCATATCAGCATCGCCGATCCCTGGAAACGAAAAAGGCGTTTCAAAGGTAATAAACTCGCTGTTCAAGCTTGGGGCTAATGTTATCTATGAATCGCTGGAAGACATACATGTTTCAGGACATGCTTTTCAGGAGGAGCTTAAGCTGATGCACTGCCTGACCAGGCCTAAGTTCTTTGTCCCTGTTCACGGAGAGTACAGACACCTTGTACAGCACAGGGATCTTGCAATGAGCCTGGGGATGCCTGAAGACAACATCGTAGTCGGTGATATTGGCGAAGTATTCGAGGTTTCAAGGGATTCAATAAAGAAGAACGGCTCGGTCATCTCAGGCCAGGTATTCATTGACGGACTGGGAGTAGGAGACGTAGGAAATATCGTAATCAGGGACAGAAAGCATCTTTCAGAGGACGGCATACTTACAGTTGTCGTGACAATAGAGAAGGCTACTGGCGTGGTTATGGCCGGACCTGACATAATATCAAGAGGCTTCGTCTACGTAAGGGAATCTGAAGCCCTCATGGAAGAGGCAAGGAGAGTTGTGAAGAACGCCCTTGATGAATGCAGCAGAAAGAATATCAAGGAATGGTCCGCGATCAAGGCAAACATAAGGGATTCGCTGAGGATATTCCTGTATGAAAAAACAAAGAGAAAGCCTATGATACTTCCTATAATAATGGAGTTATAAATCATTTCTGGAGGAGAAGCATCGATGAATATTTATGATAAAACTCATGAACTGGCAAGGGCGCTGAAGGATTCACCTGAAGTGAAGGAGCTGAAGGAAGCGGGTAAAAAAATCGAAGGCAGCGATCTGAACAAAAAAATGATCGAGGATTTCAGAAAAATCCAGATAGAAGCTTACACTGAGCAGATGAAGACGGGAAAAATGTCAAAGGAGCTCACGGAGAAATTCCAGAATTTTGGTTCTGTGATCTCAATGAACCCGGATGTAGGCAGATACCTGCAGGCAGAGCAGCGTTTCGCAGTGGTATGGGAAGATATCATGAAGATACTGAACGAAGCCGTAGGGGTAGACATGAGCTTCGGTATCGGCAAGTAACATTTGCACGTTGACATTTGCTGCGCATGATACTAAAATATAACATGGTACTAAATACGCTTGACTAACTTTTCAGGATACTTCACGTATCCTGTTTTTTTGGGAAGAAAGAAACATTGGAGGAAAATAATGAATTTATTTACAAGAGAAGATATCAGGAACATAGCGATAATCGCACACGTTGACCACGGCAAGACCACGCTGGTGGATGCCCTGCTCAGACAGAGCCACGTTTTCAGAGAAAACGAAAAGCTTCAGGAGAGGGTAATGGATTCCAACGACCTTGAAAAAGAGAGAGGAATCACAATCCTTTCAAAGAACACTGCGCTTATCCACAACGGCATAAAGATAAACATCGTAGATACACCTGGACACGCAGATTTCGGCGGAGAAGTTGAGCGCGTACTCAAGATGGTAGACAGCGTTCTTCTGGTAGTGGATGCTTATGAAGGCCCTATGCCGCAGACAAAGTTCGTATTGAAAAAAGCGCTTGAATTAGATCTTAAGCCTATCGTTGTTGTAAACAAGATAGACAGGCCGGATGAAAGGGCTGTTGAAGTTTTGGATGAAGTCTTCGACCTTTTCGTGGAGCTTGGAGCAAGCGACGAGCAGCTTGACTTCCCTGTTGTTTACTGTTCCGCAAGAAACGGAATAGCAAAATATGAAGTTGAAGACGAAAGCGACAATATGGAGCCTCTCTTCGAAACAATCGTTACGAACGTAAAAGCCCCGCAGGGATACCCTGAAGAGCCTCTCCAGCTGCTGATAACAACTATAGACTACAACGATTATGTTGGAAAAATAGGTATCGGTAAAATCGTAAGAGGAACTATAAAGAAAAACCAGCAGGCTGCCCTTATAAGAAAAGAAGGGGAAGTCGAGCAGGTTAAGATAACAAATATCTATACTTACAAAGGACTTACAAGGGAAGAGACCCAGGAAGCCACTATAGGTGAAATAGTAGCAATATCGGGAATAAGCGATATAAACATCGGCGAGACGATAGCGGATCTGAACAATCCTGAAGCGCTTCCGTTTGTGGACATCGACGAACCAACCTTGAGCATGAACTTCATGGTAAATGACTCGCCTTTCTGCGGAAAGGATGGAGACTTCGTTACTTCCAGACATTTAAGAGACAGGCTGATGAAGGAGCTTGAAACAAATGTCAGCTTGAGAGTCGAAGAAACAGAGACTGCTGATGCATTCAAGGTAAGCGGAAGAGGAGAACTCCACCTTACAGTACTCATAGAAACTATGAGAAGAGAAGGGTACGAGCTTCAGGTATCCAAGCCTTCCGTTATATTCAAGGAAGAAAACGGAGTAAAACTCGAACCGATCGAATACCTTACAATAGACGTTCCGGAAGAATTCATGGGAGTCGTAATGGAAAAGCTGGGGCCAAGAAAAGCGGAAATGGTCAACATGACTTCTGCTATAAACGGCTATACAAGGCTCGAATTCAGGGTGCCTGCAAGAGGCCTCATAGGCTTCAGAAGCGAATTCATGACCGATACAAAAGGTAACGGCATAATGAACCATGTGCTCGACGAATATGAAGAATACAGAGGCGATATTCCTGAAAGAAGCAGAGGATCAATCGTAGTGTTCGAAACCGGCGTGTCCATAACCTACGGTTTGTTCAACGCTCAGGAAAGAGGGAAATTGTTCATCGGACCTGGAGAAGATGTATATCAGGGAATGATTGCAGGAGAATCTTCAAGGGCTGACGATATAGATGTTAATGTATGCAAGAAGAAACACCTTTCCAATACAAGATCATCAGGTTCAGACGAGGCTCTTAAGCTGGTTCCTGTAACTCCAATGACCTTGGAACAGAGCATTGAGTTCATAGCTTCCGACGAGCTTGTAGAGGTTACTCCTAAAAACATAAGGCTGAGAAAGCAAATATTGAATCCGGAAATGAGAAAAAGATCTGCAAAGAAAAAATAGAGAGGTTTTTTTATGAAGAAAAAATACTTTATCAGAGCCATCGTAATTATTCTTGTCCTGGTTAGTACGGCAGTCTTTTTTGTGAACCGAAATACAAAAAAGGTGATCAACACGCCTCTTGTTTCAACAACGGAGAAGGTTGATTTTGAAATAAAAGCAGGACAGACGCTCAATGATGTGATCGATGGTCTGGACGGCAGAGGCTTGATTAAGGATAAGAAAATCGTGATGGAATACATCGGCAAGAATGATCTCGGTTCGGAGGTTGTCCCTGGAAAGTACAGCATTTCGAATTTTGTGTCCCTGGATAATCTCGTTTACTACATGAACAACGGGATTCTGGACAACGAGCCGGTTAAAGTCACCATACCCGAAGGGTACGATGTAGAAGGTATAGCAGGCGTGCTTGAAAGCAAAGGGATAATAAGCAAAAGCGCTTTTCTGAAAAGCTGCAGGGAGTACAAGCTGCCGAGCTATATAAAGAACGTCAAAAACAGGAAATACGCACTGGAGGGATACCTGTTCCCGGACACCTATGAGTTCTACAAGGGCTCATCAGGGAAAGTGATAATCGAAGATATGACATCCAGATTCAAGGATATAATCGATGACATTTCCAAAAAGACAGGCAAAACCATAACGAATGATGAACTGGACAAATATATAACCATGGCTTCCATCGTGGAGAAGGAAGCCATGGCACAGGCAGAGAGAGGAAAGGTTGCATCGGTCTTCTACAACAGGCTGAAGATCAACATGAAACTCGAATCCTGCGCAACGGTGCTCTACGCACTGGGATATCACAAGGACGTCCTGACCTACGATGACCTCAAAGTTAATTCCCCGTACAACACCTACCTGGTGGCGGGGCTTCCGGCAGGACCTATTGCAAACCCGGGCAGGGCGTGTATCGAAGCGGCAATCGCACCGGATAAAACCAACTACCTGTATTTTGTATCAAAGAATGACGGGACACATTTCTTCACAAATGACTATAATGAATTTTTAAAAGAAAAAGCCGTAACGCAAGGATTTTAAGGAGGATATCATGAGTGCAATCGTTCATGACTACGTAGAAAACTATATAAGGGGACTTATAAAGAGGGATGATCAAGCACTTCTTGAACTCGAAGAATATGCGCTGGCAAATCATGTTCCAATAATTCAGAAGGAAGCCAGCCAGCTCCTTGAGACACTGGTCAGAATGGCCAGACCTGCAAGGATACTGGAGCTCGGGACAGCCATAGGATACTCCTCCATCCTGATGAGCACATGCGCAGGACGGCAGACCAAGATAACGACTGTCGAAAGGTCACCAGAGATGGTAGGTATTGCAAGAGACAACATAAAGAAATACGGATATGCTGACAGGATAGATGTGCTTGAGGGCGACTGCCTTGAAATCCTTGAGAGCCTTGAAGGCAAATATGATTTTATCTTCATGGATGCAGGAAAAAGCCATTACAATGACTTCTTCCCACACTGTTCAAGGCTGCTTAATGAAAACGGAGTGATCGTGTCTGACAATGTTCTGTTCAGGGGAATGATCGCCTCGGACGAGCTGGTCGAAAAGAGGATGACAACCATTGTGAAAAAGATGAGGAAGTATCTCGAAATGCTTTCAGCAAACGAGGAATTCCATACATCTGTGGTGCCTGTGGGGGACGGAATAGCAATATCCACAAGGAGGAATAGGAATGAATAAACCCGAATTACTGGCGCCGGCCGGGAATCTTGAAAAATTAAAGACAGCAATAAATTTCGGCGCGGACGCTGTTTACCTTGGGGGAAGCAGGCTGAACTTAAGGGCTTTCGCAGACAACTTTTCCAATGAAGATCTTGCAGAAGGCTTGGAATACGCCCATACCAGAGGGAGAAAGGTTTACGTAACAGTAAATGTATTTCCCCACAACGACGACCTCATCGGACTGGAGGACTACCTTAAGGAGCTGCATTCCCTTGGAGTCGATGCGCTGATCGTTTCAGATCCCGGAATCATAAGCATAGCCAGGGAGACCGTTCCGGAGCTGGAACTTCACCTGAGCACCCAGGCCAACACTGTTAACTGGAAGACGGCAGAATTCTGGTACAGGCAGGGTGTAAAGAGGATCGTTCTTGCAAGGGAGATGTCAATGGAGGAAGTGCGCGAGATAAAGCGCAGGGTGCCATCAGGCTGCGAGATTGAAGCCTTCGTGCACGGATCCATGTGCATGTCGTACTCAGGACGATGCGTCATTTCAAACTACATGACAGGCAGGGATTCGAACATGGGCGAATGTGCCCAGCCCTGCAGATACAAATACTACGTCACGGAGGAAAAGAGGCCGGGAGAGTACTTCCCTATCGTCGAGGACGACAGGGGGACATACCTGCTTAATTCAAAGGACATGTGCATGATCGAGCACATTCCTGACCTTGTCGAGAGCGGCATAGACTCCTTCAAAATTGAGGGGAGGATGAAGAGCTCCTTCTATGTAGCCTGCGTAGTGAAATCCTACAGGCAGGCGATAGACTCTTATTTCGAAAACCCCGAGAGCTATTCGGTCAAGCAGGAATGGATCGACAACCTGCTGAAGGCAAGCCACAGGAAGTACTTCACAGGATTCTACTACAGCGACCCCGACAGGCAGATTTTCGAGAATTCCTCTTACATCAGGGATTACGATATAGTGGGCATAGTGAGGGGCTTCGACGCTTCCAGCGGCACAGCTGTCGTTGAGCAGAGGAACAAGGTTTTCGACGGCGACACGGTTGACGTTCTGAGGCCTGTTGGAGATAACTTCTCCGTCATGATAAAAGATCTCAGGGACGAGGACGGAAACAAGATCGACGCAGCTCCTGTTGCTCAGATGATATACAGATTCTCTGCAGACAAGGAACTCATTTGCGGAGATATGCTCGTAAAAAAGAAAAAATAACAGGTATCCGCGGAAACAATAGTATCCGCGGATATTTTAATTATAGCAATATTCTTAAAATAATGATAAAATATTACAAAAGCAAGTAAAGAATATATTTTTGTGAGGAGTTGGTAAAATGATGCTGAATGAATTGCTTGAGACCACGCTAAGAAAAAAAGCATCAGATCTGCATTTGGTCACAGGGATACCGCCTGTTCTGAGAATCAATGGGAATCTAGTAAGAATGGATGAAATAAAATTAACTCCGCAGGATACTGAGAAATTCGCACATCAGATACTGGGGGAGGATTACAGCTGCTTTGATGACAGGGGGGAGATGGACCTTTCATATTCCGTCTCGGGGCTTGGAAGGTTCAGGATCAACGTCTACAAGCAGAGGGGCACCATTGCGCTGGCTATAAGGGTCGTTGGCGCCAGCGTTCCGGATATTGACGACCTGGGACTGCCGGAGGTGACCAAGGAGCTGGCACTATCGAAGAGAGGGCTCGTCCTGGTGACAGGTCCCGCAGGCAGCGGAAAGAGCACAACCCTTGCGGCTATGATCAACGAGATCAACAAGAATAAATCCTCACATATCATAACGCTGGAGGATCCGATCGAGTTCCTGCACAAACACGACAAATCCATAGTTGAGCAGAGGGAGATAGGCAAGGATACTAAGAGCTTCAGGAATGCGCTGAGGGCGGTTCTGAGGGAGGATCCGGATGTTATCCTGATAGGAGAGCTGAGGGACCTTGATACAATATCAGTGGCGCTTACAGCTGCAGAGACAGGGCATCTGGTGCTGTCAACCCTGCACACCATCGGTGTAGCAAAGACAATAAACAGGCTTGTGGATGTATTCCCGCCTCACCAGCAGCAGCAGATAAAGATCCAGCTGTCGGCAGTCCTCAACGGGATCGTGTCTCAGCAGCTTGTGCCGACAGCCGACGGCAAGAGCAGGGTGTGTGCTGCGGAAACAATGATATCCACCACCGGAATACAGAATATGATCAGGGAAGGCAAAACATACCAGATAGAATCCGCGCTGCAGACCGGATCAAAATACGGGATGAAGACGATGGACATGTCGCTGGTGGAGCTTTACAAGAAAAAGTTAATAAGCTATGAAGATGCACTGAGTCACGCATTGGACAAGGAAATGCTGATAAGGCTCTTATCCTTATAATATAAGGACCTTTCAAGGTCCTTTTTTCCTGTTGCCGCTGTTCACAGAATATTATTAAGTGATCAGGCTCAATGTTATTTAATATTTTGCTAAATTATGATAAAATATAGAGGAAAATTTGACTTTGTGTGGAATATAATATGTTAAGGTTCTCTTGACAAGGGGGGAAATGCGATTAATGAGTGATTATATAGTAGGTATAGACATTGGCTCTTCAAAGGTATCGGCAGCAGCAGGTAAATTCGATAAGCTTGGCAATCTGCAGATAGTAGGCGTCACCACTGCAAAATGCAGCGGCGTTAACAAAGGCATAGTTGTTGATATAGATAAAACTTCTGACAGCGTTAGGAGCTGCATAGACCAGCTGGAAAGAATGATCGACGACCGTATAGAGGAAGCTTACATCTCCTTTCCGGGAGTTATAAGCGAGCTTGTGCCTAACAAAGGCGTTGTTGCTGTATCATCCGAGGATAAGGAAATTAAAGAAAATGACGTCAAAAGGGTAATAAGGGCGGCTAAGATAATATCCATATCTTCCGACAGGGAAATAATTGATGTAATACCAAATCAATACATCGTGGACGGTACGGAGAACATCAAGGAGCCTGAAGGAATGAGCGGAACAAGACTTGAGCTTGATGCACTGCTTGTTACTGCCCAGTCCGCTTTAGCGAGCAATATTATGAAAAGCCTCAACAAGGCTGGCATCAAGGTCAACGGAATTGTCTTTGAGCCTCTGGCTTCGGCTGCGGCAGCTCTCAAAGAGGAAGAAATCATGATGGGCACAGCTCTTCTGGATATCGGCGCCGAGACTACTAACATCTCCGTTTTCAAGGACGGAAAAATAGTTTACAACGACCACGTGAATTTAGGCGGAAGCACAATAACAAGCGACATTGCCATAGTCATGAAGATTCCGCAGTCACAGGCGGAACAGATCAAGATAAAATATGGCATGAAAGGCCATGATGAAAACAACAGCACTGTGATTAAGCTGAAGGCGGACTTCAACAACGAAGTTGCCGTGGACCTGAACATCGTTAAACAGATAATCGAGGCCAGGATAGAGGAGATACTCATCCTGTTGAATAAGAAGATTATGAATTCCGGCTACAACGGCGCGATAGCAGGCATGGTTATTGTCGGCGGCGGTATCTCACAGTTCGAAGGGATAGAGGAATTTGGAAAGAGCATCCTTTTGATGCCTTTCAGGATTGCTGATCTGAACTATGCAGGAGCCTCAAGCCCGGTCTACGCAACCGCAGTGGGAGTAGCAAAGAATGTTGCCGAACTGCTCAAGGAAAAACCGACCTCAGCAGGCGCCGAATTCTCAAAGGGAAAGGCAGACCGAAAAGGCAAATCGTACAAGAAGGATCAGGATTACGATGAAGACGAGTATGATGAGTATGATGAAAGAGAAGAAGAAGGTATAATAGGAAAAATAAAAGGATTCTTTTCAGAATTTTTCTAAATAAGGAGGAAATAATATGCTGGATTTTGATTTAGACGTTGAGCAACTGGCAAAAATAAAAGTAATCGGATGTGGTGGCAGCGGAAACAATGCCGTTAATAGGATGATAATTGAAGGTTTGAAAAATGTTGAGTTTATAGCTGTAAATACAGACAAGCAGGCTCTTGCGCTTTCAAAGGCTTCACAGAAGATACAGATAGGCGACAAGCTCACAAAGGGACTCGGTGCAGGGGCAAATCCTGAAATAGGCCAGAAGGCTGCCGAAGAAAGCAAGGAAGAGATTTCAAACGCTATAAAAGGCGCCGAGATGGTGTTCGTCACTGCAGGCATGGGAGGCGGAACAGGAACCGGCGCGGCCCCCGTCATAGCTGAAATTGCAAAATCGATGGGCATCCTTACTGTAGGCGTAGTAACAAAGCCTTTCCCGTTTGAAGGGAAAAAGAGGATGCAGTATGCAGAAGAAGGTATAAGGAAATTAAAGGAAAAAGTTGACACGCTGGTTACAATACCTAATGAAAGGCTCTTGAGCATAGTTGACAAGAAGACTTCATTGATGGATTCCTTTAAAATGGCAGACGACGTACTGAGACAGGGCGTGCAGGGCATATCCGACCTCATAACAATACCTGGACTTGTAAATCTGGACTTTGCGGATGTAAGGACCATAATGACAGAAAAAGGTCTTGCCCATATGGGAGTCGGCAGAGGTACAGGCGACAGCAGGGCGAAAGAAGCAGCCAAGCAGGCAATTTCAAGCCCGCTTCTTGAGACTTCAATCGCAGGAGCAACAGGAGTTCTGCTCAACATAACAGGCGGAGCTGATCTTGGGCTGCTCGAGATCAATGAAGCTGCTGAAATAGTGCAGCAGTCAGCCGATCCTGATGCCCAGATAATATTCGGAGCTGTAATTGATGAAAACATCAAGGACGAAATAAGGATAACAGTCATTGCCACAGGCTTCGAAGGAGACAAAAATCTGATCAAACAGGGCATTGCAGATAAATACGCAACAAGCCAGGAGTTTGGAGTTATTACTACAGACAAGGTTGCAATTACAGAAGAGAAAGAAGAAGTGATATCAGGCAGCGACAACCTTGAGATACCTGCATTCCTTAGAAGAGGCGGCAGATAGTTCATGCTCTTATTCAGATGCGAAGGACGTGAAGAAAGATGAAGTGCCCCTTTTGCGGTTATGGCGACAGCAAGGTAGTTGATTCGAGATCCACTGACGACGACGTGTCCATACGAAGAAGGAGAGAGTGCCTCAGCTGCGGCAAGAGATACACAACCTATGAAAAAATCGAGGACATCCCTATCCTTGTAATAAAAAGAAACATGAACAGGGAATATTTTGATCGAAATAAAATTATCGGAGGCCTTTTAAAGGCCTGCCAGAAAAGGCCTGTTTCCAGAAGTCAGATTGAAAACATAGCTGATGAAGTGGAAAAAAGGATTACAAACGAAATGCTCACTGAAGTTAAATCTGAATATATAGGCGAACTCATCATGGATCAGCTCAAGAAAATCGATGAGGTAGCCTATGTAAGATTTGCATCGGTTTACAGGCAGTTCAAGGATGTAAACACTTTTCTGGAGGAGATCAAGAATCTGATGTCAGATAAATAGGCGTAATTTGATTATGCCTATTTTTTGTAGAAAAATATAATATTTCGGAGGATATGATGGAGAAAACCAGGATTGAAAAGTACGAATTCATAACCGAAGATCTGGGCACAGCAGTGGTCGTGTTTTCTACGGCTAAGGGCGGGCTTAATTTTTACTCCAGGTCGGGGGAAGGCATAGAGAACATAGAGAAGCTTAAGTCGTGGTTCCCTGTTAATGATGTCGCATATATGAGACAGATTCACAGCGATATCATATGCAGCGAAGACTGCAGCGGCGAGGAGGGAGACGCACTGATCACCGACAAACCGAAAGTAGCAATAGGCGTGTTCACCGCTGACTGCGTTCCCGTGATTCTGTACGATCCTGTACACAAGGCGGCGGCGGCGGTTCACAGCGGCTGGAAAGGGACGTACAGCCTGATAGTGGGAAAAACAATCGAGAAGATGAGGCTGTCCTACGGCTCCGAGCCAGTTGACCTGAAGGTGTTCATAGGGCCGAACATGAGGGAATGCTGTTACGAGGTCAGCGAGGAGCTGATCCGGAAGTTCAGGGAAAGCGATTCCTACAGGGACACGGATGCGTATCACGGCAGGAAGCTGAGCATGGAGAAATGCATACTGAAGCAGCTTGAAGACCAGGGCGTACCTGCCCGGAATATTGAAGTTACAGGCCTGTGCACCTCCTGCAGCGACGAGGAGCTCTACTCGTACAGGGGCGGAGAGCAGGACAAGAGGCTGTTTTCTTTCATATACATCAAATAAGGGAGGTCAATTATGGCAGAAGAAAAGATATTGGTAGTTGACGACGAAGCGAATATAAGGGAGCTGATAGGCTTCAATTTGAAAAAAGAGGGATACAACATTTTAAATGCCGGCGACGGGATAAGCGCTCTCAAAATAATCAAAGAGGAAAAGCCCTCTTTGATACTTCTGGACCTTATGCTGCCGGGCGTGAACGGTTTTGAGGTATGCAAGGAAGTTAGGAAGGACAAAGATTTATCCTCTACGCCTATTATCATCCTCAGCGCAAAGGATGCGGAGTTTGACAAGGTGCTGGGACTGGAGCTTGGCGCAGATGACTATATTACGAAACCTTTCTCGGTAAGGGAGCTGGTTGCCAGGGTGAAAGCGGTACTTAGAAGGACAGTCCCAATGGCTGAAAGCAAAAGCGTTCTGTTTTACAACATTTCGGTCGACTTTGAAAACCATGAGGTGAAAAAAGAAGGCAAAAAAGTAGACCTGACGCTGAAAGAGTTTGATCTGCTGGAGATTCTTGTCAAGAACAAAGGCAGGGTAATGACAAGGGACTTCCTTCTGGACAAGATATGGGGATATGAATATCTGGGAGAGACGAGGACTGTTGACGTGCATATCAGGCATCTCAGGCAGAAAATAGAAGATGACGATAAAAATCCGAAGATTATCGAAACGATAAGAGGTGTTGGCTACAGGTTCAACCCGGAGGAATAGAGGTGATTCTGTGAGGAGAAAGATTCTGCTGTCGATGACAGCGTCGGTGCTGTTTTCACTTATTGTGACAGCTTCACTAGTCATACTGGTCTCGAACTATGAATATACGCAAAATGTAAAACAGAATCTGAAAACCAACAATGACCTTGTTGTAAATATTTTGGAGAATCAGGAAAACGGTGATCTCCAGAAGTTCTTCAGCGATAATATAAGAAGCTCAGAGCTCAGAGAGACATTGATAGACAAGGATGGCAATGTTCTGAGCGATTCGCAGGTGGACGAAGAGACTATGGATAACCACAACGCCAGGCAGGAAATAATCGACGCACGTGCTTACGGAGCCGGATACAGCGTAAGGTACAGCGATTCAACGAAGATGGATATGATGTACTATGCCACAAGCTTCGGTGACGGCTACGTAGTCAGGAGCGCTGTTCCGATGGAAAACGTCAGCCTGGTCGAATGGCGTTATGTGAGGATATATATAGTTGTGATGATAGCTTCCCTCCTCGTAACGTTTCTTTTTTCTTCAAGATTAGCAAGAGCCTTAGTCAAGCCAATCAAAGATCTTGAAGATACCACGCACAGGATTTCGCAGGGCGAGCTTCATGAAAGGGTTAAAGTTCATTCGGACGACGAGATAGGAGAGCTTGCTGTCACTTTCAACTACATGGCTGACAAGCTTGAGAACTCTTTTAATGATACAACACATAAACAGACCGAGCTGGAAGCGGTTTTGAAAAGCATGGACAGCGGAGTCATTGCGGTAGATAAAGATTTCCGAGTCATGCTTATAAATCCGTACGCTAAAAAGATATTCGGAATCGATAGGGATATCATCGGAGATAAGCTGCTTAATACAATCAGGGATTTTGAGCTGGAAGATATTATCAAAAACAAAGAACACCAGAGAGAGCTAACCATATTCTGGCCGTCAAAAAGGGATCTCAAGATCAAGACAGCGGACATTATATTCGGCAACGAAAACATGGGCACCGTTGCTGTCATACATGACATAACGGATATTAAAAAATTAGAGAACATGAGATCGCAGTTTGTAACCAATGTGACACATGAGCTTAAGACACCTTTGACATCAATAAAGGGTTTTGCAGAAACACTCAAATATGTGGAAGACAAGGAAACTAAGGAGAAATTCCTAAACATAATCAATGATGAAGCTGAAAGGCTGTCAAGACTTATCAGCGATATACTTACTCTTTCACAGATTGAGCAGATAAGAGAAAATAAAAATGAGCTGATCGATGTTGCAAGCGCAATAAGCCAGGTTGTGACGCTGGTGAAAAACTCGGCAGAGACAAAGCATATAAAAATAGCAACGGCCGGTGATGAAATCAGGGGACTGCATGGCGATGCCGATCTGTTAAAGCAGCTGCTTATCAATCTGGTTGACAATGCGATAAAATACTCGGGAGAAGGTTCTGAAGTCGTGATTTCCACGCACATGACAAATGATCATGCAGTCATCAGCGTAAGCGATAATGGCGCTGGGATACCAAAGGAACACCTTGACCGGTTGTTCGAACGTTTTTACAGGGTTGATGCAGCAAGATCCAGGGAACAAGGAGGAACAGGCCTTGGCCTTGCAATCGTCAAGCATATCGCGTTAAGCTTCAAAGGCACCGTAGAAGTTGACAGCGAGATCGGCCGTGGCAGCAAATTTACCGTGAAACTTCCTCTGAAAAAATGATATAGCGTTGAATATTATAGCAATGTTAATTTTATTTAACATTGCTATAATATTTGGTTAACCTTCCTGGTGTATTATAGTAAATGTAATGAACAGGAATTAATATTTAGGAGGATTGACATGAAAAAAAGAAGTATCAGATTGATGTTGGCTGCTTTAGCAGTAACTGTTGTTGCGGGTGCATTTGCAGGCTGCGGCAGCAAGACGGATGAAGTATCAGGAAATGTCACATTGGCAGGATCCACAGCACTTCAGCCGTTGGCAGAAAAGGCTGGCGAGAATTTTACTGCTAAGTATCCGGGAGTAGTTGTAACTGTTCAGGGAGGCGGCAGCGGAACGGGACTCAACCTGGTAACAGAGGGAACTGTAAATATTGGAAACTCTGATGTTGAAGCATCCAAGAAGCTTGATAAGGCACTCGCAGATCAGCTCGTAGACCATAAAGTCTGCGGAATAGGTTTTGCAGTTGTAGTAAACAAAGACGTGCAGGTTGATTCACTCACACCTCAACAGATACAGGACATCTTCACAGGCAAGGTAACAAACTGGAGTGAAGTTGGCGGACAGGATCTTGCTATACAGGTTGTACACAGAGCAAAATCTTCAGGTACAAGAGCAACATT
The DNA here is from genome assembly GCA_017861315.1 of Bacillota bacterium. Classification (GTDB taxonomy): domain Bacteria; phylum Bacillota; class Clostridia; order Clostridiales; family Clostridiaceae; genus UBA699. The sequence continues at coordinate 12,010 of JAGFXP010000012.1, read as the reverse complement.
TGTTGATACTGTAATGGGAGGAGTTGACGAGAACGACGCTGTAGGAACAATGCAGGATTCAAGCGGATCGGTTGAGAAAGCAATTGCAGATACACAGGGATCAGTCAGCTACCTTGCAATGTCATACATCACAGACGCTGTTAAAGCTAATGTCACTCCGATCAAGATAGACGGCGTAGAAGCCAGCAAGGAAAACATAATCGCAGGAACATACAGCTTCTGGTCATGGGAACACATGTATACAAAGGGCGAAGCAACTGGAGCAACTAAAGCATTCCTTGAATTCATGGTATCAGAAGATAATAAAGCACTAGTGGAGCAATTAGGATATATCGCTGCAAGCGACCTGGAATAGTCGAATATCGGCATAATTGAAGACAAGACTGGCTGCATTCGCAACCGGTCTTCCTTCATGTAAATAATCATGTAGAGGTAAAAGTATGAAAAATAAAAAATTTATTACAAAACTTAAAAATGAATATTTGGGCCGTACCTATGCGTTTGCTTGTGGGCTGTTTATTATATTGCTTACTATAAGCATAATATTCTTTATTTTTTCAAAAGGCATAGCAACATTTACGGAAGACGGAGTATCCCTTGCTGAATTTTTATTTTCAACGGTCTGGAAGCCGGATGCTGAACCGGCTAAGTTCGGGGCTTTGATCTTCATAGCAGGATCGACGCTTGTTTCGCTGGGCGCTGTTATCCTGAGCGCTCCGATAAGCGTGGCGCTTGCAATCTTCATGCACTATATCTCGCCAAAATTCGGGCAGAAAGTGCTGCAGCCTGCGCTTGAACTCTTCGTGGGAATACCATCGGTTGTATATGGCTGGCTTGGCTTCAGCATACTTCTCCCGATGCTTAAAGGTACCTTTGGAGGCATCGGCTTCAGCCTTCTGGCGGGAATAATCGTACTAAGCATAATGATACTCCCTACGACTGCAAGCATAGCGGCAGATGCGGTCAAGGTTGTTCCGTCCAGCTACATGGAGGCATCCTATGGGCTTGGGGCGACCAGGTGGCAGACCATAAGCAAGGTTATTGTGCCGGCATCAAAAAGCGGCATCCTCACCGGCGTAGTTTTAGGTCTGGCAAGAGCGTTTGGCGAAGCGATGGCTGTACAGATGGTTATAGGAAACTCAATCAAGCTTGCTGACGGATTGTTAAGCCCTACTTCAACACTGACAAGCATACTTGCAATGGATATGGGCAATACTGTAACAGGCACACCGTGGAATAATGCTTTATGGTCAATGGCTTTGCTGCTGTTGATAATATCATTCGTGTTTATTTTCATCATTAGATTTTTGGGAAAGAGAGGTGAGTAATCAATGACAGCTAAACAAAAAGATAAAATATGGACTGCTGTATTGTATGCAGTATCTGTTTTTGTGGTGATCCTTCTGGTTGTATTGATTGGGCTCATATTCTATAAAGGCAGAAATGCCCTCAGCCTTTCCTTTCTTTTCGGCAACCCAAAAGTCGGCGCAGCTGGAGGCGGAATAGCACCGATGCTTTTCAACTCTTTCTATATGCTTATTGTTTCATTGTTGATAACAGTGCCGCTCGGAGTGGGCGCAGGCATATTTCTTGCTGAATATGCGAAAGAGGGCAGAATGGTCAGCATCATCAGATTGTGTATAGAAACGCTGGCATCACTGCCTTCGATTGTTGTAGGATTGTTCGGTCTGCTTGTTTTTGTAAAGATGACAGGCTGGGGATTTTCTGTGCTCTCCGGTGCACTTGCAGTAGCTGTAATAAATTTCCCTTCGCTGACAAGAGTAAGTGAAGATGCCATAAGGGCAGCTTCCGCAAGCGTCAAGGAAGCCAGCCTTGGACTCGGAGCAACAACCTGGCAGACGATAGCCAAGCTTATTTTGCCGACAGCCTTGCCGCAGATACTAACCGGAATAATACTTGCTTCTGGCAGGATCTTCGGAGAATCCGCCGCCCTGTTGTTTACAGCAGGCATGAGCGCTCCTCCGCTGAATTTCAATTCAATCAGTCTGGTTAATGCATCATCACCGTTCAGCCTTTTAAGGCCTGCAGAAACCTTGTCTGTATATATCTGGAAACTTAATTCGGAGGGAATGGTTCCGGATGCGGCAGATATCGCAAACAAAACCTCTGCAGTGCTTGTAATGATGGTTTTGATATTCAATGTATCTTCCAGGATATTAGGAAGAAAAATACACGAAAAATATTCGGGTAAAAACTAGGAGGCAAATATGGATATAATAAAAACCAAAGATCTGAACCTGTTTTATGGAGAAAACCACGCTTTGAAAAACATCAACCTTGACATAAAAAAGAATTCAGTCACAGCCCTTATAGGTCCTTCAGGCTGCGGAAAATCAACATTTTTGAGGACAATCAACAGGATGAATGACCTGATAGACAACGTAAAAATAACAGGAAACATATTTTGTGAAGGCAAAGATGTCTATACCGAATATGATGTAATAGACTTAAGAAAAAAAATTGGCATGGTCTTCCAGAAGCCGAATCCATTCCCAATGTCCATATACGACAACATAGCTTACGGACCGAGGATACACGGCATCAAGGACAAAAGGACGCTTGACGAGATAGTGGAAAAAAGCCTTAAAGGAGCTGTTCTCTGGGAAGAAGTAAAGGACAGGCTTAAGAAAAGCGCCATGGGTCTTTCGGGAGGCCAGCAGCAGAGGCTTTGCATAGCGAGAACCCTTGCGGTTGAGCCGGAAGTCATACTCATGGATGAACCAACATCGGCGCTTGATCCTATATCAACCCTCAAAATCGAAGAACTGATGGATGTCCTCAAGAAGAAATATACTGTAATAATCGTAACTCACAACATGCAGCAGGCGGGAAGAATTGCAGACGAAACAGCTTTCTTCCTTGTAGGAGAGATAGTCGAAAGCGGAAAGACCGAAGATCTTTTCTATAAGCCTAGGGACAAGAGAACGGAAGATTATATTACCGGAAGATTCGGCTAGTAAATAGATAGTTGTAATATGTCTAATAATTTAGTATATTATATAAAATAGGAAAAGTAGAGGTGAGTTTATGACAAGAACAGGCTTTGACACCGCTCTGGAAAATCTTAATGAAGACCTTCTTAGGATGGGGAGCATAGTTGAAAAACAGGTGCACCAATGCATCGTTGCGTTGGTAAATCAGGATGAAGAGCTTGCAATGCAGATAATAAAAAATGATGACTTGGTGGATGACCTTCAGAGAGAAATTGAAGACAAATGCATAAGGCTAATTGGAAAAGAGCAGCCTTTGGCCATCGATCTGAGAACGATATTTACCATAAGCAAGATTGTAACAGATCTTGAAAGGATGGCTGACCATGCCTCGAATATAGCAAAAGCAGTCAAAAGGCTCAAAAATGAGGTTTACATTAAAGAACTCGTGGATATACCAAAGATGTCATTAATAGTCGAAAAAATGATAAAAAAATCCCTGGACAGCTTTATATCAAGAGATGTGGAGGCTATAAAAGAAATCTGCAAGATGGATGATGAAGTGGATGCTCTTTACAAGGGAGTATTCAATGACCTTCTCGCAATAATGGCAAAAGACATCAAAAATCTGAACCAGGCAACGCAATTCATTTTGATTGCCAGCAAACTGGAGAGAATCGGTGACCACGTTACGAATATTTGTGAGTGGAATGTATACCTGGTAACAGGAGAACATATGGATCTTAACGAATAAAATACTTAATATAAAAAGCTGTTGATACTCTATCAACAGCTTTTTTTTTAAGCAATATTTTGCTGAAATATATATGAATTGTGGTGTGGTATTCCAATGTTATGTTTGTGTTAAGAATGTTAAGTTTTGTGTTTCAATTTTTTTTTATTTGTGTTATACTTTATTCGATTTACTAGATAAGCAATTTATAGGAGGGATATAATGTTTAGTTTATCTCCAAAAGAGGACAAATTTTTTGAATTATTCCGAACCACAGCAGAAATCGCATGCGAGGCTGCAGAGAAGCTGATCGAATACATGAGCGGTGAGGAATTTTCAGAGGAGAAAAACAAGGAAATCAAAGACATAGAGCACAAAGGCGACAAGATGCAGCATGAAATATTGAAGCAGCTTAATAAAAGCTTTATAACGCCTTTCGATAGAGAGGACATCTATGCAATTTCAAAAGGACTTGACGACATCATAGACCATATCGAGTACGCTGCAAGCAGATTCATCATGCTCAACATCGACAAAGCTACAGATGAAGCAAGAGAATTGGGCGAGCTCATAGCAAAGTGCTGTGAGGAAGTAAAGAACGTTATGGAAGAAATGAAGAGCATGAAAAACAGCAAAGAACTCGCTGCAAAGATAATCGAAGTAAACAGGCTTGAAGAGGTCGGAGACAGGCTTTCAAGAAAAGCGATAAAGGAACTGTTCAGAAGCGATAAACCTGTTCTCGAAATCATAAAATGGAGAGAAATATATGAAGCCCTTGAAAACACCATGGATGCTTGCGAGGATGTAGCAAATGCCGTTGAAGGGGTTGTAATGAAAAATGCTTAGTTCTTCAATGATATACTTGATAGTAATAGTTTTTCTTGCATTAGCCTTTGACTTCATAAATGGATTTCACGATTGTGCCAATGCGATAGCTACGACTGTTTCAACAAGGGCTATGACGCTCAGGCAGGCTGTAATGATGTCAGCAGTGCTCAATTTCCTCGGTGCCTTTATGAGTGTTGCGGTTGCCAAGACCATAGGGAATGGGCTGGTAGACCCTGCTCATATAACATCTGAGGTTATAGTCTCTGCCCTTCTGGGAGCAATCATATGGAATCTTTTCACATGGCTGATGGCAATTCCGAGCAGTTCCTCCCATGCGCTCATCGGAGGTCTGATAGGTGCATCAGTAGCGTTCACTGGAAGCTTTGTGGTGGTTGACTGGGTAAACTTCTTCTGGAAGGTAGCGCTCTGGATATTCCTTTCGCCTGCAATAGGCTTTGTCGTGGGATACCTTCTTATGAATCTCCTGAATTTCATACTCAGAAAGACAAGACCGGCTGCAGTTACCGCAATATTTTCCAAACTCCAGATCGTATCGGCTATGGCCATGTCACTGAACCACGGCGGAAACGACGCACAGAAGGCAATGGGTATAATAACGATGGCTCTGGTGAGCAGCGGAATGATAACCCAGTTTGAGGTCCCTTCCTGGGTAAAGGTTTGTTGTGCGCTTGCTATGGCGCTTGGCACAGGTGTCGGAGGAAAGAAAATTATAAAAACTATGGGTACAAATATGGCCAAACTGGCTCCGGTAAACGGATTTGCTGCCCAGACGGGTGCTGCTGCAATCATATTTACTGCCACCATGTTCCACGCTCCGGTTAGTACAACACAGATAATTTCAACATCCATAATGGGTGTTGCAGCATCGAAGAGGATAACCGCAGTAAAATGGTCGCTGGCAAAGGACATAGTATTAGCCTGGGTTATAACTATACCATTATGCGGAATTCTATCTGCACTTATTATGATGTTATTCAAATTGATATAAGCAAAACCTCCAACTATGGGGGTTCTTTTCTTTTATTGACTATTTGACTTCAATACTGTAATATTATTTAGTGGGTAATGCCGCATTTGCGCATAGGAGTTGAAGTGATGGGAAATGAGATTGCCGAGGTCATGGCTGGAAGTCTTGCTGAAGAGCTTGAACTAGAGCCTGGCGACAGGCTTGTTAAAATAAACGGACAGGAAGTAAAGGACATTCTGGATTACAGGTTCCTCATGTGCGACGAAAATGTGATCCTGGAGATAGTAAAGAGCAGCGGAGAGATATGGGAACTTGATGTGGAAAAGGACTTCGATGAGAATCTGGGAGTTGTTTTCAAGGAATCCATAATGGACAAGGCGAACCGCTGCAGCAACAACTGCATATTCTGCTTCATAGACCAGCTCCCCAAAGGCATGAGGGAGACTCTTTATTTTAAGGATGACGATTCCAGGCTTTCATTCCTCCAGGGGAATTTTGTGACACTGACAAACATGAGCGACGACGACCTGGACAGGATAATCAAGTACAGGATAAGTCCCATAAACATATCAGTGCATACCACCAACCCTGAACTGAGAGTAAAGATGCTCAGGAACAGGTTTGCAGGAAACATCAATGACAGGCTCAAAAAGCTGGCTGCGGCAGGCATCGAGATGAACTGCCAGGTGGTTTTGTGCCCTGGAATAAATGACGGAGAGGAGTTCAGGAGGACCTGCATGGACCTTTTTGCCCTGTACCCTCAGGTACAGAACCTTGCAGCAGTACCAATTGGGCTTACTAAGTTCAGGGAGGGACTCTACGAACTTGAACTGTATGACAGGGAGTCTGCTGCTGCCGAGATCAGGAATGTCGAGGAACTGCAGAAAAATTTCCTGGGAGAAGCCGGCGTAAGGTTTGTCAGGCTTTCGGACGAGTTTTACGTAACTGCAGGAATGGACGTGCCCGGTGCGGAATTCTATGAAGGATTCCACCAGCTTGAGGACGGAGTTGGCATAATAAGGAGCTTCAGGGACAATGTTGAGAGAGACATCGACAGACTCAGCAAAAACTCGAAAGGCAGCTTCACCCTGGTGACAGGCGAGTCTGCATACAACGAGCTCAGCGCATTCGCTGAAATGGTGAAAAAAGAGAACAGCGGCATTATAATCGATGCTGTCAAGATAGTTAACAATTTCTTCGGGGAAACCATAACAGTTGCCGGCCTGATCACGGGGACGGATATCGTGGAACAGCTTTCAAAAAGGGAGACAGGGGAATACCTGATAATACCCGATACAATGCTGAGAAAAGGATATGAGCTTGGAGACACGGGCAGCAGGGTGTTCCTTGACGACATGACTGTAGGAGAAATCGAGGACACATTAAACAAAAAAATAATAGTAACTGACTATACAGGTGAGGACATCGTAGATAAAATCAATCTGTATTGCAAGGAGGTAATATAAATGGGAAAACCAATAGTAGCTATCGTAGGAAGACCAAATGTAGGAAAGTCCACGCTGTTTAACAAGCTTGCGGGCAAAAGGATTTCAATAGTCGAGGACACGCCGGGTGTGACCAGGGACAGGGTCTATGCTGACGCTGAATGGCTGAAGTATAACTTTACAATTATAGATACAGGCGGAATCGAGCCGGAGAGCGAGGACATCATCCTTGCACAGATGAGAAGGCAGGCCAATATAGCCATAGAAACCGCAGACGTCATAATATTCATCGTAGACGGCAAGGAAGGCCTGGCACCGGCAGACATGGAAGTTGCCCAGATGCTTAGAAAAAGCAAAAAGCCTGTAGTGCTTGTCGTAAACAAGATCGACAACTTCAGGGATGAGGACCATGCCTATGAATTCTACAACCTCGGCATAGGAGACCCTATAGCAATATCAGCATCCCAGGGTCTGGGACTCGGAGACATGCTCGATGAAGTGGTAGCAAACTTTGAAGAAAGAGCAGATGCAGAGGAAGAGGAAGAAAATATAAAAATTGCATTCGTCGGGAAACCGAACGTAGGAAAATCCTCGCTCATTAACAGGCTTCTTGGAGAAGAGAGGGTGATAGTAAGCGAAATACCTGGAACAACCAGGGACGCAATAGACAGCACGCTTGAGACCGAACTGGGAAAGTTCACGCTCATAGATACAGCAGGGCTGAGAAGGAAGAGCAAGGTAAAAGAGGAAATCGAGAGATACAGCGTCATCAGGACTTATGCTGCAATCGAAAGAGCCGACGTGTGCATACTCATGATTGATGCGACTGAAGGCATAAGCGACCAGGATGAAAAGATAATAGGTTACGCGCACGAGCTAAACAAGGCTATACTGGTTATCGTAAACAAATGGGACCTTGTAGAAAAAGAGACAAAGACCATGGACCAGTTCAAAGCAAAGCTCAAGAACTCACTGAACTTCATGCAGTACGCAGAATATCTCTTCATCTCTGCACTGACTGGTCAGAGGGTACACAAAGTGCTTGAAGCGGTAAAGAAATGCTACGACAATTACTCGAAGAAGATCAAGACCGGCGTGCTGAACGAAGTCATAAGCAATGCCTTGATGATGAAGGAGCCCCCTGTCGTAGGGCTGAAGAGACTAAAGATATACTATGTCACACAGATCGGGACAAAGCCTCCTACCTTTGTATTCTTCGTAAATGATCCGAATTGCCTCCATTTTTCCTATGAGAGGTACCTGGAGAACAGACTGAGAGAAAACTTCGATTTTTCGGGAACGGGAATCAAATTGGAGTTCAGAGAAAGGAAGGAAAAATAATGGTTTCAGATATAGCATTTATCGGTGGCGGAAGCTTCGGAACTGCACTCGCGGCTATGCTTGGCAGAAAAGGTCTCAAAGTGAACGTCTGGGACAGATGTGCCGAGGTCGTTGAAGAAATCAATATGAACAGGACCAACAAGAGATATCTTACAGGCGTAACCATCCCTGAAGGAGTGACTGCATTAACCGGCCTTGAGGATGCGATCAAGGAATCCAGGTATATTGTGCTTGCTATCCCTTCCCATGTAATCAGGGATACCTGCAGATCTATAAAAGGAATTATAAGCGATGATCAGGTTATCATCAGCATCGCAAAGGGCATAGAGCTGGAGACAAAGAAAAGGCTTTCGCAGGTCATCAAGGATGAACTGCCCGAAAACCCTGTCGTTGTACTTTCAGGTCCGAGCCATGCCGAAGAAGTGGCAATGAATTTGCCAACTACCGTAGTAGTTACTTCGGAGGAGATGAAGTACGCTGACGAGGTTCAGGATCTGTTCATGACTGCGGAGTTTAGGGTATACACAAATGAGGATATCGTAGGGGTGGAGATAGGCGGCGCGGTCAAGAACATTATCGCGCTTGCTGCAGGAATATCTGACGGAATAGGCTACGGCGACAACACGAAGGCTGCCCTTATGACAAGAGGCATGCATGAGATCACGAGGATCGGGACCAAGCTTGGCGGCAGCAACAGGACATTCTACGGGCTTACAGGCATGGGAGATCTTATCGTGACATGCACAAGCAAGCACAGCAGGAACAGGTCAGCCGGCTTCCTTATTGGGCAGGGCGCCACCAGAGAAGAAGCTGCAGAAAAAGTAGGCATGGTTGTTGAAGGCATCAAAGCTTGCAAGGCTTTCTATGAATTGAAGGAAGAACTGGATGTACAGATGCCTATAACCGACCAGCTGTACAAAGTCCTTTTCGAAGGCAAAAATCCTAAGGATGCCGTTGTCAGGCTTATGACAAGAGACAAGAAATCCGAGTAAAATCCTTTACATGGAGCACAGAACGTCTGTGCTCCCCTTTTTTGCAGTTGTTTAAATTGTCAGAATGTATTATAATAGTTTAAAGTTTTTAAATATTTTACATATTATTTTAAGGAGTTGTTATATATGCATTTTAAACACATCAAGGAAGAAGATCCAAAGGTATTCAAGGCAATACAGGATGAGATGAACCGACAGGAAACTACCATAGAGCTTATAGCTTCCGAAAATTTTACAAGCAGGGCGGTAATGGAAGCCATGGGGTCGACTTTGACAAACAAATATGCTGAAGGATATCCTGCAAAAAGATATTACGGCGGATGCGAATTTGTAGACGTTGTTGAGAATATCGCCAGAGACAGGCTGAAAGAAATATTCGGTGCAGAACACGCCAACGTCCAGCCTCATTCGGGCTCACAGGCAAACATGGCAGTATACATGGCCATGCTGAAAACCGGCGATGCCATTCTGGGCATGGATCTTACACACGGCGGGCACCTGACTCACGGTAGCCCTGTCAATTTTTCAGGCAAGCTGTACAAGTTCTCTTCGTACGGTGTCAACAAGGATACTGAGATGATAGACTATGCCGATGTAAGAAATACAGCACTGAGCATAAAGCCAAAGATGATCGTGGCCGGAGCCAGCGCATATCCGAGAGTTATTGATTTCGAGAAACTGAGACAGATATGCGATGAGGTCGGAGCGTACCTGATGGTCGACATGGCACATATAGCAGGCCTGGTTGCTACCGGAGCGCATCCTTCACCGGTCCCATATGCTGATTTTGTCACCACAACCACCCACAAGACACTGAGGGGACCAAGAGGCGGAGCAATCCTGTGCAAAGCCCAGTACGCTGATAAAATAGACAAGGCTATATTCCCTGGAATACAGGGCGGCCCGCTCATGCATACAATCGCTGCAAAGGCGGTATGTTTCGGAGAAGCTATGCAGCCTGGCTTCAAGGATTACATTGACCAGGTTATTGTGAACGCGCAGGTGCTTGCAGAGGAGCTTAAGGGCTACGGCTTCAGGATTGTGTCAGGAGGTACTGACAACCACCTGATGCTTATCGACCTCACGAACAAGGGAATAACAGGAAAAGACGCCGAGAAACTTCTTGATTCTGTAGGCATAACAGTAAACAAAAACACTATACCGTTTGAAACTACAAGCCCTTATATAACAAGCGGCATAAGGGTCGGAACTCCTGCTACCACTACAAGGGGATTCAAGGAAGACGAGATGAGAAAAATCGCAGCCCTGATAAACGAGACAATAGAAAACAGGGACGGCGATCTGGAAGATGTAAAAGACAAGGTGGCTAAACTCTGCAAAAAATTTCCGCTGGAATACTAAAAATCAGGCCCCGGTGCAATGCCGGGGCTTTTTAGGCTTAAAATTCAAGATGACTGGCAGGTGTTGGTGTATATGAAAGAATATTTTCAGGTTATCAGGACAATGATGGATTCACTGCCGGATATGCTTCTGCTTTTAAATGCGTCCGGCTTCGTTGAAGGTTATCACAGAGGAAAAGATATTGATATATTTTCGGGAAAAGATCCTGTTAACCATGACGTAAGGGAACTGGGTCAGCCATGGCTGATTGCTGCATTTGAACAGGCCAGAACTGCGGCATCGGAATGCGGAGAGCCGGTGAGCTTTGAGCATACCCTTGCAACGGAAGGCCGCCAAACCCATTATGAGGTCAGGGCTGTTGCCGGCCGGGAAGATGTCCTCATGGTCATAAGGGATGTAACTCAGCTGAAAAAAAAGCAGCTGGAGCTGCAGGAACTGTTCGACAACTCCTGCGAAGCTGAAGTCCTCCTCAACGAACTGGGAGAAGTTACTGGATGCAGCAATAAATTCCTTGAGCTCCTTCAATACAGCACCAAGGATGAAATTGTATCACTCCCCTTCTGGAAAATAAGCTCCAGGATCCAGCCTGACGGAAAGGAGTCAGAGGATGAGATTTCGAGAATCATTGAAATTGTTAGGAAAAGCGGGAATCACCAGTTCGAATGGTGGCTCCAGAAATCCTGCGGCACCCCGGTTCCGGCGGAGATAGTCATGGCCAGGCTTAACATAGGCGGAAGGAAGATTTTCTGCGCAAGCTGCAGGGATATAATCAACAGGAAGAAGATAGAGTACAAGCTTGAATACCTTGGTTACCATGACCAGCTGACCGGCTTGTACAACAGGAGGTTCTACGAAGAAGAGCTCAAGAGGCTGGACGTTCCGAGAAATTACCCCCTAACCATAATCGTAGGCGACGTAAACGGTTTAAAGCTGATCAATGACTCCTTCGGGCATGCAAAAGGCGATGAGGTCATCAGAAAGATGGCTGAAGTGATTGTCAAGGGATGCAGGAAGGAAGATATCATAGCAAGGCTTGGAGGGGATGAATATGTCATACTCCTTCCCGAGACAAGCTCAGAAGAGGCGGAAGTAGTTGTAAAGCGCGTCAAGACTATTGCATCCGATGAAAATGTTGATTCTCTCATAGTCTCTGCATCCTTCGGGTGGGCAACGAAAATTGACGACACGGAAACGACACAGGATATATTCAAGAGGGCTGAGGATTTCATGTACAGGGAAAAGCTATTCGAAAGCTCCGGCATCAAGGCAAGAACTATCAGCGCAATAATAAAAACGCTGAATGAAAAAAATAAAAGAGAGGAGCTGCACGCCATAAGGGTTTCGAACCTCTGCAGGGAATTCGGCAGACA
>JAGFXP010000030.1 GCA_017861315.1 Bacillota bacterium | reverse complement strand
TATAAAGATATTCGCTTCATACACCACAGGCGGCAGCTACGAGACCGTAGGCTACGGCTACGGACCTGGAGTGGGCGAAGGCTACGACAAGCTGGTCAATATAGTTTCTAGGGCGTCGGGAGCGCCGCTCATATGCGAAGCGCTCAGGTACTGCTCGCTGTGCGCGAAGAACGACCTCGTCAAGCTTGCAGGGGAAGAGTATAAAAAAGCAAACGCTGCAGGCCTCAGGGACATAGTAGGAAAGATCCTTGAAAAGGACAAGCCAAAGGCTGAAGAGGAAATAAAGATGCCGGACAAGAAGGTAGTCACCCACGGCATAGCCGGAGTCGACATACTCGAGCTCGACAACGCCTCCAGGGCGTTGTGGAAAGCGGGCATCTATGCCGAAAGCGGAATGGGCTGCACAGGTCCTATAGTCCTCGTTTCGGAAAACGATGCAGAAAAAGCCGCAGCCATCCTCCAAAAAGAAGGGTTCAAGTAAAATGAAGGTCTGGACGAGGCAGGACAGGGGAATCATCGGGATCCTCGAAAATGAAGGCAGGTACATCGCGAAAAAAGAGTACATCGAGATGAAGATGGAGGACTGCGCGAAGTTCTACTTTGAGGTTTACTCCTGGTACGCCGACAGGGCAAAGGGAATAGTCCCTAAGCCGGACGATGTATGTTTTCCGGTCTGGGTGTCCCTGAGCGACGACTTCATGCTGCAGAGCACTGAGGACGCAGTCATCCTCGAGCTGGAAGTTGACAGCGAGTCGGTGATCGTCATGGATACAGATAAGTGGGACCGGATGGTGAACTTCTGGTATGTGCCGCTGGGTGAAAGGGATGAGGAGGAGTTCGAGATGAAACTTAAAAGATATGGAATTGCGAACAGCTCCGCTGCATATATGAGCGGCTTCTATCCCCACCTCAAAAAAGAGATACTTCGAAGCTGGGAAAGGCTTTTTGACAACTCCTATTCCCTCTCGGACATGAGGCAGGGGACGATATGGGAGATAAGGAGCGAATGGGTCAGGAGCATCATAGGATAGAATTATCGCCGGCTTGTGATATAATTATTTCAGAGGTGAAATTATGAGCAAGATAAGACTTTGGACCACCCAGGACAAAAGAGCTCTGAAAGAACTTGAAGCAAGAGGGGTCTACAGGGCAAAGCTTGGAAGCATAATTGAAAAGTACGATTCCTGTTCCGACATTTACCTGAATGTCTACAGGTGGTTTTCCAATGCTGCAGGCAATGTGGTTCCTAAACCTGAAGGCGTCGAGTTCCCAATTTGGGCAGCCTTTGAAAAGGAGCTGTCATTTGGACTGATAGAGGGTCAGGTTCGGTTCGAGCTTGAAGTTGACACCGAGAATGTGATAATCTTTGATTCCGGGAAGTGGGACTACATTCTGAATAATTGGTATATACCCGAGAACAGCAAAGACAATGAGGAGTTTGAAAAGAAGCTGAAGTCAAACGGAATCAATAACAAAAGCCTCATATGCATGACCAATTTCTATCCGATTTTAAAGCGCGAGGTTGAAAACAGCTGGCAAAGGCTTTTCGATCCTGACATAAAGATATCCGGAGAAAATCAGGCAACCCTTTGGGAAATCCGGGCGGAATGGGTGAAAAATATCGCCTTCCCAGAATGAAATTGAAAATTTGATTCAAAGGCAAAAGCCTCGGGATTGACTTCGTAAGTCATTATTATTCCCAAGGCTTTTATTTTTTTACTATGCTTTTGTTATCCTTGTTATCCATTCTTTTCTGATTTCCCAAAGCGCTCCCGTTTTATCCTCCGAAAGCTTGATCGAGTCGTCAAACAGCCTGTCCCAGCTGCCGATAATCTCGCGCTTGAACGCAGGGTAGAAGTTTGTAGTTAAGGCCTTAGATTCATGCTGCAGACCGTAATTAGTGATTGTTCGCTTGAACCTCTCCCCGTCAGCAGGATCTGCCGGTATATATGAGAGGTTAAGGATTTTGAGCCACTTCGCCTGATCCAAGAGGATCACTTTATCTGCTGGTACCTCTGCCTCGATTATGTAGTCGCCGGTCGCATAGTTTGAAATCATCATTGGATCGCAGAATACCCAGATTGGGTATTCTGCTCCGGGAGGCGGAGGGATCTTTGAGGCTGCGCGCCTTATGAACCAGTCATAGGGTTCGAGAAAAAGCTTGGAGATCTGCTGGTATTTTTTCAGGATAAAATCGCGTTTCACATGATAAATCCCGTTTTCCTCTATTGTATCAATGACTACATCGGCTTGCGCCGTCCACACCTTTAATTTGCTTAATTCGGTCATCAAAATTCCTCCTCGCCTCAAGCATTATTTATGGGAAAGCTCCGGCTTCTCAGGATCCACGTATATAGTCTTGTTTGTCCTGTATATGACCATTCCCGGCTTCGCACCGTTAGGCTTGTGCACGTTCCTGACCTCGGTGTAGTCGACAGGAACCTTCGTTGAATCCTTAGCCTTGCTGTAGTATGCCGCCAGCAGCGCAGCTTCCGAGAGCGTCCTTTCGGGAGGCGGGCCGAAATGCCTGATTATGACATGGGAGCCGGGGATGTTCTTCGTGTGGAGCCAGGTATCGTGCTTCTCGGCAAACTTGAGGGTCAGGTAGTCGTTCTGAATGTTGTTCTTGCCCACATACAGGTCAATGCCGTCGCTTGAGATGAAGTGCATAGGCTTTGAAGGCTTAGATTTTTTGCTGCTCTCCTTCTTGAACCTGATGTAGCCTGTCTCTGTAAGCTCCTTCTTTATGTCCTCTATCTCCTCGTAGCTCTCAGCGTTGTTTATATTGGTGAGCACGGACTGCAGGTACTCGTATTCCTTTTCAGCGTTCTCTATCTGGATTTTTGAAGCCTCTTCCGATTTTTTCATCTTGTTGTACTTCTTGAAGTATTGCTGTATGTTTTCAGAAGGGGTCTTGTCCTTGTCCAGCTTGATGATCATCGTTTCAGCAGACTCGCTGTAGTAATTGACGACATCTATCTGGCTGTCTCCCTTCTTGATCCTGTAGATGTTTGCAGTGAGGAGCTCGCCAAGGATCTTGAATTCATCCTTCTTTTCACAATCAGAAAGGGTTTCCCTGAGAAGTTTTATCTTCTTTGCGCACCTGTCCAGGTTGACATTTATAAGCTTCTGCAGGTCCGAACTCCTGTTTTTGAGGCGGTCCGCCTTGTCCTTCTCGTTGTAGAATTTCTCCACCAGCTCAGAGCCCGAGTCAAATACCGTCTCCTTCAGGGCAGAAAGGCTGAGCAGCCTGTCGCAGTAGAACTCCTTTACGCTTTCATCTGTTTCGTAAAGTGCGAAGGTGAATTCCCCGTTTTTGATCCTGCTGAAGTAATCCGCTGTGAAGATGCATATTTCATTCAGGTTTTCCATTCCGAAATCAATGCCATCGCTCTCGAGCCTGTACACAAGTTCCTTTGAAAGGGGCTTGCTTATGCCGGTGAAGACACTGGAAAAGAAGCCGGCATCGAAGGGCACCTGGGTCTCAGCCGCATAATTATTCAGTTCGCCGCAGCTGAAGCTGAAGGGGCTGAGCTTCTTTGATTCAGGCGGGAACATGTACTTAGTTCCCGGCAGCAGGCTCCTCATGGTGTTCATGTCGAAGGAGAGGTGCTTTATGCAGTCCATCACAGTGTTGTCCCTCTGCCTGATAAGCGTGATGTTACTGTGCTTGCCCATGATCTCCACAGCAAGCGTATACACGCTGTCGTAGCCGAGCTCGTCCATGCTCTGGAAATCGATGAATATGACCCTGTCCGTGTCCAGCTGCCTTATGTCAAGGAGCCTGGCGCCCACAAGGTATTTCCTCAGAACCATACAGAACATCGGCGGGATCTGAGGGTTCGGTTTCGAAACTCCCGTTATGTAAATTTTAGGGTAGACGGCGCTTGCGCTGAGGGAAAGTCTGTGAACCGCCCTCCCGCTCTTTATTGTTAGGATCACCTCGTCCTTCTCGGGCTGGTTAACCTTCTCAACCCTTCCTCCGGCTATCGTTTTCTTCAGTTCAGTTACAAGACTGTATATAAATATTCCATCAAAAGCCATAATCTTCATCCTTTCCAGCGTTGCTTAAAAATGTTTATACTAGATTAGTATATCATTTATGCTACTGTATAAAAAGTTCAAATATAGCCGCGCTTGTTGTTGATTATGGCGGCTTAAGGTAGTAAACTAATTCTAAGGAATATTTTGCATAAAAATCAATATTTTCGAAAGAGGTAATATCATGATATTTTCAAAAATGCAGGGAACCGGAAACGATTTTGTTGTTATAGATGACAGGGAAAACCGATACACAGGCAGGGAAGGTGAGCTGGCCGCAAAACTCTGCGACAGGCACTTTTCTATCGGCGCAGATGGCATACTCATAGTAAGGAACAGCGAGATAGCCCAGACACAGATGGTAATAATTAATGCGGACGGATCGTACGCATCCATGTGCGGCAACGGCCTCAGATGCTTCGTGAAATACGTATGCGACCAGGGCATAGTGGAGGGCGGAAGCATAACCGTAGAAACAGGCGACGGCGTGAAGACCGCTGATGTGTTCAAAGAAAACGGCAAGGTAAGCGAGGTAAGGATAGACATGGGCTCACCGTCCTTTGATCCGAAATCCTACTTCGCAGCAGGAGACAATGAGATAGTAGACGAGAAGCTTTACGAGAACGGAAAGGAATACAGGATAACATCCATGCAGATGGGCGTGCCGCACACTGTGATATTCGGCACCCTCGAGAGCTTTGATATCAATGAGGGGAGGGCTATAGAGAAGAATCAGCTCTTCACCAAGGGGACAAACGTTAACTTCTGCGAGGTCATTGACAGGGGAACCGTAAGGGTCAAGACCTGGGAGAGGGGAGCGGGGCCTACGCTGGCATGCGGAACGGGAAGCTGCGCATGCGTCGTTGCGGCGCACAGGTTAGGCCTGACAGACAGCAAGGTCAAGGTTTTCGTGCCAGGCGGCACACTCTTCATAGAACTTGAGGGCAAAAACGTGTTCATGACGGGCCCCGCCGAATTCAGCTTCAAGGGGGAAGTTGAGGTCTGATGAGAAAAAGATGTTTGGCTGGGAATGCAGCAGCGCTGATCCTGGCTATATCCGTAATGACAGCTTGCAGCGGAGCCGTCAAGGAAGAGGGGCTTGAAGAGCCTCTCCCTGCATACAGCAGCGTAACGGCTGTGGAGAGCAGCTCAGACGGCTTTTCGGACGCTTTCAGCGTCGCTGACGGCAGCATGTACAAGATTGGCAGCAGGATAGACTGCGTTACGGAAATGCAGAGGAGCGCTGGAGGGGACATAATCGCACAGCTTGTGAGGATATCTCCGGGACAGAATTTGGACAATAATGAAATAAAAATATACAGGGACGAAAAAATGATGGTTGTGGATTCTTTCTTCTCAGCTTCGGATATAAAGATGAATGCTGAAGGCACAAGGCTTGCATACAGGTCCTATAGCCAGGACTCGCTGGACAGCGTACAGAAGCTGAAGATATTCGACCTGGCCTCCGGGAAGTCCGAAGAAATAAAAAGCGATGTAAGGGTTTCTGGCAGCGTCTACTGCTGGATTGACGGAGAGAATCTGCTCTACTACGGAACTGATCAGGAGACAGGCGGCAAAGGAAAGATATATAAATACAATGTACCCGCCGGCACAGAGGAAGTCTATAATGAAGATCTTAACGGATTCTGCATGTACATGATGCCGGCAGAAGGCGGCATATTGTATTTCGAGAGCACCGGCACAGAGGCGAGACTCTGCTTTGAGAACAGGGACGGCGGGAAGAATATAATTACTTCGGAGATGGCTGAGTTTTACGGGGCTGAATACGACTCCGAAATGCACGAGGTCTATCTGGCTGCCACAATGGCAGGAGAAGCAGACGGAGCGCTGTACAAGGTAGACCTGGAAGGGAAAGAAGTCATACGGCGCATCAGCTATGATTTTCCAAAGGCGGTAGTTTCAGCATCGACCATGGCGACCGACAGCGAAGGGCGCCTGTATTTCACCGGCCTGCTTGAAGGGAAAAGCTCACACGAAATGGATGTTTTCAGCTATGATGCAGGCACCAGAGCTGTCAGCCTGCTCTCTGCAGAAAGCGGCTTCTACAGGCTTTACTAGCCCGCGGGGACGGTTTCAGGTTGAAAAATTGGAAATAAAATGTTATACTCAGTAGTGGTGTATATACACCTGTATACTATAAATAAACATAAAAAACTTTATTATAAGGCTAAAATCCTGAAGGGTGGAGTTCGAAAATGAATTACAAAGAAGAGATTCTGAAGCTGAAGAAAGAGAAGAATGCCAGGATACTGGCGCACTATTATCAGATCCCTGAGATCCAGGAGATTGCCGATGATGTCGGCGATTCCTACCATCTGAGTGTCATAGCAAGCCGCTGCGAAGAACAGCTTATAGTTTTCTGCGGGGTCAAGTTCATGGCGGAGAGCGCCAAGATACTATCCCCTGAAAAGACCGTGCTGCTGCCGGTGCTGGATGCAGGATGCCCTATGGCTGACATGGCAGACGCGGAGGGGGTCATGAAAATGAAGGAAGAGCACCCTGGTGCGCTTGTAGTATGCTACATCAACTCAACAACAGAAGTCAAGGCGCTCTGCGATGTATCGGTGACGTCCTCATCAGCCGAGAGGATATTCGAAAACATAGACAACAAAGAGATAATATTCCTGCCGGACAAGAACCTGGGCCAGTACCTTGCGTCAAAGTTCCCGGAAAAAGAATTCATACTGTGGCCGGGCTTCTGCGTGACGCATGCAAGAGTAACGCCTGAAGATGTGCTTGAGCTTAAGAAGCTGCATCCGCAAGCAGAGGTTCTCGCTCATCCTGAATGCGAGCCTGAGGTGTGTGCTCTTGCCGACTACGTGGGAAGCACAAGCGGGATACTCAACCGAGCTTCAGAAAGCGGAAATAAGGAATTCATAGTTGTTACAGAGGAAGGAATCCTCTACGAGATGAAGAAACAAAACCCTGACAAGACCTTCTACGTACCCTGCGGCTCAATGGTATGCCAGAACATGAAGAAGACAACGCTCAAGGATGTTTATGAAAGCCTTCTTCATGAGCAATACAAAATAGAGATAGATGAAGACCTGAGGCAGAAAGCGCACAGATCGCTTATGAACATGCACAGGCTGTCGGAGAAAAAGATATGAAGAAGTTTGAAGCAGATGTTTTAATAGCAGGGTCAGGGGTTGCAGGTCTGTACTGCGCGCTTCATCTCAGAAGCGATCTTAAAATCCTAGTTTTATCAAAGTCCGAATTGACCGAGACAGACACTTATCTTGCACAGGGAGGCATATCGACCGCGCTGGACGAAAAGGACATACCGCTTTTCGTGGAGGACACTCTAAAAGCGGGTGACTACGAAAACAAGGTCGATGCAGTCAACATCCTCGCGAAGGAATCAATAGAGAACATAATGGAACTGATCCGCTACGGTCTACAGTTTGACAAGCACAATTCCGGGCTGTCATATACCAGGGAAGGGGCCCACAGCGTCAACAGGATAGTCCACCAGAAGGACGAGACGGGGAAGGCTGTTGCCGAAACCCTCATAGCGGAAGCGAAGAGGAGGAGCAACATAGAGCTCTGGGAGCATACTACCATGGTCGACATCATAAAGGAAGGCAACAGATGCATAGGCGGCGTTCTCATGAAGGAAGGAGAAATCATCGAAGTGGCGGCAAAGGATGTTGTGCTGGCCACAGGTGGCGTCGGAGGCCTGTTCAAAAAATCAACAAACCACAGGACCCTTACCGGAGACGGCGTGGCAATAGCAATAAAGAACGGCGTGGAGCTGAAGGATGCAGACTATGTCCAGTTCCACCCCACTGTTTTAGACAGGGGACTCGAGAATGAGAGGAGATTCCTTATATCGGAGTCGCTGCGGGGAGAAGGCGCAATACTTGTTAACTCAAAAGGGGAACGTTTCGTCAACGAGCTTCTCCCGAGGGATGAGGTTACCGCGGCAATAGAGAGGGAGCTGGAGAAATCAGGGGAGAAATGCGTATATATCGACATATCCTTCATGGACAGCGAATTCGTCAAAACGAGGTTCCCGGCAATCTACCAGGAATGTCTGAAGTCCGGCATAGACATGACTAAGGACAGGGTACCTGTTTCACCTGCTCAGCACTACTATATGGGAGGCATCAAGGTAGACCTTAACGGAAGGACTTCCATGGAGAACCTCTATGCGCTGGGAGAGACAGCATGCACAGGAGTGCACGGAAAAAACAGGCTGGCCTCGAATTCACTGCTGGAGGGACTTGTGTTTTCGAAAAGGGCTGCAAAGACCATAAATGAAACTGCAGACAAGATAGAGCTGGTAAAAGAAGGTAAAGGCTATACGCTTGAACTCGACAAAAAGGCTGTCATCAAAGAATTAAAAGGGAGCAGTGGAAAATATGAAGATGAATTATTTAGTTATTGACGAGATAATCAAGGGCGCCCTGAACGAGGATATACCTAACGAAGACATAACGACAGATTCAGTTATCGGCGAGGATTCGATCTGCAGGGCGGAGCTGCTTTCAAAGGATACAGGCGTAATTGCAGGCCTGGAAGTGTTCAAAAGGGTATTCGACCTGCTGGGTGAAGTTGAGGTGGAGCTTTTCAAAGCTGACGGAGATGCTGTGGAGCCGCGCATGATAGTCGCGAAACTCAGCGGCAGCACCAGGAATATCCTTAAGGGCGAGAGGACGGCGCTCAACCTCCTGCAGAGGATGAGCGGCATAGCCACAGTGACCAGGGCGTACTCAGACGCCATAGAAGGCACTGGTGCCAGGCTGCTTGATACGAGGAAGACCATGCCGGGGCTGAGGATTCTGGACAAGTACGCAGTTACTGTGGGAGGCGGGCACAACCACCGCTTCAACCTGTCCGACGGCATAATGCTGAAGGACAACCACATAAGCGCTGCAGGAGGCATCAAGTCAGCCGTGGAAGCGGCGAGGAAGAGATGCTCCTTCGTAAGGAAGATTGAAGTCGAGACGGAGAGCCTGGAAATGGTCAGTGAGGCTCTGGAGGCAGGAGCCGACATAATCATGCTGGACAACATGGACTGCGGGACCATGAAAAAAGCTGTGGAGATGATCGGCGGACGTGCAGTCACGGAGGCCTCAGGCAATGTGACACTGAGCACCATCAGGGCCATAGCCGAGACCGGAGTGGACTACATCTCCTCCGGTGCACTGACACATTCCGTTAAGGCTCTCGACCTGAGCCTCAAGAACCTCGCGCTGCTGCCGGCAGCGGCGCGACAGTACCAGAAGCTGTAGAAAACAAAAAGCCGCTGTTTAAAATGCAGGGCCGCTTAAAAACCTTTCGGTTTTTCAGCGGCCCCGTTTTGCATTACCCTGGTTTTCCCTAGCCTGCAACTATCTTTAACAATTCCTGCGGCTTGTCGATAATATAATCTGCACCGTTCTGCTCCAGAACCTCTCTGTCCCTGTATCCCCATGTCACGCCCACACATATGATTCCGGAATTTCTAGCTGTTTCAACATCAACTTCTGAATCGCCGACATAGACTGTCTTGCCAGCGGTGGAGCCTAGTTCTTCAATTGCCTTCAATACGGTATCCGGCGCCGGTTTCCTGGAAACACCCTCAGTCTCGCCGATTGCTACTTTGACATATTCCCCGAAATGGAGACGTGCGAGCTCCTTAACCGCCTCATCAGGCTTGTTCGACACAATTGCAATTTTGTATCCTCCTCCGGATAATTGTCCCAACAGATCCATGATGCCTTCATAGATGCGAGTCTTATTCTGCAGATTCCTCTGATAATGGCTGCAGTAATCCTCAAGGCAGCTTTGATATCGCGGATTGCTGCTTCCGTCCGGTATGGCGAGTTTCACCAACTGTGCAGCGCCATTGCCAACAAAGCTCCTGACCTCAGAAGTTTTCCGGCGGGGGAAAGCATACGTTGCCAGCACATGATTCAAGCTGTCTGAAATGTCATCAAGTGTATTGAGCAAGGTCCCGTCCATATCAAATATAACAGTGTCATACTTCTTCAAAAAACCACTTCCTTCGCAATTGTCTTTACATGTCAATTTTACATGAAAGGGCATTTTAATTCTACCAGATATTGATGTAAGTCTGGACCGCAAGGGATGCGGCTGCAACCGCAAACCAGCAGCAGAGCCCAAGGAAAATCGGCTTGAGGCCGTTTTTGACGAGCTTTACCATGTTCGTGTTAAGCCCTATGGCAGCCATGGCCATGGTAATCATGAATTTGCCGATTTCCACAAGCGAATGTGAAACCTGGGCAGGTATGCCTGCGAAGGTATTGACTATTGATGCTAACACAAACCAGAGCACGAACCAGGGGAATATCCTGGAGAATTTGAAGGTCAACCTGCTGCTTTCAGCCCTGCTCTTTTTTGCGGTGTAGACAGCAAGCACGAGGGTGATCGGAACTATCATCAGCGTCCTTGTGAGCTTCACTATTGTTGCAAAGGCAAGTGCTGTATTGTTCCCGGCAGCTGTACTCCAGGCTGTGGCGGCTGCGACTACGGATGAGGTGTCGTTGACCGCCGTGCCCGCCCACATGCCGAAGCCTATATCCGTCATACCCAGCATGTGTCCGAGGGAGGGGAATATGAATACAGCTATTATGTTGAAAAGGAATATGGTGGATATGGCATGTGCCACGTCCTCGTCCTTCGCCTGGATAACAGGTGCGGTTGCTGCGATGGCCGAACCGCCGCATATGGATGTTCCCACACCTATGAGCGTGGTCATCTTTCCTTCAAGCTTAAGGGCCTTTCCCAGGAAAAACGCTGTCAGGAATGCAGCTGACAGGGTGAAGAGCATTACATAGAGGGACTGGGTGCCAACCTTAAGTACGTTGAAAAGGTTCATTTCAAATCCAAGGAGGATTATGGAGTACTGAAGTATCTTCTTCGAAGTGAATTTGATTCCGTTATTGAATTTTGACGATATTTTAGCCATCGCCATCCCTAACAGTATTCCGAAGACCGGCGCCCCTATCAAGGGGAAGCTTTTTCCAAGAAACCATGCAGGCGCAGCGATAATTATGCACAGGATTATTCCCGGGGCAATCTGTTTTGTTCTATTCATAATTCATCATCTCCTGATAAATATATTACAGGTTGACTTATGTATTGTAAAATACTATTATTTTATATAATACATAGTAAATAACCTATGAATAGAAGGTGGAAATAATGACAATAAGGAATCTGGAAATATTCGTGAAGGTGGCCGACTGCGGCAGCATGACAGCCGCTTCGGAGGAGCTCTACATCGCCCAGCCAACAGTCAGCCAGGCCATAGCTGAGCTTGAGAGCCACTACGGAATCAGGCTTTTCGACAGGCTGTCAAAGAAGCTCTTCATAACGGAAAGCGGCAAGCAGCTGCTTGGCTACGCAAGGCACATCATCGCACTTCACGGGGAGATGGAGCTTGCAATGAAGGATCCGGAGAAGTCAGGGACGCTCAAGGTTGGAGCAAGCCTGACCATCGGCGTCGAGCTGCTGCCAAGGCTGGTCAGCAGTTTTCAGGAAAAGCACAGGGAGCTTAAGGTTTATGCTGTGGTCAGGAACACGGCGGATATCGAAAGCCTCATAATGAGGAACGAGATAGATTTTGCCCTCGTTGAGGGAATAGTGCACAGCCGAAACATCATTTCGGAGCCTTTCATGGACGACGAGCTGGCGCTGGTGTGCGGCAGGACGCATCCGCTGTACGGGGCGGGCAGCGCCACCTTTGAGGAGCTGCTAAGGCACGATTTCGTTGTGAGGGAACAGGGGAGCGGAACCAGGGAGCTTTTTGAGAGCGCAATGGTTTCGAAGAACGCGGCCTGGAACATCAGCTGGGAGTGCAGCGGCTCCGACGGCATAAAGAGCGCTGCGGCAGGCGGGCTTGGCATAGGAGTGATCTCAAAACGCCTTGTTGAAAAGGAGATCCGGGACGGCTTGTTCAGCATCGTAAGGGTTCCGGGACTCGACCTGAAGAGGGAGTTCAGTATAGCGTATCACAAGAACAAGTACATCACCGACACCATGAAGCAGTTCTTCAGTCTGGTGAACAATATGAAAGTAGGTGTATTTTGATGAAAATTTCGTTTCTGCCTAAAACCCGTTCAGGAAAATGGTCGGTTGTTCTCTTTGCAGCGTATGCTGTGCTGGTTGCAGCATCGAAGTTTGTTTCCGAAATACAGAATAACACAATCGAGTATCCAAATCCTTTCAACAGTCCTTTGCTGGGTTCGCTGTTGTACCTCACTTTTTTTGCATCCTTCATGGCTTCAGTAATCGGATTGTTTGCAGTGTTCAAGAAGGGTGAGCGCTCTATTCTGGTTTTCCTTGCTATTCCGAACTTAATATATATAATGATATATTCTACAATCTTTCAGTGATATGCAGAAAACAGAATCATAGAAGCCGGCAATGCTGCAAATAAGGCAGCTGCCGGCTTCTGTCATATCCATTATTCTGTAAGCTCCTTCCTGAACAGGGCATCTATCTCGCTCGCAGGCATAGGCCTGTAGAAATAATACCCCTGGATCTCGTCGCAGCCCTTGTGTATTAGGAACTGCAGCTGGCTTGTGGTCTCCACACCTTCCGCAACAAGCCTGAGCCCGAGGTTCTTCGCGAGGTTAATAATAGAATCTGTCAGGGCCTGGTCCTTCATTGAACCGTCTATCCCGTGTACGAATTGCTTGTCCATCTTCAGGTGGTCAATAGGCAGTTCCTTTATACGGCTCAGTGATGAGTACTCTGTGCCGAAATCGTCGATGGAGAGGCGGATGCCAAGCTCCTTCAGCCTGTTCATGGAGTCGATTATCTGCTCGAGATTCCTTATCGCAGCGCTTTCGGTTATTTCAAGGGTTAGATACTCAGAGCTGAGACCTGTTTCCCTCAGTATAGCTGCTATCTGGTCGATCAGCTCGGCGTTCCTGAACTGTACGAAGGATAGGTTGACACCCATGCGGATGTTCCTGTAGCCCATGTCCTGCCAGGTTTTGTTCTGCTTGCACGCCGTACTGAGCACCCATTCCCCGATGGGGTTAATGAGCCCGGATTTTTCGGCCAGAGGGATGAAAATCGCAGGAGCTATGTTGCCGAATTTCGGATGTGTCCAGCGCAGCAGTGCCTCGACACCCAGTATCTTGCCGGAGCTGACGTCAACCTGGGGCTGATAGAACAGGTGCAGCTCGTTCCTCTCCAGTGCTCTGTGCAGGTAGTTTGTAAGCTCGACTTCGTTCTGGATGTCTGTGTTCATCTCGGACGTACACATCTTGTACTGGTTTTTTCCGCTGTCCTTAGCATGGTACATTGCTATGTCCGCGTTCTTTATCAGGGTATGCACATTTGTCCCGTCCATAGGGTATACTGCTATTCCGGCGCTTGCCGTTACGAAGAACTCCTTTCCCTCGATGATGAAAGGTTTCTTGAAAACGGACAGTACTTTGTCGGCAACCGTGATTATGTCGTCCCTGTCAGCGACGTTGTTTATGAGCACGAGGAACTCGTCACCGCCGAAGCGCGCAACCGTATCCGTGTTCCTAATTACCTTGCTGAGGTTGCCGGAAACCATCTTGAGCAGCTCGTCTCCGTTGTCGTGGCCCATCGTGTCATTAACCATCTTGAAGGAATCGAGGTCAAGGAACAGGACTCCGAAGATGTTTCCGCTTATATTTGCCATGTTTATGGCCTGGCTCAGCCTGTCGTTGAAAAGCGTCCTGTTTGCGAGGGATGTCAGCTGGTCATAGAAAGCCAGGTACTGCTGTTTTCCTTCGGACTCGACTTTGGAAAACGCCTCCACCACCAGGTTAGACATGATCTTTAGCATGCTCGCATGGTCCTCGGCCCATTTTCTCGGATTTTCGGAGCTTAGGATTCCAATGAAGCCGCGCGACTGTTTCTCGTCATTCAGTGGGACGGATATCAGTGAGCGGATACCCTGGTTCGCGAGAAGGCACTTCTCCATGTCTGCCCCGGCGGGAAGCTGAGAAGCGTCGTTTATGGATATCAGGCCGTTTTCCTTCATCTGAGCGCCCCACCAGGGGTACATGAAGAAGGGGAGGCTGTCGAGTGATTTTAGCTCGGCTGCTCCGTTGCTGGACCAGAGGTATTTGCATGAGGCGGTGTTTTTCTTCCTGTCGTAGAGGAATATGTAGGACTTGTCGGCATCGAATATTGTCCCGACGCTCTCCAGCATGCGGGTGATCTTCTTGCTTATGTTTGACTGGTTGATGTCTATGAAATCTGTGGATATTGCAGCGACGCTCTTCTGGAGCGAAGCCTGGTCGCTGTTTTCCTTGAGTCTTGACATGTAGATCTTGTTCACGTAATATGCGAGCCAGGCAGCGATCATGTACATGCCGACCCTGGCCAGATGGTCAGAGCTGTCGATCTGCACGGTTGCAGCAGGGGCAAAGAACCATACTGCAAGCTGCGTGGCTAGTATGACGGCCGACATCGCTATAAGCATTATCCTGTTGTTGAATACGGTGAATATTATAATGAAAAGGAAAGGGAAGGCCCATACCGTGATGCTGGCGAATTCTATGAACTGGAAAGTGATCAGAGGTATCATGCAGAGGACTACGAACAGGATGAGGTAGTCTTTGACCGAGTCTGATATCCTCAGGTTCTGAACGACCTTTACCAGGATTCCGGCAGCAAAAAGGATCAGGGAGAATGAGAGCACGCTCTTCAGTTCGCGTCCGTAGAGTATGTACATTGAGGCTATGTTGAGAAGGGCTCCGGCATAAAGTGAGACTGTAACGAAGCCGTATATCCTTGCCCTGTTCGAACTGTTCATTATCTGGTTCATGTTCTGGAGTGATGAGTTTTTAAGGAGTCCTCTCTGCCTTATGCACATTAGCATTGCTGCAGCAGGTATGATGACAAGAGCGGGTGCTGCGAGGGTATTGTTCAGGCCGAGGCAGGTCAGGAAAAAGCCTGAAGCTACGGAATAGAAAAGGATTCGGGCGTACTTCTTATTCTTCCCGCTTTCCATGGTTTTCATCCAATTGTAAAGGACCGCTGCGCAGAAGAGCATCAGGGCTGAAGAATAAATTGTGTAGGAAATCTGCCAAAAGCTTACCTCTGCGGCGTTTACCCAGCCGAAAGGTGTGTTTTCAAACCTGTAGA
This sequence comes from Bacillota bacterium, assembly GCA_017861315.1. Taxonomy (GTDB): domain Bacteria; phylum Bacillota; class Clostridia; order Clostridiales; family Clostridiaceae; genus UBA699. Next base: position 27,891 of record JAGFXP010000030.1, on the reverse strand, counting down.
GGGATTTAAAGGTTTCAGGGAATATGCAAAATGCGAAAACGAAAACCGCCGCAGGAGCATATGAAATGAAAAGCAGCAGCTTCCTGTGGACAGGCCTGATGTCCGTGAAAACAAGCATCAGATGCAGAAGGATGCTGCAGAATGTGCACCAGCCAAGAGCGGAGAACCTCCACCACACTAGGCAGGTCGCAGCATTGCCGGCGTTTACTGCGAAGGTCAGTCCAAGCGACCACAGGCACAGAGAAACGCAGAGCGCAAAAAACAGCCTGTTCAGAAGAAGCCTGCGGTTCATCCCCAGAACATAGACGCCGAACAGAACGTAAACACAGAATGTAACGAAAAATAACATCGAAATCAGCAGACGTGCGTTCTCCATAAAATCCTCCTTGATTAAATTCAATGTTAAATAGGATTAAAGCAAACTGCATATTATTATGTAAATATTGTATAATACAGGATTGCATGGTGTCAACTTACAGTAAATGCAATAAAGGGAAATTTAAACAGGAAAGCCTATGCGATTTCAAAAATCACATAGGCTTTCTGGTACTATGCCTGGTTTCTGTACTGGATGGGAGTCATGCTAAACGCCTTCTTGAAAAGCCTGTTGAAGTGCTCCACGTTCTCGTAGCCCACTGATTCGGCTATCGACTGGACTGTCATGACGTTTGTCTTCAGAAGTTCCCTTGCCTTCGTGAGACGGATGCTTTTCACGATGTCGCCGAAGGTATCGCCGGTAAGCTCCCTTATATGCTTTGATAAATATGGTTTTGAAAGATAGAATTCTTCTGATAATTCATCCAGTGTTACCGATGCGTAATTTTTCCTTATATAGCTCATTATTGCGGCCATTCTCTCGTCCTTCTCGCTTTCAGGAACGTCCTTTGCAGCCTCAATCTGGTTTGCCGCAACCGCAAGGGCCTTGTAAGAAGCTTTTATTATGTCCTCGTCGAAGCCTACGCCCCAGTATGTCTTGCCCTTGCTGCTCATTCCCACATATGCGGCAGCCTTTGAAGAAGTGGCTTGGGTCAGTGCGTGCTCCTCATAGGTGACAAGCTCGTAATCCAGACCGAAGAATTCCTTGAGGGCATTGCTCACCGAATCCAAACGGCCGTTTCCGTGCGCGCTTATAACCTGCTTTTCGCCGCCGTAGCTTATTGTGACATCGGCGATGATGCCGTCCTTCTGTTTATAGTGGACTTCTTCTATCGAGAACACCGAGTTGTTGTTTACGTATTTGTCCGCGAATATCTGGTATATCCAGCCAGGGGAAAGCTCTTTGTGCTCCATGTCGGAAACATGCTTCACGAAATAGCCAACGTCCTCCTTCATCTTCTCCGGAATTGAAAGGCCGAAGGACTGCTTCAGGATATAGCTGACTCCGCCTTTTCCGGACTGGCTGTTTATCCTGATGACGTCCGATTCGTATTCCCTTCCCAGATCCTTAGGGTCGATTGGCAGGTAAGGGATGCTCCACTTCATCTCGTGCTTGTTCTCCCTCCATTTCATCCCTTTGGCTATGGCGTCCTGGTGTGAGCCGGAGAATGCAGTGAACACAAGCTCTCCTGCGTAAGGGGCTCTTTCGTATACGTGCATTCCTGTCAGGTGCTCGTACTTTTCGATTATCGGGTTAATATTGCTGAAGTCAAGCCCCGGATCAACGCCGTGTGAGAACATGTTCATAGCAACTGTTATTATGTCGAGGTTTCCTGTCCTTTCCCCGTTTCCGAAAAGAGTTCCCTCTATCCTGTCGGCTCCAGCCAGCAGGCCAAGCTCGGCGTCGCTCACCGCGCTGCCCCTGTCATTGTGAGGGTGCAGGCAAACTACAACGTTGTCCCTGAATTTAAGGTTTTTGCTCATGAACTCGACCTGTGACGCGAATACATGAGGCATAGCAATCTCCACTGTGGTAGGGATGTTGATGATCACCTTGTTTTCCGCAGTAGGCTGCCACACGTCAAGAACTGCATTGCACACATCAAGAGCGTAGTCCACCTCTGTGCCGGGGAAGCTTTCGGGGCTGTACTGGAAGGAGAAGTTGCCTTCGGTCTCTTCTGCCATCTTCTTCAGAAGCTGGGCTCCCTTCACGGCTATCTCCTTGACCTCTTCCTTGCTCTTTCTGAACACCTGCTCCCTCTGAGCGACGGAAGTTGAATTGTAGAGATGTATCACGGCGTGAGGAGCTCCCTTCACGGCTTCGAACGTCTTCCTGATTATGTGCTCCCTTGCCTGTGTAAGAACCTGCACGGTCACGTCCTGCGGGATCATGTTCCTTTCGATCAGGATCCTGAGGAAATTATACTCGGTCTCAGACGCAGCGGGGAAGCCCACCTCGATTTCCTTGAAGCCTATGTCCACGAGCATCTTGAAAAACTCGACCTTCTGCTCAAGGCTCATCGGATCCACAAGCGCCTGGTTTCCGTCCCTCAGGTCTACGCTGCACCAGCGTGGGGCCTTATCTATATAATCCTTCTTTACCCAATCATAAGTTACTGCTGGCGGCATAAAATATGATCTCTCATACTTTTCGAAATTCTTCATAATAATTTACCTCCCAATTTTTTTGTCGAAAAAAATCTTCCGTGTCTACAATAATCTGTCGATTATTATAGAGACGAAAGATATAATCTTACGCGGTACCACTCTATTTCATGATAAAATCATGCACTCATCAAGCACGGGCATATGCCTTATGCTCTTCCCGTATAACGGCGGTTCTCCGGCTCCATCTACTGAACTTTTTCAATGGGCTGCTCCAAGGCGAGTTCATCATATTCCTTCTGCTGTTTCACATCACCCAACAGCTTTCTGAAATCCGGTTTACGACTACTAATCCTCTTCTCTGCATTGCAATTATTTTAACACATATTTTCAGACGTGAAAAGCAGTAAATTTAATCAGTTGCATTGATTTATTTTAATATCCATTTAATGGAATTGATGAAGCCGCAAAACCTGTGCTATAATTAGCAGGTAAAATAATGTTTAAGGCGGATGGAAATGAGGAATTTAAGAATAACAGTTGAATACGACGGATCAAGATACAAGGGATGGCAGAAGCAGAAGGAAGGCATACCCACCATACAGGAAAAGATAGAGAGCGTGCAGAGAACTATGTGGCTAACTTCCATACCGGGTGCCAGTACAGCGTTGACGCCATGCTGGATTACCTGTACGAATACCTGCCAGAGGATATCGTCGTCAAGGCGATGAAGGACACAAGCGAAAGGTTCCATGCAAGGTACAAGGTCAAGTCCAAGACTTACGTGTACAGGATAAACAACAACAGGTTCAGGAACGTCTTCAACCGGCGCTATGTTTACCATTCCGACGTTAAGCTTGACCTGGATAAGATGAGGGAGGCAGCTGAGCTGCTAATAGGAACCCATGACTTCCAGAGCTTCACCAGCCTAAAATCGGGGACAAAATCGACAGTAAGGACGCTGAACTACATAAGGATAACGGAAGAGGACGGGCTTATTGAGATAGAGGTGAACGGCAACAGCTTCCTGCTCAACATGGTGAGGATCATAGTGGGAACCCTAATGGAGGTTGGCAAGGGAGAGCTGCAGCCTGGAGATGTCGGGAGGATACTGAACGAGAAAAAGAGGTCGGAAGCAGGGCCTATAGCCCAGGCCAAGGGTCTGTACCTTAGGAGCATAGAATACTAAGATATTGAGTAGGGCTGTGTAAAAACATAGCCCTTTTAAATGGATAAAATTAGTGTTATAGTAAAACTGTAACAAAAATTTTGAAAGGAAATTCAAGATATGCCTATACTTCAAAAAATAAGCAAAAAGAACAAGATAATCGCATTGGCAGCATTTTTAACGGCAATTATAATTTATTTGAGTTTTTATGTATTTTTCAGAAGCCATTTTTATTTCGGCACAGAAATAAACGGCGTCAGCGTTTCCGGCATGACCGCAGAGGAGGCAGACAGTGAGCTGGCAGCCTTCGCTTCAGCCTATTCGCTGGTGCTGAACGAACGCGGGGATATGACCGAGCAGATCACAGGCGCAGAACTCGGCCTCAGTATGGGTGCCGAAGGCGGAAGCGATGCTCTGAAGCAGGAGCAGAACAAAACCTGTTTTGTCAAATCGCTGTTTATCCGAGATTCTCTCAAGCTGGGCACAGGATTCAACGTGGACGAAAGCCTGCTTAAGGCCGCTTATTCTAAGCTCAGCTGCGTAGACAGCGCCAAGGTGACAGAACCCCAAAACGCAAAAATCGTATACGGCGGTAGCGGCTACGAAGTCGTCCAGGAGGTTTACGGCAACAAGGCCAGCTATGACATCCTGTATCCGGCCATAAAGAATGCTGCTGCAAACGGGATAAAGGAGCTTGACCTGGAAGGGATCAAATGCTATATAAATCCGACGATAACAGCCGACTCTGACAAGGTTAAAGACACAAAGAAGCTGCTGGAGAAGTATATAACCGCACGGATCACATACAACTATGAGGGTGGAAGCGAGGTTGTCGACGCACCGGAGATAGTCGAGTGGGCGGAGCTGGACGGCGACCTCAATATCGTTTTAAACCAGACAGAGATAAAGAGCTTTGTAAACAGTCTGGCGCCTCATTACAATACTGTAGGCAAGGCAAGGACATTCCAGACATCAACGGGAAACGTCATAGAAGTGGGCGGCGGAGACTACGGCTGGAAGATCAACGCCAGCGGTGAAGTCGCGCATTTAGTCGAGGCTATACAGAACGGCACAACGGAAGACAGGACCCCGTCCTATTCACAGAAGGGAGCGGTCCAGGGAGAGAATGACCTGGGCAGCACGTATGTGGAAATCAACATAACTGCACAGCATATGTGGTACTACAAGAACGGTTCCCTCGTTGTGGAAGGCGATGTAGTGACGGGAAATGTGAGCAAGGGCAACGGCACTCCCGGAGGCATTTACAAGCTCAAGTACAAGGAGCGGAATGCGACTCTTGACGGCCAGGACTACAGCACACCTGTCGCTTACTGGATGCCTTTCAACAACAACATAGGGATCCACGATGCGACCTGGAGAACTGAGTTCGGTAAAGACATATACCTTACTGCAGGGTCACACGGCTGTGTCAACTCGCCTTACGAACTTGCCCAGACGATATACGAAAATATTTCCGCGGGCGTACCTGTAATAGTGTATTACTAGAAAACTAAAACTCAGAGCTGATTGAATATCGGCGCTGAGTTTTTTTGTTGTAATCTTTGGAAATTATATATACAATATAACTATATGAAAATTCTGAAAATTACTTGCGGGAACAGGAGGTAAGACATGCTGCCAGAAATTAAAAATATAAAGCTTTCCAATCAGCTGGAGCTGCAGTATGCAGAAAAAGGCAAAAAGGAAGGCGTTGCGCTGATACTGCTGCACGGCTTCGGGGACTCCTGGAAAACCTTCGGGCTGCTGCTGCCCCATATTCCGGACAGCATCCGCGCCATTGCCTTGACCATGAGAGGACATGGCGATTCAGACAAGCCTGAGAAGGGCTACCGGACCAGGGACTTCGAAGAAGATCTGCTGCTGTTCATGGATGCACTCCGTATTGAAAAAGCGGTGATTGCCGGGGCTTCCAGCGGAGGCTTCACAGCCCGGAGTTTTGCACTGCATAATCCGCAGAGGACTCTGGGGCTGGTATTGATCGGAGCTCCTGCCGAGCTTCGGAACAACAAGATGGCGCGTTCAGTATGGGAATCGGAGATTTCCAAACTGACCGATCCCATAGGTCCTGAGTTTTTGAAGATGTTCGCAGGGACGGCTGTATCGGATAGGATTCCTAAGGAATTCCTTGAAAGTATGACGCTTGAAAACCTCAAGGTTCCTGCAAGGGTATGGAAGGAAAGCAATCTGGGTTTTTTTGAGGAGGAATTCCCGGGAGAGCTCAATAAAATCGATGTACCAGCATTGATTTTATGGGGAGGCAAAGACAATGTCGCTGACAGAGTAAGCCAGGTCTTGCTTTCGCAAGCAATACCTGGCTCAAAGCTGGTCGTATATGAGGGGGCCGGCCACCTTCTGTACTGGGATGAACCCTCAAGCGTGGCGGCGGATATGGCTGCCTTCATCGACTCTGTTATGAAAATAAAATAAATTATCGGGAGGTAGTTAATATGTATTCAAACATTATAATTTTGGGAGCTGTCGTTCTGGTTGTGGCTTTTTTGTTCAGCGGCATAAGAATCGTGAGGCCGACGCACAGGGGGCTGATAGAGACACTAGGAAAATACACCAAGTTTGCAGAGCCCGGCTTCCACTGGATAATCCCGGGCGTGCAGAGAATGTTCCAGGTCAACATCACAGAACAGATGGTGGATGCTGAGCCGCAGGTCATAATAACGAACGACAACCTGAATGCGTCAGTAGACGCACAGGTGTATTTCAGGGTGATATCCGACGAGGAGCATGTTAAGAGCTCCATATACAACGTGCAGGACTACAAGAATCAGATAGTGAATCTGGCAAGAACTACACTCAGGAACATCATTGGAACACTCTCCCTAAGATCTGCCAACAGCGAGAGAGGGCGGATAAATGCAGATCTGCACAAGACACTCGAGGAGGAGACGACAAAATGGGGCATCCAGATTGTGAGGACAGAGCTGAAGCAGATTGATCCTCCGGATGACGTTCAGGCGACGATGAACAAGGTTGTCAAGGCGGAGAATGAAAAGATAGCCGCGATAGATTTCGCGACAGCCGCAGAGACAACGGCAGACGGCGTGAAGAGGGCGGAGATCAAAAAAGCGGAAGGTATCAGGCAGGCGAAAATTCTTGCCGCCGAGGGTGAAGCCATGGCCATCAAACTTGTAAGCGATGCTGCAGAAGAATATTTTGTGGGCAATGCTCAGCTGTTCAGAAAACTAGAGGTTACAGAAAATTCATTGAGGAATAACGCCAAGATAGTTTTGCCGGAAGGCACCGAACTCATAAACGTTATCGGCGAAATGTCCGGGGTGCTGCCTGTAAGGAAGGAACAAGCGAAAGATGAACAGCCGCCAGCAAAATAGAATGCTCGATATAGTAGGGATCGGAGCCCTCAATATAGACTTTACGGTAACCGCCGAGAAAATGAAAGAACTCCCGCCTTTCAAAGTGAGCGAAGCGGCGAGGAGCTTTCAATTCGGAGCGGAATGTCTGGTGGATGAAAGCAAAATAGAGGAGATAATATCGCTGCTTGGCAGGGATTCCTTCAGGACAACGCTGGGAGGATCGGCATTCAACACGATCTGCGCTATGGCTGCATTAGGTTCAGGCATCAGGGCCGGATTTTCGGGCATGGCTGGTGCCGGCTGCGGCAGCCTGAGCTTTCAGAATTCTATGGATGAGCTGTCCGTGGACAGGACCTGGCTGGGGGAATGCGGCGGCGAGAGCAGCGGAATGTCCATCAGCATCAACCAGTCAGGGACAAGGTCGTTCATCCACTATCCGGGATGCAACAGAAACATGGCGGATTTCCTGAAGGCTAACTACAGCGGGATCCTGAAGTATGCTTCAGAAGCACGGCTGCTGCATTTGACGCAGTTCAGCAGCTACGAAACAGCGGCAATGCTGGAAAAGCTCATAAAGGAATCCAGGAGTGAGAACCCTTTAATTATGGTCAGCTGCGACCCGGGATATGCCTGGCTCCGGAACCTGAACCCTTCTGTCGAGGCCATACTCAGGCTATCCGATATCATCTTCCTCAACGAAAAGGAGTTCAGCCTTCTTTCGGGAGGAGGAAACGCAGCAGACGACCGGGTGAAAGCGGAGGTAATATTGAGCATGTACGGCGGACCGGCAACGATGCTGGTGGTTAAGAAGGAAACAGAAATAAAGCTGTATTCCCCATCTATAGGGAAGCCGGCGTCCTCAACGGAAAGAAACTTCGCGATAGATGTAATAAGCATCGACAAGATCAGCGACGCCACGGGGGCGGGTGATGTGTTCGCGGCAGGCTTTCTTACGGCGCTGCTTCTTGGCGGGAGCGGTATGGCTGCTGCAGTAGGTCTGGGCATAGGGCTTATGCGCGCCAGGCTTACAGCTGCGCCCGAAAATCTCAGGCAAGAGCTCGAAAGGGTTTTCAGGGAATGGAAGCCGGATTCCTGTTGACAAATGAAAGGAAAAGGTCTAGTATATTATTAGTTACTAATATACTTATGTTGATGTGTTCGGAGGTTAAACATGGAAAATGCAAAGGAGATAGCTGAGCTGCTCAAGGTGCTTGCAAATGAAAACCGGCTTCTGATAGTATGCTTTCTTTCAGAGTCGCCGATGACTGTAAGTGAGCTTAATTCCAGATTAAGCAACCTTTCCCAGTCTGCCATTTCACAGCATCTGGCCCTTATGAAAGCCCACAAGATACTGGAATCAACCAAATGCGGTCTGTCGATAACTTACTCCATCCAGGACGACAGGATAAGGAGCGTCATACAGGTGCTTAAGGATAACTACTGCAAGGAAAACTAAAATCAATATTTACAGGGCCCTGAGCTTGTTTCAGGGCCTTTTGCTTTTACAAAATATTCAGAAATGTTATAATAGTGATTATAAAGGAGTGAGGGTATATGACGGATACATTAAGTAAGCTCAGGCTGCCTGAAGAACTCATGGAGGTGCTTCGGTGCACAGAAAAGGTTATATTTCCGGAAAGCAGGGAGAAGCTGTTTGAAATGTCCATGGGCTGTTCCGGAAACAACTTCAACGAAATATATTTCAACATCCCGGGGATGGGAAAAGTAGTCGAGTGCACTGTCGCAAAGTGCAAGAACGGGCTTTCCGTGAACTACATGGATCCTTACATGAGGAGGAGGGATTCGGACTGCATGAGTATTGCTGATAACCTTCCTACCGACAAGCCAAGGTTCAGGGAAAGGTACGGCAAGGACTTTTCAACAGTAAGGAATGAAACCCTGGAATGGTTCAAGACCCTGGACGAGATTGTTGTCATGCCCTTCATGTCTGGAGGCAAGAAATGGGGATATCCTTCCCTGCTTGTAGTTCCGGGCAATGCGGCTTTCTTTGCAGCCATACTGGCAGACATCCAGAATTTCATACCGCCGGAGGAGCTGGAGGAAGGCTTCGAGCCTCAGGCAATAATGTACGTGGCTCCGACGTTCAGGCTGACGCATTTCCAGAACAGGCAGGTGGTGGTGCACAACAGGAGGTCGCAGATCCACGAAGTATTCTCATACAACCTGTACCCTGGGCCAAGCGCAAAGAAAGGGGTCTACGGGATACTGCTGAACCTGGGAGAAAAAAGCGGCTGGACGACTCTGCATGCGGCAACGGTAAGGGTAACGACGCCCTACGAGAATGTATATACTATAATGCATGAAAGCGAGAGCGGCGGAGGAAAATCGGAAATGCTGGAAGAAATCCAGAGGGAGCCGGACGGCAAAATACTCCTGGCAGAAAATCTTGTCAGCAAAGAGCGGATTTTTTTAGATCTGGCCGAAAACGGGAGGCTTGTCCCAATAACAGACGACATGGCGCTTGCTCCGCATGAGATCCAGGAGGGGGGAAGGCTGTGCGTCACCGATGCTGAAAGCGGGTGGTTCGTAAGGGTGAACCATATCAACAAATACGGAACAAGCCATCAGCTGGAGGAGATGACAATCAGCCCGAAGGAGCCTCTTCTGTTCATCAACATAGATGCATCGCCAAACTCCACTGCATTGATATGGGAGCATACCATGGACACACGGCAAAAACCATGCCCCAATCCAAGGGTTGTTATACCCCGCGGGCACTTCAATACAGTCAAGGACGACATCGCGAAGGTCGACCTGAGGAGCTTCGGCCTCAGGACGCCGCCAACCTATAAGGAGATGCCGGATTACGGAATAGTGGGCCTGTTCCATGTCCTTCCGCCCGCCGTCGCATGGCTGTGGAGGCTGGTGGTCCCAAGGGGCGCTTCGAATCCAAGCACTATATGCACGGCTGTGGGAATGAGCAGCGAGGGTGTTGGTTCATACTGGCCTTTCGCGACGGGCCGGAGGGTGACGCAGGCGAACATACTTCTGGATCAGATGGTTAAAACTCCGCTCACAAGGAATGTTCTCATACCAATCAAGCACATAGGGTGCTACGATGTCGCTTTCAAAGCGGAGTGGGTAGCAAGGGAGTACCTCTCCAGGAGAGGGCAGGCGAAATTCAAGAGAGATGAGCTGGAAGCCCACGGAAGCCCGGTCCTCGGATATTCCATGCACAAGGTTAAGGTTGACGGGAAAGAGATTCCCAAGCAGCTGCTGAGGGTTTTCGAACAGCCGGAAGTCGGCATGGACGTATTCCTGCAGGGCAGCAGGAAGCTCGAGGATTTCTTCAGACTGGAGCTTCAAAACTATCTTGAGGATGACCTGGATCCTCTTGGTAGAAAAATAATTGAATCCTTCCTGAACGGCGATTCTCTGACGGAGCTGGAAAAATTTATTCCCTGCTCCTATATATACTGATCGGTGACGCAGGATGTATTCTGTTTTGAAACTCCTAAAACCTGAAATATTCCAGGGCAAGCACAAAAATAAAAATTATTTCGAAGGCTGGTACTTCAAGCTCTCAGATGAAAGGGGCGGGGCTATTCTCGCCGTGATACCGGGCGTCTCCTTCGGGGAAAACGAAGGAGACAAGCATGCGTTCATACAGGTGCTGGATGAATCCAACCGAATCTCGCACTACATCAGGTATGACATCTCCAGCTTCTGCTATTCCCAGACTGATTTCAGCATAAGCATAGGAAGCAGTTCTTTCGGAAGAAACGGGATATGCCTGGATATAGATGAAGGCGGGGTCCGCATCAGGGGAAGCCTTGAATTCAAGAACATAGTCCCCTTCCCCAAGACCATATACAATCCGGGGATCATGGGTCCCTTCTCCTTTATCCCTTTTATGGAATGCTGCCACGGAGTGGTCAACATTTCAAGCAGGATCGAGGGCAGCCTGCGGGTGGGCGATAAGGAAATCGACTTCACCGACGGCAGAGGCTACATCGAGAAGGACTGGGGAAAGTCGTTTCCCGAATGGTGGATATGGGTGCATTCTGACAGGTTTGAAAGAGAGGATGTCCAGTTCATGTTCTCTGTGGCGAAGATCCCCTGGCTGGGGATGCATTTCACCGGGTTCCTCTCGTTTCTCAGGGTAGGAGGCACGCTGTACAGGTTTGCGACCTATACAGGCGCAAAAATAAAGCTGCTTGAATACAGCGGCGGAAACCTGAAAATTGTTGTCAGGGACAGGAAATATACGCTGACGATTTCGGGGAGGTACGATGAGAGCAGGATACTCAAGGCTCCGTCACAGGGAAGAATGCTGAGGGATATCCGCGAAAGCATATCCTCGGATGTCCATGTATCCTTGAAGGAAAACAAGGGCAAAATCATATTCGAGGGCATGGGGAGAAATGCAGGGATGGAAATAGAGAGGAGCTGAAATCAAATTCAGCTCCTCTTTGTATTTCATATACCAGATTAAGACTCCGTATCGGCAGTCCGGCAGTTCATGCCTCTGTTTCCTCTTTCACCGCCTGCGCCATTGAACGAGCCGATGTTCTCCTTCATGTTGGCCTTCATCCGGTCGCCCTGCTCGGTGGTAATCCTTCCGTCAGCCACTGCTGCGTCGATCAGCTTTGATCTTTCGGACAGCATGTAGCTGTTGATATCTGCGTCTGTAACACCTTTGTCATTCAGGAGTTCGCGAAGGGTTTTGCCTGAATCCCTGGCAGCAGCTATCTCGTCGGCTGTAACGCCCTTGCTCTCCAGCAGACCTGTGAGGATATCGCTTCCGCGGAAGCCTTCAACCTGGCCCATCCTGGCGCCTTTGCCATATCCTGCGCTGCAGTTATATCCTGTGCCGGCCTGTGCAGCCGTGCCGTTGCCTGAAGCTGCGTATGCAGTTGCACCCAAACCTACCACCATGCTTAACGCCAGAGCAGCAATAATATGCTTCTTTTTCATAAAAACATCTCCTTTTGAAACTGATTTTGTTCTTGTCTGTATTTATATCATAGCTATAATTAGTGATTGAATTATGGGGCAAATGTGTTGAAATTGCAAAAACTGCAGAAACAGTTCACAAAATCTCTCCCATTAATCTGGATTTGGACTTATAATGAACTTATATTATGAAAACATAAGAACTGCGGAAGGAAGTGCGTTAATGAAGGGCAGGATTCTGGTGGTTGAAGACGAAAGGAAGCTGGCAGATGTCATAAAGCTTTATCTTGGCAGAGATGGCTACGAGGTTACCGCGGTATACGACGGCGAGGCGGGAGAGGAAGCCCTTGAGAAGGAGCAGTTCGACCTTGTCATTCTCGACGTAATGCTGCCGGGAAGGGACGGCTGGTCTCTGCTCAGAAAGATAAGGGGCAGGGGGGATACTCCCGTGATAATGACAACCGCAAGAGGCGAGGAGGAGGACCGGGTGTTCGGCCTCGAGCTTGGTGCGGCGGACTACATGGTTAAGCCGCTTAGTATGAAGGAGCTCATGCTGAGGGTCAGGCTGAGGATAAAAGGCAGGGAAGAAGGATCCGGGGACATAGTGATGGGAACGATGGTTGTCTCTGAAAAAAGGAGGACAGTAAAAGAGGAGGGAGAGGAAATCGCACTCACGCCGAAGGAATTCGATCTGCTTCTTTTCCTGTGCAAAAATCCGGAGCAGGTGTTCAAGCGCGAGCAGCTCCTGGAAAAGGTCTGGGATTATGACTACATGGGCGATTCGAGAACCGTGGACACGCACATAAAGAACCTGAGGGAAAAAATAAAATACTGCAGCGGCAACCTGAAGACAGTCTGGGGCGTCGGCTACAAGCTGCAGCGCTGATGCGGGGAGGAGGCAGGATGGGAAAAATAACAAAGCGCCTTATAAGGTATTTCACCGGCATAATCTGCGTTGTGGGGCTGACATGCATCATACTGAGCAGCATATTCCTCTCTGTCATATACACGGATATCCAGTACCGGGATATGAGGGAGGCTTCAGAGAAGCTTTACCGGGCAGCCGATGACAGTTCGCAATACGGCGGAATAATTTCTGATTACCAGCTGTCCAACGTATTCACAATAAGGGATGGCAAGGTGACAAGCTTGACCGGCATGACAGGCGGCATGGGAATGAACATGTCGGGCTACATGCTGAATCTGGATTTTGACAACCTTGAAGAAAAGGGCAAGTTCGAAACCCTGAGGGGAGGGGAGCTCCTGTATTACAGGTATTCCACCGGCTCAGGCGACATAATCGTGATCCAGAACAACAGGTTTTCATCAGCATACATGAGATACACCTATATCATCCTTGCTGTCATCTTCATGTTAGCGCTGCTACTCTCGATCCCGGTGTCGGCATATCTGGGTAAGAAGATAACGGAACCGGTCATAGAGCTTCAGAAGGCATCCATGGATATAACTAAAGGGAAATTCGACGTTGATGTGGAGGTGAAGACCGGCGACGAGATACAGGACCTTTCCGAAAGCCTCAAGGTGATGGCAGAATCGCTGGAGCAGAAGTTCATCATGCAGAGGGATTTCATAGCTAACGTATCCCACGATTTCAAAACACCCCTCAGCGTCATCAGGAATTACAGCGAGGCCATATACGACGGTCTGGCAGACAGCAAAGCAAGCAGGAGGTACAGCGGCGAGATCATAAGCGAGGTTGACAGGCTGAATTCGCTGGTAATGGAGCTGCTGGAGCTTTCCAAGATACAGTCGGGAAAGGCGGCCTTGAAAAGGGAACGCTTCAGCCTCAATGATTTCCTGAAAAGCTTCGGCACAGCCTTTGAAATGCAGCTCATCCAGAAGAACGCCAGGCTGGACATCAATCCGCTGGAGCAGGACACCCTTGTGCTTGCGGACGCAGAGTACCTGCACAGGGTTGTGTACAACTTCCTGGACAACGCCGTAAAATACTGCGGCGACCGCGGCGAGGTAAGCCTCAATGCGGCTCGGGGAGCCTCGGGTATCAAGGTCAGCGTCAGGGACAGCGGACCCGGCATCGACCCGGCTTTCCTGGAGCACATATGGGAGCGCTACTATAAAGGTGCGCGCAGCGGAGGCATGGGACTTGGACTGGCAATAGCCAGTGAGCTGCTTAAGCTCCACGGTTTTAAATACGGCGTTGAAAGCAGGCTCGGCGAGGGCAGCGAATTCTATTTCATCATTCCCTAACAATTACATTGACAGTCGTCTATGTCTAGAATATACTTGATATAGAAAGTTATCTATATTTAGTGAAAAGACGGTGATATAATGGAAAAGGATTATAAGAAATATGCGTCGATTATGAAGGCGCTGAGCGACGAGACAAGGATCAAGATATTCGACATGGTGCTTAAGGAGGAGCTTTGCGCGTGCAGGCTCCTGGAGGAATTCAGCATAACGCAGCCGACCCTGTCATACCATATGAAGATATTGAGCGACAGCGGGCTCGTCAAGGCCAGGAAGGACGGAGTGTGGATGAGATACTCTGCAAGCGAAGAGGGGCTCGAAAGCATAAGGAAATTCTTCAGTGAAGGGAGCTGCGAATAATGGCTGTTTTTCAGTTTCTGAACGACCAGCTGCTCAAGATGGTCTGGCTGAGCGACCTGGTAAGGTACCTGGTGGAGAACGTGTTCGGCCTGGACATGGGAACGCGGCTGGGGGGCAGCATCCACTTCTTCATTTACGACGTGATAAAGATATTCATACTGCTGTCTGTGCTCATCTTCTCTATATCCTATGTACAGAGCTATTTTCCTCCCGAGAGGACGAAGAAGATACTCGGAAGGTTTACGGGGATTAAGGCAAACATCCTTGGCGCTCTGCTTGGAACCATAACGCCTTTCTGCTCCTGTTCCTCAATCCCTCTCTTCATAGGGTTCACAAGCGCAGGACTGCCGCTGGGCGTAACATTCTCGTTCCTTATCTCATCGCCTCTGGTTGACCTGGCTTCGGTAATACTGCTGGCAAGCATATTCAACTGGAGCATAGCTCTGGCCTATGTGGTTGTAGGCATTGTCCTGGCGGTTATAGGGGGAACGATAATAAGCATGCTCAAGCTTGAGGAGTATGTGGAGCCTTTCGTATACAGCAACAAGATGGCGGAACTCGAGGAGGAGCAGTTGACCAGAGCGGACAGGATAGAGTTCAGCAAAAACCAGGTAAGGGATATAGTCAAGAGGGTATGGAAGTACATCCTGCTGGGTGTGGGAATCGGCGCGGCAATCCACAACTGGATACCGGAGTCGCTGATCTCGGCAGTTCTGGGCCAGGACAAATGGTATTCGGTACTCATAGCTACGCTTGTCGGAGTTCCTATGTACGCTGACATATTCGGGACGCTGCCCATAGCAGAAGCCCTTGTCCTCAAGGGAGTAGGCCTGGGCACAGCATTGGCTTTCATGATGAGCGTAACGGCGCTTTCGCTGCCGTCTCTTATAATGCTTAAGAACGTCGTTAAGACAAGGCTGCTGGCGATTTTCTTCAGCATTGTGACAATCGGTATAATTATTATCGGGTACACATTTAACGCTTTCGGCTACCTGTTAATTTGAACGGGAGGCGGGAAATAGAGAAAGGATCAGAGCAATCTGATCCTTTCTCTATTCAGGAATGACAACCACAGCTACCTCGGCGTCACGGACAACCTTCGACGTAACAGAGCCTATCAGCCTGGTGAGGCCTTTCACGCTGGATTTTGTCATCACTATCATGTCAAAGCCGCCTTCTCTGGCGGTGCTCAGTATCACGTCTGCGCTCAGGCCGCTTGTTGAAAGCTTGGCTACATCGTAGCCGTCGAGGAGCTTCTCCGCCTCCTCGATGATGAGGCTGCTCCTTTTGCTGAAGGTCCCGTAAGGAAGCCCCTCTTCCGGCGCGGCTCCAGGCATGTAGTATTCATCAAGCATGCTGAGAGTGGTGACCTCTATTACATTGAGCAGCGTTATTTCCGCCTGGTCCCTGCTGAAGTATTTTTTGAGCCAGTCCAGGGAGTGCATGCTCCTTTCCGAACCATCAAGAGGTACCAGAATCTTAAGCTTTTGCATATGAAACACATCCTTCCGAATTTCATTCAATTACCCTATTGAACTCTGAACTGCCCCATCATACCGCCGTCCTCATGCTCGAGGATATGGCAGTGGTACATGAAGACACCCTCCTTTGAAAACCGGACTTTGATTTTTACTTCTTCGCCGGTCTTTACAAAAACCGTATCCTTCCAGCCTCTTTCCTCCAAAGGCGGATCCTTTCCGTCCCTTGATATTACCTGAAACTGCGTGCCGTGAACATGGAAGGGGTGGCCGCTGGTCTGCATCATACCGCCCAGGTTTCTTATCACCCAGATTTCGGTTTCTTTGAGAGGGACATCCTCATCAATCCTGTCCATGTCAAAAGATTTCCCGTTGATAGTCCCGGTCACCCCCATGCTCTGAAGTTCAAATACACGCACCCTCGGATTGTCTCCCTCAGGTATTTCTGCAATATCCGAAAGGAAATCCGGAATTGCGGCTGAAGCCATCTCTTTGCCTGATATATTGAAGTCCAGAATCGGTGAATTTCCATTCATCAGCGAGATAGTGTCCCTGCCGGATTTTGTAAAATCCACTATTATTTCCGCCCGTTCACCCGGCGCCAGGATCAGCGACTCCCTTGAAATGGGCTCTTCCAGAAAGCCTCCGTCTGATGCAATCTGCTGGAAGCTGCTGTCGTCGCTAAATCTGAAATTAAAATTCTCTGAGTTCGAGGCGTTGAGTATGCGGAATCTTACGGTTTCCCTATTCACATCGAGGTACGGATTGAGCGTGCCGTTGATGAGGATGGTGTCTCCCGGAACAACTCCCATCATAGAGGTCCTGTAATCAAGGTATCCGTCGCTCCTGAAATTTCTATCCTGAACTATCAGGGGGATGTCGTTGACACCGTAATTATCCGGCAGGTTCAGGCCTTCCGAAACCTCGTCGTCTATGTAGATCAATCCCGCCAATCCGAAATAAACCTGGTCTGCTGAACTCCCCATCAAATGCGGATGGTACCACAGCGTTGCAGCAGGCTGGTCGACGGTGAAATCCGGACTCCAGCTCTCGCCTGGCATGATTCCCTGATGAGGGCCGCCGTCCATCTCGCCTTCGACAACAAGTCCGTGCCAGTGAACGGTTGTCGGGAAACTGAGACTGTTTTTCACATGGATAGTGACCTTTTCACCGCTTGAGAATCGGAGAACTGGTCCCAGATAGCTTCCGTTATATCCTATAGTGTCAGCTGGGAACCCTTCCGCAAATTCTGTTCTTCCCTCAGAAGCCTCAAGGCTGAATTCCGCAACCCCGGGATCTGAGTTTGTATCCTCAAGAATCACCGGCAATTTCAGCTTGTGCTCCTGCTGTGAGTCAAACTCGGTTTTAAGCCCGTTGCAGGCGGTCAGAACTACCGAAATCGATATGAGAATTGCTGCTTTAAAGGATAAGGGCCGGATATTATTCCATTCATACATAATGATCCCCCTTTGCGAATAGTTCTGTGTGAATATTCCTATAACAATTATAGCATGGTAGGCAGCTCTTTGGTATTGTTAATCAGAAAATTGCAAATATTACAATAAATAAGATTGTAACCTCGGGTGTTAAGATTTATAATATGAATATAAAGGATGTTACGGAAATTTTGTCCTGTTTGGAGCTCTTGAAGGGAGGATTTTAGATGAAGAAAAAAAAGAAACTTGCCCCTGTGTTGATACTGACTCTTTTGGCAGTTTTCAATGTCATTGTATTCTCTCTTCCTATAACAAATTCACCTTTATTCTGGGCGGCATACACCATCACTTCCGTGGCGATTGTGCTGATCGCGGCATATCTTCTGGGACTGTTGACGGGAAGGAAGAGGGCGGAAACCAAAAGGCCTGAGGAGGAAATCAAGGTAAACAAATTCTTCCTCAACACCATACAGGTGTATGTAAATGTCCTCAACATGAAAAACAAGAATGAGGAACTTGCGGCGGAGCTGAAGGAACTGTCGGATGCCATTCAGGGGAGCGAGCCGATAAGCTGCGGTTCGCTTGAAGGTATAGAGGAGAAAATCAAGCAAGCCTTCGGAGGGCTCCAGAAACTTGTAGAGGACGGCAGGACAGCTGAGGCCAAGGAGGCATGCGGAAATATTAAGGAAATGCTCGAGGAGAGAAACAGCATGTGCAGAGAGATAAAAATGTAGAATGGAGGGTTTAGTATGAATTTCAAGAAAAGTACAGGAAAAGCCATGGATTCTGTCAAGGACAAGGCAGAGGATCTGAAGGATTATGCTGAAGACAAAGCAGAGGATTTGAAGGACTATGCGGAAGTGCTGAAAGACAAGGCGGAGGATAAAGTGGCCGGCATCAAAGATAAAATCGGCGTCAAGGTCAATGAACTGAAGGAAAGGTCAAAAGAGGATAAGCCTGAAGTCAAGACAGAGAGCAAGGCTGAAAAGCTTATGGACAGGGCGAATGAGAAGGCTGAGAAGAAGGGCGAGAAGATGATAATCAAGGCTGGAGCAAAGGCTGAGAAAAAGGCTGAAAAGATAAAGGAAAAAGCTCTAGACAAAGCTGAGAAAAAGGCTGAGAAGAAAGCTGAGAAGATAATCGGCAAAGCGGCAGAAAAAGCGGAAAAACTGAAGAACAGCTAGAAAATGACTGAACCTGAAAGCTGCCATTCGGCAGCTTTCTTTCAAAGATTCAAGTTACGGTTGAGGAGGGGATAGCATGAAAAATTCAAAGGCAGCCAGCTTGCTGTTTTCGCTGTTGTTTCTCCTGATGCTCTCCGCTGGCTGCAGTTCAGAGGATTCAGGCAATAATACGAATGGAGGAACTGATTCAAAAAATACCGACAACACCTCCCAAATCAACAGGATAACTGACAACAAATCCATATACTCGCGGGACAACGACAGCCTTGAGGACGTTTACGTAACCATAGTCACTGACAACAAGGTAACGATGGCTGACGTGAACGCCTGGCAGCTGGAGTCAGGACAGCCAAAGCCTGAGATCAATGTAAGGTTTGATTACGGGAGGCCTGCCAGCGACATGACAGGGGTAAACGCCAACGCGGTTTTGTACCAGCGGGGCCAGCTTGCGACAACTTCCGATCTCAAGTCTTACAAGATCAAGCTGTCCGACGCCGCACCAGAGTGGAATGACCAGGATGAGCTGAACCTGAACAAGCACCCTTACGACCTGACGAAGATAAGAAACAAGCTGTGTTTCGATCTGATCAAGTTGTTTCCGGACTCCTTCAGCTGCAGAACCCAGTTCTGCCGCCTTTATATACGCGACCTTAACAGCAGCAACAAGGAATATGTGGACTACGGGCTCTTCACGCATGTGGAGGACATAGACAGGAGCTACCTTAAGGACCGCGGAATAGAAAAGAAGGCATACCTTTACAAGGCGCAGAATTTCGAATTCCTTACATACCCGGATATCATAAAAGACGTATCTGATCCAGGCTACAGCAAGGAAGAGTTTGAAACGCTGCTTGAGATAAAGGGGGAAGAGGACCACACGAGGCTAATCCAGATGCTTAAGGACGTGAACGACGAGAACCGGGACATAAACGAAGTCATCGGAAAGCATTTTGACAGGGACAACTATTTAACCTGGATGGCCATGAATATACTGCTGGGCAATACGGATACGAACGTCGCCAATTTTTACCTGCTGAGCCCTGTAAGCCAGGATAAATGGTATTTCGTGCCTTGGGACTATGATTTTTCACTTGGCTACGACTATCAGACAGGCTCCGACAACAGCATATGGTCCCCGGACTACATAAGGGACGGTGCATCCATGTACTGGGGAGTTCCCCTCCACACAAGATTCCTTAAGGATCCGCAGAATGTGAAGGATCTGACAGCAAAAATCGAGGAGCTGAGCTTAATCGCATCAAAGGAAGTCATAGCTGATATGGCAAGAAGAATGTACGCTTCCACAAACGAAATTGTGAAGAGGATGCCGGACCTAGCTTTGATGGGAACATCAAAAGAGAACTACGAGGCAGAGATGCTCAGGCTATCCTCCACCGTCGAGGACAATAAAAAGGCCTACTACGAAGGTTTGAAGAAACCGATGCCTTTCGACCTCTATGACGTGCAGACGGCAGGCAACGGATACAACTTCACCTGGGAACCAGCCTACGACCTGGACGGCGATGCGCTCACTTATGATTTCCATATTAGCGAATCGCCTGATTTCAGCGACACCGTGAGAGAGATAACCGGAATCCAGGGCACTTCGGTTACAATAGCTTCACTGCCGTCAGGAACATATTACTGGAAGGCTGAGGCAGTGGATCCGTCGGGGAACAGGCGGGAAGCCTTCGACGTCTACTTTGACGAAGAGGAGGAATTCGAATATTTCGGAGTAAGGCAGTTTACAGTTGATTGATGCGGAGGTGTTGAGATGCACTACAGGGGACACAAATTCAGGCATGAGCTTAAGTACTATATAAACTACTGCGACTACCTTGCCCTCAGAAGCAGGCTGAAACTGCTGATGAAGCCGGATCCGAACGCTGGCATAAACGGGGACTATATGATAAGGAGCCTCTATTTCGACGACCTTAACGACACAGCCCTTTACGAAAAGGCTGCCGGCGTCAGAATCAGGCACAAATACCGCATTAGGACATATAACCTCAGCGACAGCGTCATCAAGCTTGAGAGGAAGAACAAGGTGGGCGGATATATAAACAAGGAGTCTGCAGCCCTTAGCAGGGAGACGGTTGAGGCGCTGATGAGGAACGACTTTGGAGGGCTGGATACTGCGAACATTCTCATCCGCGACTTCTACATGGCAATAAGGGGCGACGGGCTAAGGCCCAAGGTGATCGTGGACTATGACAGGGAGGCGTATGTATGCAGCTTCAGCGATACGCGCATAACCTTCGACAAGGAGCTCAGGGTGCCTATGACGAGCAACGACATATTCGATTCAGCCATCCCTGCGGAGATACTTGTCAGGATGCCGAGGCTCATCATGGAGGTCAAGTTCAACGAATTCCTCCCCGAGCACATAAGGGGCGCTCTTGAATTCGGAGCCAGCGAGCGCTGCGCCATATCCAAGTATGTAATCTGCAGGCTGGCGAAAAATAACATATGAACGGGGGATTAATATGGACGGTACAGTAAATTTCAACGATATTCTGAAGAAGAGCTTCACAAACCTGGAGATATTTCAAAAGATCTCCTTCGGGCAGGTCCTGGTGTGCATGCTCATAGCTCTTGCTGTAGCTATGTTCATATTCTTCATATACAAGTACACCTTCAGCGGTGTCGTGTACAGCCACACTTTCAACGTCTCGATAGTCATGATGTGCCTGATCACATCCCTCATCATACTCACCATAAGCTCCAACGTTATACTCTCGCTGGGAATGGTCGGAGCCCTCAGCATTGTGAGGTTCAGGACTGCGGTTAAGGATCCCATGGACATAATATACATGTTCTGGGCCATTGCTGCGGGTATATCGACGGGCGGCGGGATCTATTCCGTTGCCATAGTCGGATCCCTCTTCATAGGCCTTATCATGGTAGTGATGAGCAGGGTGAAGATAAAGCACAACAGGTACATACTGATCGTCCACTACAGGGATGAGGCGAAGGATAAGCTCAGCCCGATCCTTGAGGAACTGAAAGGCAAGATAAAGTCAAAGACAGTGTCCAAGGGGACAACCGAGATAAACGTTGAGATAGGTCTGAAGGACGACAACACAGAATTCCTTAACAGGATCTCGGAAATACCGGGCGTGACGGACGCTGCCCTGGTCAGCTACAGCGGAGAATTTGCACAGTGATGACTTTCTTTGACGGGCTGAAAAAAACTTAATAAATCGAAAAGCTGCTCCGGGTCGCTCCGGGGCGCTTTTTCTGCTGTTGACATTTATTTGCATTTCAAAGTATATTTGAGTTAGAAGGAAAAGAGAGGAGTGGTCTTTGTGGAATCAAAGAAATATCTCATAGGTCCTGAAATTTTTGGAACATATGTGAAGATCCTGAAAATAGTGTTATCAGTGGTTACGGCGCTGGCTGCCCTGGGAACAGCCATAGACGCGTCCATAAATACCTATGGCTTTTTCGAAGCGGTCCTTCTCGTGATCAACGCGGTATTCAATGCAGCGATCTGGTCCTTCGGGATGGTCACGCTTATTTTCGCATTCGGCGAAAGGAAGGGATGGAAAGTCAGCGAGGAGGAGCCCGCGGCCAGGACGGGGCAGAAGCCTTTCAACAGGATCGGAGTGGCGGCAGGGATGGTGTTCATTGTAATCCTGATGGCTGCATTCAACGGCTTCAGCGAGATCCTTGGGTACTATTCCACACCGGGGGCGACCCTGCATCCTCTTTTCAACCAGCAGGTGTTCAGCGGCTACCTGCTTTACATCAACGCAATACTCGCTGCACAGCTCCTGTTCCAGGCCAGCAAGCTGGTCTACAGGAAGTGGACATATCCGATGGCTGCGGCAAATCTGGTACTCAATGCGGCCTCGCTGGCACTTTTCCTGGTGATGCTGGGGGATCCGAACCTTATCAACAGCGGCTTCATCACAGAGATAGCCAAGCAGAGAGGGGAAGCGGCGGAAGGTGTCAAGACAGCCTTGTCCATGCTGAGGAGCGTACTCTATGTGATCATACCTGCGATCATCATATTTGATACGGCTGAGGGCTTCTGGAATGCATCCAGGAACAAAATAAAATAGAAACGGGGTGCTGCAATGAGCCTGCTTGAAATGAAGAACGTAAGCTACATTAAGGAAGACAAGATAATACTCAAGGATATATCGCTGCAGGTGGAGGAGGGGGACTTCATAACCATCGTAGGCGCATCGGGCAGCGGCAAGAGCACAATGCTCAAGCTCTTCAGCCACCTTATAAGCCCTACAAGCGGCGAGATACTGTACAGGGGAAGGGACATGATGTCCTACGACCCTGTACTGCTGAGGCGTGAGATAAGCTACTGCGTACAGTCAGGGGGCCTTTTCGGGAGAACAGCGGAGGACAATCTGGCTTTCCCCTATGAGATAAGAGGGCTGGAAATGGACAGGGAAGCAGTAGCGGCGCTCCTTTCTAAATTCGGCCTGGGGCAGGACGTGCTGAAGGAGGAGAACCGCAGCCTTTCAGGAGGAGAGAAGCAGAGAGTGGCCCTGGCCAGGACTCTGCTCCTTAAACCGGCAGTCGTTCTCCTTGACGAGGTTACCTCGGCACTGGACCAGGAAAACACCCGCATAGTTGAGGATGTGATCAGGCAGCTGAACGATGGGGGGACGACCATACTCTGGATAACACACAGCCCCGAGCAGAGCAGGAGGCTTGGCAGCAAGCTGCTGACTGTCGAGAACGGGGAGATAAGATCGCTGGAGGTGCTGAGATGAACAACGCAGAAATAAGCACCGCTTCGCTGCTGGCCGCATCGTCGCTGGTTATGATCGCCATCGCATTCTCCTACCGCCAGAAGCTGAAGCTCGAGAAGGAGATACTCATAAGCATCCTGAGGACGGTGGTCCAGCTGCTTGCTGTGGGCTACCTTCTGGAATACATATTCGGGATGGAGAACCCGGTTTTCACGACTCTGCTCATACTCTTCATGACATTCAACGCTGCGCTCAACGCGGCCAAAAGGGGAGAGGGAATAGAGAGCGGTTTCGCCATCTCCTTCGTGTCCATACTGGCGGGTACGGCGGTGACACTTTCCGTCCTGATCCTGTCGAAGGCTATAAAATACGAGCCTTACCAGATAATACCGGTGAGCGGGATGGTCATAAGCAACGCTATGGTTGCACTGGGGCTCTGCTTCAGGAACATAACCTCGCAGTTCAGGAGCAGGAGGGAAGAGGTGGAGATAAAACTTTCACTGGGAGCGGACATGCTGACGGCCTCGAAGGGCATAATAAGGGACTCCATAAGGACAGCGCTGCTGCCAACCATAGACTCGGCCAAGACCATGGGTATCGTGGCGCTGCCGGGCACCATGACAGGCCTCATCCTTGCCGGGACCTCGCCTGTTCTGGCGGTCAAGTACCAGATCATGGTTGTGTTCATGATGTTCTCGACCACATCCATAGCGGCGTTCATAGCCTGCTACCTTTCCTACAGGAAGTTCTTCAACGAAAGGCAGCAGCTCAGATAAAAGGAGCATTCGGAACCGGGAGGCTGGTTCGCGAATGCTCCTTCTGCTTTTTGTACTGTTAAAGCTTGCTGAGGTCGTACGGGGTTTCCTGGTATACGTAATAGTTCAGCCAGTTCGAGAACAGCAGGTTGGCGTGCCCTCTCCACTTCACAACAGGCTTTTTGGCAGGGTCGTTGCTCGGGTAATAGTTGTTCGGCACGTTGATGTCCAGACCTGCAGCGGCATCCCTGTCGTACTCTGCCTTAAGCGTGAGCGGGTCGTATTCGGAATGCCCGGTTACGAAGATCTGCCTGCAGTCCTTGGTAGCTGTAATGTAGACTCCGGACTCCCTGGATTCGGACAGGATGGTGAGCTCTGGAACCTTCTGGATATCCTCCTTCCTCACTTCGGTGTGCCTTGAGTGTGGTACGAAGAATTCGTCGTCGAAGCCCCTGAAAAGCTTTGATTTCTTGTAGTTGATCTTGTGAGGGAAGACGCCGAACATTTTTTTCTCAAGCGGGTATTTGGGGACGCCGTAGTGGTGGTACATTCCCGCCTGGGCTGCCCAGCAAATGTGCAGCGTCGAGGTGACGTTCTTCTTTGAGAAGTCCAGGATATTCTTCAGCTCGTCCCAGTAGTCCACTTCCTCGAAATCCATCTTCTCAACAGGGGCGCCGGTTATTATCATCCCGTCGTACTTGTTGTCCTTGATTTCATCGAAGGTCTTATAGAAGGAGATCAGATGCTCCTCCGAGACGTTTGCTGACTTGTGGGTTGCTGTGTGTATAAGGTCCACCTCAACCTGCAGAGGCGTGTTTCCTATGAGCCTGAGGAGCTGCGTCTCCGTCTGTATCTTTGTAGGCATGAGGTTAACTATTGCTATCTTCAGCGGCCTTATGTCCTGGTGGACTGCGCGGAATTCGTTCATTATGAATATGTTTTCGTCTCTGAGTGTCTTAGCTGCTGGCAATTTCTCCGGTATTATTATCGGCATTTTACATCTTCCTCTCTTTTTGCAAATTAAAAAAACCACTCCCGTTTAAGAAGTGGTTTAACCGCAAAAAGAAGTTCATCCACTCCTCATCTTTCAGGATTTCTCCTGCAGGAATTGGCACCTCACATGCTAATGATGCATGCAGGTTGCCGGGCTTCATAGGGCCAGTCCCTCCGCCGCTCTCGATAAGAAATAAATCGATATTTATATATTTAAAAAGAATCATAACATCTATTGCCGGCTGTGTCAAGGAGATACGCTGTTATCAAATGTCAATACCGGAAAGGATGATATATAGCGCCAGTGCAGCAGTATAGAATGTCGCGAAATAGTAAAGCCAGGGAAGTTTTTTCTTGTAGATAAACAGGAGAACCGCTGCGACTATTAAAACCCCAAAGCCTATCGGCATCCACTGCGGCTGCGTGTAGAGAAAGATTCCCGTCATAACAAGAGTGACCATCAGAGGCATGGTCATGTAGGTGGCCTTGACCAGGTGGCTCAGCTTCGACCGGAAAACAAGCCAGGAGATGATAAGGAGGAAGCCGATGTACGCCCCGATCTGAATGTATGTCGGAGGCTGATCTACATTGCCCATCAGCAGACCCAGGCCGTTGATCACCGCAGCAGCAAGCAGGAAGGCCACGTTGAAGAGAAAGAATCCGCCGGCAACAATTACAACTGCAGACAACACGTTTTTCTGCCAGGTATTAAGCTTCATTTCAAATCCCTCCCCGATAAAAAATAAGACCAATATTCGGAATTTTCTGTTAAATATATTCTACATCATTTTCCACTGCTGTACAAGGCTTCAAAGATAGGAAACAAAAGATAGTTCGTGGTATAATATACTAAAAGGCTAGGAAGCGGGGAATGGATATGTATTTCGATAGCATTGGCAGGGAAAACACTGCAAAGACCGTTGAAATCGCTCTCAGGACGGCCCGGGAGAGGGGAATAAGGCATATAGTGGTCGCTTCAAATACCGGGAATACGGCAAAGCTTCTCATGAACGACAAGGGCATAGGCATAACGATGGTCAGCCACGCCTACGGCTTTGCATCGGACGGCGAGAACGAGCTGGCAGAGGAGACAAGAACCGAGCTCGAGGCTGCGGGAATCAGGGTGCTCACTGCCACCCACGTCCTCAGCGGAGCGGAGAGGGGCATCAGGAGGATTTTCGGAGGCATCAGCCCGGTGGAGGTCATAGCCCAGTCGCTCAGGATGCTGGGACAGGGTACAAAGGTGTGCGTTGAGATATCGGTAATGGCCCTGGATTCGGGCTGCATACCTTTCGGCGAGCCGGTGGTGGCTGTAGCTGGTTCCTCCAGTGGAGCGGATACGGCTCTCATCGTAACGCCTGCCCATGCAGCGAAGATATTCGATGTCAGGATCAACGAGGTTATCTGCAAGCCTTCATTATACCAGAAATAATCAGGAGAGGGGTATGGATATGTATTTCAAGCATATGGGAAACGAAAACACAGGGGCAGCAGCGGAGCTGGCTCTCAGCACTGCGCAGGAGAGGGGGATAAGGAACATAGTCGTTGCATCCTCATCCGGAGCTACGGCAAGGCTGCTGGAGAACGACAAGGGGATCAAGGTAACTATGGTTTCCTACGCTTACGGAACAGGCGGGGACGGGAAGAACCAGCTTTCAGACGAGGCCAGGGCTGAGCTTGAGGCAAGGGGCATCCGGGTACTCACAACCACGCATGTGCTAAGCGGCGCAGAGAGGGGTATCAGCAAGGTGTTCGGCGGAATCAACCCAGTCGAGGTCATAGCACAGTCGCTCAGGATGCTGGGACAGGGCACAAAGGTTTGCGTTGAGGTTGCGGTGATGGCGCTGGATGCCGGCTGCATACCTTTCGGCGAGCCGGTAATAGCTGTAGCTGGTTCCTCAAACGGTGCTGACACGGCATTGATAATAACCCCTGCCCATGCCGCTAAGATATTCGATGTGAAGATCAACGAGATCATCTGCAAGCCTGCCTACTACAAATAACAGGGGGGAAATACGTATGAAGACGATAGTGATTTACTACAGTTTCGGAGGTTCAACAAAAGCAGAGGCGGAGCGCGTTGCAGCAGAGAATGATGCGGTACTCTGCAGGGTTGAGGAAACAAAAGACCGAAGCCTCTTCTCGACGTTCGTACAGGGCGCGCCGAACGCAAAGTACCGCAAAGCATCAGAGATAAAAAAGATCGACCAGGACCTTAACTTATTCGACCGCATCGTCATAGGTTGCCCAGTCTGGGGCGGTTATCCAGCGCCGGCCTTCAATGCAATTGCGGAACTGCTGCCAAGCGGTAAAGAGGTGGAGCTGTTTTTCTGTTCTTCAGGAGGGGAGACCCCGAAAAGCAGTCAGGGAACAAAGGATCTGATTTCAAAAAAAGGCTGCAGGGTCATTTCTTACCGTGATGTGAAGACTGGAAAGTCTCCAGGGAAAGCTAAGGATTAGTAAATAATAAAGGGGGGCAGACGCCGATCGATTCGGCCACAGGAAAGCTGGCGGAGGGCGGCATCAAGGCCCAGACGGAGCAGTGCTTCAAGAACCTTTTCAACGTCCTGAAAGCTGCAGGGCTAACACCTGACGACGTGCAGAAGGTAAATGTATTCCTGACCGACATGAAAAATTTCAGCGAGATGAATGAGGTTTACGAGAAGCAGTTCAAGGCTCCATACCCTGCCAGGACGACCATAGGAGTGGCCGCGCTCCCGCTAGGTGCAGACATAGAGATAGAGATGATAGCCAGAAGTTGAAGAATATCCGATTCTGTAGTAAAATACACAGACAAGGCTAGTCATAAAAACACGAGAAATCAG
>JAGFXP010000056.1 GCA_017861315.1 Bacillota bacterium | reverse complement strand
GGAAAGGCCCCGGAGTGCAAACCCGGGGCCTCATCATTTCGAAAATTTCGATTAATTTGATTAAAGAAGATAATATGCTATAATTATTTCAAATGAAAGAATAATGGAGGTATAAAACCAATGATATCAGAAAAGATGAAAGCGGCTGTCAGCGGCAGTTCAGTGATAAGACAGATGTTCGAAGAAGGCGCAAGGCTGTCGAAGATTTACGGAGAAGAAAACGTGTTTGATTTCAGCATCGGAAATCCCAATGCAGAGCCTCCCGAAAGCATAAAGATCGCTATCAAGGAGATACTTGATACCGAAAAACCTAACCTGGTCCACGGATACATGAACAACGCGGGCTACGAAGATGTAAGGGAAGCCATCGCCAAGAACATAAACGACAGTCACGGTCTGGACCTCACCTTCAAGAACATCTGCATGTCTGTCGGAGCAGCCGGCGGATTGACCATCGTCTTCAAGACAATACTCAACCCGGATGACGAAGTAATAACATTGTCCCCGTTTTTCGGCGAATACAGGAATTACGTTGAGGCGTACGGCGGCAAGCTTGTGATTGTTCCTACCCTGACCGGGACGTTCCAGCCGGACCTTGCCGCTATCGAAGCTGCGATAACGCCTAAAACAAAGGCCATAATCATCAACAACCCTAACAACCCTACAGGAGTTGTTTACAGGGAGGAAACCATAAAAGCTATCGCAGACCTTCTTACAAGGAAATCGGAGCAGTTCAGGAGCTGCATATTCATGGTGTCAGACGAGCCGTACAGGGAGATCGTATACGACGATATAAAGATCCCTTACATGCTCAACTACTACAAAAATTCCTTCATAGTATACTCCTACAGCAAATCCCTTTCCCTGCCCGGCGAACGCATCGGCTACGTTGCTTTCTCCAACCAGATGGAGGATGCCGACGATGTGGCAATGAGCCTAAGCATTGCGACAAGGACGATCGGCTATGTAAACGCACCGTCCCTTTTCCAGAGGGTAATCGCAAAATGCCTCGACTCCGAGGTCGACACCTATCTCTACAAGATGAACAGGGACCTGCTGTACAACCACCTGGTGAGCCTTGGGTTCAGCTGCGCTAAACCGGAAGGAGCATTCTATCTGTTTGTAAAGGCTCTGATTCCGGACGACGTTGCATTTGCGGCTGCCGCAAAGAAGTACAACCTCCTGATAGTCCCAGGCTCAGCCTTCGGCTGCCCAGGCTATTTCAGGCTGGCATACTGCACGTCCTACGAGAAGATAGAGAAATCTTTGAACGCATGGACAACACTAGCCAAGGATTTCCTCAACGAAGCCTGGACCTCAAAGGAATTCAACATTTACTAGAAAATAAGCTTAATAAAACGCTATGTTTCACTTCTGTGAAACATAGCGTTTTCTAATTCAACACGTTCCATGCGCCAGAAGTGCCACCTTTTCCCCTTCACGGTACAGCCTGTTGTACTCTGCGCAGGCCTCAGGTGTCTTCAGGACTATAACCTTTTTTAAGCCGTGGTCCAAGATATAGTCCGCCATCTTCTGCGATACGACAAGGGCTCCGTCCGCCCCGTTCCCAATAATAAGGATGTCGGCATCCGTACCGAACACATCCTTAACCATTTCCTTGCTGAGTTCGTGCCCTTTCCTTTCTTTCCAGTCCCTGACCTTGTTTTTGAAGAGAAAAATGTCCTTGCCCTGCTCTTCACCAAAGACTATGAAACTGCCCCAGGAGTAATGTTCTATCGGCCCGTTCTTGTCATCGAACATAATCACACCTCCGCATTCTTCTGCTCCGCCATTCCCAGCAGCTTCTCCAGGTAGTAGTACTTTATGAATTCTTCCCTTTCAGCCATTTCCCTTATCTCGTCCGGCCTGGCCCACCTGACCATGGCTACTTCCTCCTCCTGCAAACAGAGGCTTTCTATATCAAGGTCCTGCCTCACAAGCCATATGTCGTCAAAGCCGAAGGAGAACTTGTCTGTGAATACAAGTTCGGCGCTCGCCATGTCCAGTTCAAGCTCCAGCTCTTCCCTGGCCTCCCTGACAGCTGCGGCTTCGCTGCTGTCACCGGCATGGGCCGCCCCTGCCACGGCGCAGTCCCACATTCCGGGAAACAGCTTTTTCCAGGGCTGCCTCTTCTGGATAAGGAACTCGCCGCTGCTGTTCATTATCCAGACATGGACCACCAGGATGAAGTCCCCTTCCCTCACCGTTTTGCCCCTGACGTGGGTCCTTCCTGTCCTCTCCCTATCCTCGTTGTATATGTCCAGTATCTCCATGGCCAAAACCTACACTACCCTTATGTAGAATTTCCTGTGCCTTGGGCCGTCGAACTCGCAGAAGTATATGGCCTGCCAGGTCCCCAGCTTGAGCATGCCGTTCTCTACCATAACACAGCAGGATGCTCCCATAAGCGATGATTTGATGTGTGCGTGAGAGTTGCCCTCCACATGCCTGTAGTTCCCTATGACGGGGATCACTTTGTTCAAGCCCGCTATTATGTCTGCAGTCACGTCAGGGTCCGCATTCTCGTTTATAGTTACCCCGGCAGTGGTGTGCGGAACGAAGACGTAAGCCATGCCCTCCGACACTCCGCTTTTCTCAACTTCCTTCCTTACGGTCTCCGTTATGTCTATTAACTCCTGAGGCTTTTTTGTTATCAGCATGTGCTCCATCATATTATCCCCATCCTCTTCCCTGCTTTTTCGTAGACACCCAGCGCCTGATCCAGCATGTCTATGCTGTGGGCTGCCGTCGGCATGTTTCTTATCCTGGCCGTTCCGGAAGGGACCGTCGGGAAAACAAGGGCTTTGGCGTATACGCCTTCCAGGTAGAGCTCCCTGCTGAATTTCTGGGCTTTTGATTCGTCCCCTATGATGCAAGGCGTTATCGGCGTCTCGCTTTTGCCTATGTCGAAGCCTAGCTCCTTAAGCTTCTTCTTCAGATACCTTCCGTTCTGCCACAGTGTGTCGTTGAGTTCCTTGCTCTCCGACAGTATCCTGAGGGCTTCGAGGCATCCGCCCGCCGCACCCGGCGTCATGGCTGTCGAGAAAAGGAACGGCCTGGCCCTTACCTTGAGCCAGTCGACGAGCTGCCTTGTGCCTGCAACGTATCCTCCGACAACGCCTATCGCCTTTGAAAGTGTCCCTATCTGGAAATCTATCCTGTCGGAAAGACCGAAGTGGGCAACGGTTCCCGCTCCCCCTCCGAGCACGCCTGAGCCGTGGGCGTCATCCACGTATGTTATGAGGTCAAGCTCCTCGGCGATCTCTACGATTTCGGGCAGCTTTGCAATATCTCCGTCCATTGAGAATACGCCGTCCGTGATCACCATTATCTTGTTGTATTTCCCGCTGTTCTTGGCGTCCTCCGCTTTCGTCCTGAGGTCCTGCATGTCGGAATGTCCGTACCTTATCACGGAGGCACCGGACAGTCTGCAGCCGTCTATGATGGATGCATGGTTGAGCTCATCCGAAAGTATTGCATCGTTCTTGTCCATCACCGCCGCTATGGCACCCATGTTGCAGTTGAAGCCTGACTGGAAGGTCAGCGCAGCCTCGGTGTGCTTGAAATCCGCCAGCTTTGTCTCGAGCTCGTCGTGGATTCCCAGCGTCCCGTTTATTGTCCTGACAGCCCCGGCGCCTGCGCCGTACAGCCTTGTTGCCGAGATGGTGGCTTCCACCACCCTCGGATCTGTGGCCAGCCCCAGGTAGTTGTTCGACGACAGGTTTATGAGCTGCCTCCCGTTGATGGCTATCAAAGGACCGTTTGCACCCTCGAGAGTGTCTATCACGCTATACAGACCCCTGCTCTTCAGGTTTTCAAGATTCTCTGAAAGGTACTTTTCCAAAACTTTGCTCCCCATGTTAATCCCCCTCTATTTTGAATATAGCTTAATTATACCATACGGCAATTTCTCTTTGGCCCACAAATATATGAGATTCCACGCAGGAAGTATATAAATGTATGCCAGGTAGGGCAGGCAGCTGTAATCAGCTCCCAGGATAGTCATGGGTAGCAGAAGTGAGAGGTTCCACGGGATGAGAGCGGATACAAGCACGCTGGTGTTCTCAAGGTCCACAGCCCTTGAATATCCGTCAAGGTTGTTCCTGTCGTAGGCCTTTGCATTCAGCACGTCCGTCATCATAACGGTGAATGCCTGGCAGCAGCCTATGGCCGATGTGAAAAGGCTCGTGACAAGGACATTCCTGAAGATCTCATACCTGGAATTCGCCTTTTCAGTCACAGCTTCCACGATGTTCAGCATTTTTGTATCCCCTATCAGGCCCGCCAGAGCCGATGCAATAAAGAGTATGATG
This sequence comes from Bacillota bacterium, assembly GCA_017861315.1. Taxonomy (GTDB): domain Bacteria; phylum Bacillota; class Clostridia; order Clostridiales; family Clostridiaceae; genus UBA699. Next base: position 7,033 of record JAGFXP010000056.1, on the reverse strand, counting down.
CTGGTCCTGACCATTGAGACTGCACCGCCTCCCCTGATTATGGGATACAGGGGATCTGAGATGTCCATGGAATATCCGAATATGACATAGCCCGCCGAGGCCTTAAGCGTCTCACCCTGGAAAACAAGTCCCAGCAGTATCGCCGCTATTATGCTGAAAAGCATGGAATATTTGACGTTGACCCTGAATATCGAGAAGACGATTATTATGAGTGCGGGAAGCATGACCGGCAGCCCGACATAGAAGCTGCTGAAAATCTCTTCGCCTATTGCATTGTCTGAAGCGTTCAGCGGGAACATCGCCGACACTATGAAATAGAACACAAGGGTGATCATAAGCGGGAACACGCATGTCCTGAACATGTTTTTAACATTGACGTAGATGTCCGTCTTTGTGACGGCGGATACAAGATTCGCGCTGGAGGACATGGGTGAACATCTGTCCCCGAAATAGGCGCCTGCGATTACAGCTCCCGCTGCCGCCGCCGTATTGACTCCCCCGCTCCTGGCTATAAGTATCAGCGCTATCCCGATAGTGCCCGAGGTGCCCACGGAGCTCCCGATGAGGAAGGATACGAAAGCGCTTATTATGAAGGCTGCAAGGACAAAGGTTTCCGGGCTCAGGAGTTCAAGCCCGTAGTAGACTATGGCCGGTACAGTGCCGGCTTCCATCCATGCAGCTATCACCACACCTATGAGGACAAAAATGCGGATGACGACGAGGGACTTCCTGCCTCCGTTCATCATTGAACCCAGCACTGCAGAAAGCCTGTTCCCTCTTTTTACCGCCAAGGCCGAGAACATAAGCAGCCCCGCCGTCAGAGCATATCCAATAAACACGCCTTGCTGCACGCTCAACATCAACAGCAAAAACGTCATGCCGAAAGCCATCATCAAATACATATAATTCCACCCCCGATTGCATGCGGTTCACCTTGACTATGGCAACCGCCTTAAGTATGATTATAGCAAAGGTTTATTTATAAGAAAAATATCAAAAATATATGTCTTTCATACATAAAAACGTATGATTAATGGAGGATGATCTTAGAATGGATATCAAGCAGCTTTCCTACTTCAATGTTATCTGCGAGGAGAAAAACCTTACGAGAGCTTCTGCCAGGCTCCACATTGCCCAGCCGCACCTCAGCCATCTCCTGAAAGCCCTCGAGGAGGAGCTGGAGGTCAGCCTTGTAGAGCGTAGCACCAGACGGTTCAGGCTGACAGAGGCCGGCGAAAGGCTGTACCACAGGTCCAGGCAGATGATCGAGCTGATGGATTCCGCTACGAGGGAGCTGAAGGATTTCAAGTCGGGGATAATAGGCACCCTGTCCATAGGTACCATCCAGACCTCCGGGGACCAGCTTCTGCCCGGCCGCATCCAGGAATTCAACAGGAGATATCCCGAGGTCAATTTCGAAATAAGGGAATGCGGTTCCGACGAGATAACCGAACTGCTTGAGAGAGGTATGATAGAGATAGGTATAATAAGGATCCCCATGACCTCAAAGACCTTTGACTCCATAAACCTGCAGCCTTCACCCATGGTGGCCGTCACGGGAAAGCCCGATTTCTTCAATGGCGGGGAGTCCGTAATTGAGCTCTCCAGGATTTCTGGCAGCCCTCTGCTGGTGCACAGGCGGTACGAGCAGATAATCCGGGAGGCTTTCTGGTCGAAGGGCTTCGAGCCAAGGGTCCTGTGCAAGATCGATGATACGAAATCAATACTCCTTTATGCAATGACCGGAATGGGCATAGCCATTATACCCAGGGACTGGGTGGATGCGATACCCGGGCTGAACCTGGACTACAGGGAGATAGCCGAGCCCTCGCTGGAAACGGGGACCTCCATAATATGGATAGACAAGCATCTTTCACCCGCGGGAAGGCATTTTCTCGAATCCTTCAGATAGGATGTATATATCCTGCGATTCTGTCCATAATTATAAAAAAAAATAGCAAAGGGGAGTTTGAGATGCCATTTAATAGAGATGCAGCCAGCCTGCTGATAAAAGGGCAGCAGCTGTTCGAGGAGAACCATATAGACGAGGCCTTCGGGCTGTTCGAGGAAGCCATAAGGCTTGACCCGGGATTTGCAGAGGCATACCTTGTCAAAGCGGAGGCCCTGATGGAGATGATGGAAATGGATGAAGCCGAGGAATGCATAAAGACATACCTGAGCTTCGTCCCCGAAAGCTTCAGGGCCTGCAGCGATCTCATGAACCTGCACTACGAGACGGGGGAATTCGATGAATCCCTGGTTTACTGCGAAAAGCTCATGGGGATAAGCTCTGGCGACCCTTTCCTGTGCGCCATCAAGGCGTTTCTTCTCTCCCACCTGGGCAGGGTGGATGAATCGCTGGATTATTACGACAAGGCGATAGCCCTGAAGCCGGATTTCTACGATGCCGTCTGCGACAAGGCCAGCCTGCTTTCGGAATGCGGCTGCCACAGCGAGTCCCTTGAGATGTACAAGCGCGGGATCAGCATGGAGCCCGGCGAGGCTGAGGCCTACTTTGGCGCTGCCTGCGCCTGCAATGATCTGGGATACAAAAAGAAGGCCCGTTTCTATCTGGACAAGGCCCGCGAGCTGGATCCCGAGGATGAGTTCATGAGCCTCCACCACACGCTCATGCAATAAGGAAACGCAAAGAAAAGGAGCTGTTTCCAGCTCCTTCATCTTATTTTGAAGGCCTGAAGCCCTTCAGCCTCAGTGCGTTTGTGACTACCGAGACAGAGCTGAAGCTCATGGCAGCCCCTGCTATCATCGGGTTCAGGAGCGGTCCCCCGAACAGGTGGAGCAGTCCCATGGCCACGGGAATGCCCACAACGTTGTATCCGAAAGCCCAGAAAAGATTCTGCTTGATGTTCCTGATCGTCTTCTTGCTGAGGTCTATTGCCGTAAGCACATCCATCAGATCGCCCCTCATGAGGACTATGTCTGCGGACTCTATCGCAACGTCCGTTCCGGAGCCTATGGCTATGCCTACATCCGCCTGGGCCAGTGCCGGCGCATCGTTGATTCCGTCGCCAACCATTGCAACCTTTTTGCCCTCGGCCTGAAGCTTCTTTATCTCCTCCGCCTTGTTCTCGGGCAGCACATCCGCAAGCACCCTGTCAATTCCCACCTGCCTCGCTATGGCGTCGGCAGTTCTCTTGTTGTCGCCTGAAATCATGACTACCTCGATACCCATTTCCTTTAGTCCCGCTACGGCTTTCCTGCTGTTCTCCTTGACCGTGTCCGCAACCGCGATTATGCCTGCAAGGCTGCCTTCGGCCGAGATGTACATAGGCGTCTTGCCTTCTCCGGCAAGCTTCTGGGAGAGCTCCCACTTTTCATCCACGTTCACGGCTCTCTCATCCATCAGCTTTTTATTCCCCATTATTATGGCTTTTCCATCTATGCTCACCTCTATGCCGCGCCCCGGTATGGCCTTGAAGCCGCTGACCGGCTTCAGCTCAAGCTTCCTGTCCTGTGCCGCCTTCACAATGGCTTCGCCCAGGGGGTGCTCGGAGCCCTTCTCGGCGGAGGCCGCAGCCTGCAGCAGATACTCCTCCCCGAACCCGTGGAATGTCAGGATGTCGGTCACGACAGGCTTTCCTTCCGTTATGGTGCCTGTCTTGTCGAGGACGGCTGTCTGTATCTTGTGAGCTGTCTCCAGGGCCGTTCCGCTTTTTATGAGCACTCCGTACTCTGCCCCTTTTCCAGTGCCTACCATGATTGCGGTAGGCGTGGCCAGGCCAAGTGCGCAGGGACAAGCTATTACCATGACTGATATGAATATTGTCAGTCCGAAAAGGGCCGTTTCACCGCCCAGGTACCAGGCTATCCCTGAGATCAAAGCCAGTGCGATGACCACAGGAACGAAATATCCGGCTATCGTGTCAGCCAGCTTGGCTATCGGTGCCTTTGATCCCTGCGCTTCCTCAACCAGCCTTATTATCTGAGCAAGGGTTGTGTCCTTTCCGACCTTCGTAGCCTTGTACGTGATGTTCCCGTTCTTGTTTATGCTGGCTCCTATCACCATGTCGCCGGGATTCTTTTCAACCGGTATGCTCTCTCCTGTCAGCATGGATTCGTCCACAGAGGTCGTGCCGATCGCGACCTGCCCGTCGACGGGCAGCTTTTCACCGGGCCTTACAACTATCATGTCACCGACTTCGACTTCCTCCAGGCTGATCTCCTTCTCTTCGCCCGAGACTATAATCCTGGCGGTTTTTGGCGAGAGGCCCATGAGCTTCTTTATGGCCTCGGAGCTTTTGCCCTTGGATACCGACTCGAAATATTTCCCCAGGGTCACAAGCGTCAGTATTACGCCAGCCGATTCAAAATACATGTCATGTGCGTAGCCCGCATCACCTGTGAATATCTTGTAGACAGCAAACAGGCCGTACAGGAATGCGGCGGAGGTTCCGATGGCAATGAGCGAGTCCATGTTCGGGCTTCTCTTAGCCAGCGTCCTGAAACCTACAATGTAGAACCTGCTCCCCATGACTACTACCGGCAGCACCAGCAGCAGCTGAAGCATGGCGAAATTCTTCGGATTCATCATCGGATCGATCATCTCCGGAAGCGGCAGCCCTATCATGTGCCCCATGGCCACATACAGGAGAGGGACTGTGAATATCGCTGAGAACAGGAATTTTCTCCACAGGCTCCTGGCCTCGTTTTCCTTCAGCTCCTTGTCTGCGTCCGCGGCCTGCTCCTCCTCGAACACCCTGTAGCCGGCTTTTTCCACCGCTTTCCTTATATCCGGGAACCTGACCTTGGACGGTTCGTATGTTATTGTCAGCTTTTCCGTTGCAAGGTTGACATTCGAATCTATTACTCCGTCCAGCTTCCTTGTTGCCTTTTCGATGGCTTTTGCACAGGCGGCGCAGGTCATGCCCTCTATCCTGAAGCTCCTGGTCAGCGCTTCGATGCTGGCCTTGTAGCCTGCTTTCTCCACAGCCTTCTGTATGTCCTCTACTGCGACCTTCGCCTCGTCGAAGCTTATGCTCAGCTTTTCGGTTGCCAGGTTTACGCTTGCTTCCTCCACTCCGTCCAGCTTTTTAGCAGCCCTCTCCACCGCCTTTGCACAGGCGGCGCAGGTCATGCCCTCTATCCTGAAAGTCTTCATTGCCATACTATTTCCCTCCCATCTTGTTGAGTATCCCGATTATCTCCTCTATCTTCTCTTCCCCGTTTTCGTTCCTCAGGGCGTCGGCTACGCAGTGGTTCAGATGCTGCCTCAGGATGAGCAGGTTTGCCTTCTTCAGCAGCGACTGCGCTGCGATTATCTGGTTTGATATGTCGACGCAGTAGCGCCCGTCCTCGATCATCTTAATGACAGCCTCGATCTGCCCCTTTGATATTTTCAGCGCCTTTACGGCATCTTTTTTTTCCTGGTTCACGGCTCATCCCCCCTACCCCCCCGTGGGGGTATTATTATACCTTGATATTACACCCGCCGTACGGGGAAGTCAACAAAAAAAGACGCAGCATGCTGCGTCCCTTAATCCAATGATACTATAGTACAATGAGAAGTTTTTCTATCATGGCGTCCATCTCTTCATCTGTGCCTATGCTAACCCTGAGGTAGTTGTCTATTCCCGGCTTATTGAAGTACCTTACAAGCACGCCCTCTTCCCTGAGCCTCTTGAATATGTCCTCCGCAGGGGTGTTCTCGTGGGTGATGAAAATGAAGTTGGCTTTTGAAGGTATCACCTTGAAGCCAAGGTTTTCGAGGCTCGCGGTTATCCTTTCCCTGGTGGCCATGATCCTTTCCCTTGTTTCCTGGAAATAATCCTCGTCCTTTATCGCTTCCGCGGCTCCGATAAGCGCCAGCCTGTCCAGGGTGTATGAGTTGATGGAATCCTTAACCCTTGTCAGTCCGTCTATAAGGTCCTCCTGGCCGAATGCCCAGCCGACCCTGAGACCTGCGAGGGATCTGGATTTTGAAAGAGTCTGCACAACCAGGAGGTTCTCGTGCTTGTCTACCAGCTCCACTACGGATTCAGCTCCGAAGTCCACGTAGGCTTCGTCGACTATCACTACCTTGTCCTTGTTGTTGACCAGGATCATCTCGATATCCTTTGAGGATATCGCCCTTGCAGTTGGAGCATTGGGATTAGGGATTATCACTCCGCCTTCAGCATTGAAGAACCCCTCGACGGGCAGGCTGAAATCCTCCGCCAGCGGCACGAGCCTGTAGCTTATATTGAATATGTTCGCATAGACCGGATAGAAGCTGTAGGTCACGTCCGGGAAAAGCACTTCTTCTTCCGCATTGAAAAACGCCATGAACGAAAATGCAAGAACCTCGTCCGAACCGTTGCCGACAAAAACCTGGCTGCTCTTCAGTCCGTAATGCTCCGCCAGGGTGCTCCTGAGATCAGCCGCCAGAGGGTCCGGATACAGCTTGAGGCTTCCGTCCGCTGCTGCCTTAATCGCCTCCAGCGCCTTAGGCGAAGGCGGGTATGGATTTTCATTAGTGTTAAGTTTAATGTATTTCTTGTCCTTGAGCTGCTCTCCTGGCACATATGGTTCCAGCCTTGCAGCGAGTTTGCTCCAATATTTGCTCATTCTTTTCACACAGCTTTCCCTAATATTTTTTATTATTAACCATTATAATACATATTTATTCATATTAAAAGGACGGATTTCAACAAATCCGCCCCAAAATCTATTTCTTTATGAATGTGTTGCTGTCGAGTTCCTGGAACGCCCTGTCCAGCTCCTCCTTGGTGTTCATCACGATAGGCCCTCCCCATGCGATTGGTTCCTTAAGCGGCCTTGCTTCCAGCAGCAGGAACCTAATCCCGCTGTCTCCCGCCTTGACCCACAACTTGTCTCCGTCGTTGAACAGGACAGCCTGCTTTTCTTGATACAGAGTGCCTCCCGAAGGTTCGAAAAGCCCCGAGCCCTGAATAATATACAGGAACAGGGTTGCCCCTCTGTCCGTGTCAAGGGACCACTCCCCCTCAGGCTCTATTTCCACATCGAAATATGCCGGCTTGATGTAGGAGCCTTCGAAGGCGCCCTTCTTGCCCTT
>JAGFXP010000029.1 GCA_017861315.1 Bacillota bacterium | reverse complement strand
CAGACCATACTTCAATGCAGTAAGAAACAAGGAAAAAACCGAGCAGATAGAAACAGTAGGGGAAGAACTGAGAAAAATGATGCCTTGGGTAAAGAAGAGAAAGTAGGAGGAAATTATGAACGGTGCACAGATCACATTAGCATGTTTAATAGAACAGGGAGTAGAGACAGTTTTCGGGTATCCGGGAGGAGCGGTTATCCCTTTATATGATGCATTATATGACGAGCATCGTTTAAGCCATATAAGAACAGCTCATGAGCAGGGTGCGGTGCATGCCGCCGACGGATACGCCAGAAGCACAGGAAAGGTGGGGGTTTGCTTTGCAACCTCCGGCCCCGGAGCAACAAACACGGTAACCGGCTTAGCAACAGCTTTCATGGATTCAGTCCCGCTGGTGGTTATTACGGGACAGGTCGGAGTGCCTTTGCTAGGGAAGGACAGTTTTCAGGAGATCGACATAACGGGAATAACCCTGTCAGTCACGAAGCATAACTATCTGGTGAGGAATGTAGACCAGCTTGCCGATGTCATACGAGAAGCCTTCAGGGTGGCGCAGTCCGGAAGACCCGGACCGGTCCTCATAGATATTCCAAAGAACATCTTCCTAACAGAAGGGCAATATGAGGGAAAAACAATCGACAGCTTTAAGGATGAGATCAAAAACAGATATGAGAAAGCAGATCTGATGACTGCTGCGGAGATGATAAACCAAAGCAGGAAGCCTGTTATATATGCAGGCGGAGGCGTCAAAATCTCAGGCACTTCAAGGGAACTTGTGGAATTTGCGGAGAAAGCAGACATACCTGTTGTGAGCAGCATGATGGGGCTTGGCAATATGCCTTACGATAATGAACTGAATCTCGGCATGGTCGGAATGCACGGGTTCAGACACTGCAACAGGGCAGTCACAAACTGCGACCTGCTCATCGCAATAGGAGCAAGGTTCAGCGACAGGGTTGTAAGCAAGGCGGAAAGCTTTGCCCCTAACGCGAAGATCATACACGTTGATGCCGACGTAACGGAAATATCGAAAAATATCAGTGTCGACGTTTCGCTGATAGGGGATTTCAAAAAACTGCTGCCGGAGCTTATCGAAAATGTTGATAAAAAGAGCAATGGCGAATGGAAAGAGCAGATCAAAAAATGGAGGAAGCCGGACAACGCTGACAAAGAGCAGTTTGATTCGAAAAACATACTGGATGCCTTCTGCGACAGGCTTGGACGGGATACGGTCGTTGCAACCGACGTGGGACAGCATCAGATGTGGACAGCCCAGTACTGGAAGTTCGATTTCCCCGGAGCCTTCATAACTTCTGGCGGGCTGGGAACCATGGGCTTCGGCTTGGGAGCTGCAATAGGCGCCAAGGTAGGCAATGTGGGCAAGCAGGTCCTTCTGGTTACAGGGGACGGAAGCTACAGGATGAACAACAACGAGCTGGCCACGGTTGCAAGGTATGATGTTCCGGTTACGATCCTTCTCATCAACAACAACGCACTGGGAATGGTAAGGCAGTGGCAGAAAATGTTCAGCGGCAGAAGGTACTCCGAAACGGATGTGGATGACAGACTGGACTATGTAAAGCTGGCCGGAGCTTACGGCATAGAAGGACATTCGGTAGAAACGATGGCTGACCTGAGAGAAACACTCGGCAAATGTGAATTTGGCAAGAAGCCGGTTTTCATAGAATGCAAGATTCTCAACGACGACAATGTGTATCCGATAGTGCCGCCAGGGGCGGCAATAGCAGACTGCATTGAGGACTTCAAATAAGCATTCATGACATTCTGATTATATGAGAAACAGCAGCCAGATAAAGGTTGCTGTTTTTCTGTCTGTTTTTGTGTATAATAAAGGTTAGATGAAAATGCAGAATGGAGACGCAGATGGACAGGAAAATGCTGTACATGGAAATGACAGATCATCTTATGAAGGATGAGAAGCCTTCCGTTTACTTCAATAATTTAATAAACGAGCCCGAGTTCATGAAATACCCGCTGAGCCTGCTGCGCAGCATGAGGGAGACCGAGCAGCCTTCCGTTCACCACCCTGAAGGGAACGTGTGGAACCACGTGCTGCTGGTGCTGGACGAAGCGTCCAAATTTAAGCACAGAAGCAGGTACCCTGAGGCGTTCATGTGGGCGGCTCTTCTGCACGACATTGGGAAACCGGCGACAACTGAGAACAAAGACGGCAAAATAACATCGTACAGCCACGATAAGGTTGGAGCCGATTATTCAAGGCGTTTTCTTATGGAGCTTACCGACGACAAACGTCTGATAGATGCTGTTGCTTCACTCGCCAGATGGCATATGCAGCCGCTTTTTGCTCTCAAGGGCATGCCTTATGCAGACATCGAAACGATGAAAAAAGAGGTGGATCCCGGGGAGATAGCCCTGCTGTCATTATGCGACGGCCTAGGCAGGCTTGACGTGGACAGGGAGCTTGAAAAAGAGAAAATGCTCATTTTTGTGATGAAGTACATAGACTAGGAGGACTAAATGAAAAAGCACACAATTATCGATATTATTAAAGGCATTATTGTAGGAGGCTCCATGCTTGTTCCCGGAGTAAGCGGGGCAACCATGGCAATGATCCTTGGGATTTATGACGAGCTGGTCAAGGCTGTGAGCTCCTTCTTCAGCCATAAGAAGGAGAGCGCATGGCTGTTGGGAACCTTCTGCATTGGCGGAGCCATAGGCATCCTTCTGTTTGCAAAACCCCTTCTCTATGCGACTGAAAACTGGAATATGCCCATGATGTACTTTTTCATGGGGGCAGTGGCCGGAAGTGTGCCTATGATCTTCGGAAAGGCCGGCGTAAGGAAGTTTAAACTCAGAGACCTGGTCTGCATACTTATTGGAACGGCAATAGTCTGGATGTTCGCTGTTCTTCCGACAGGTCTTTTCGTCACGGACCCGGACAGAGGCATGATCTATGTTGTCCTGCTGGTTGCTGCTGGCGTCATTGCCGCCGTCGCCCTTGTTCTGCCGGGGATAAGCGTGTCATACATGCTGCTGGTCCTTGGAATGTATGAGTCGACCATAAAGGCCATAGACGATTTTTCGCTTTCATATCTCCTGCCGCTGGCGGGAGGAGTGCTCCTGGGAGTCGTCCTGACAACTAAAATACTTGAAACCGCTATGAACAAACACGGCCGCACCACATATCTCATAATCCTGGGATTTGTAATAGGCTCCATCCTTCAGGTGTTCCCTGGAGTACCTAGGGGACTGGAGCTGGCCATATGCCCTGTGATGTTCCTGATCTCATTCGTAATAATAAGAAAGCTGTCAGCATTAGAGAACTGACGGTCAAAGAGGTGTAATAATGAACTGGTATCAAAAATTCATGCTGGGAAGGTACGGCCCGGATCAGCTGACAGTAGCACTGTGCCTGCTGTCCTTCGCCCTGTCCATGGTTGGAAACGTAACTAATCTGATGGGCTTAACCGCCCTCAGCTCGATCGCGCTGGGGCTGGCCGTCTACAGGACACTGTCTAAAAATGCGGGCAGGCGGACTAGTGAGAACCAGAAATTCCTTTCAAAATGGAATCCGCTTGCAGCCCGCTTCAAGGACAGGAAAACTCACAAATATTTCAAGTGTCCGAGCTGCGGACAAAAACTGAGAGTGCCGAAAAACAAGGGGAATGTCTCAATAAAATGCCCCAAGTGCGGATCCGGCTTCAAAGGAAGAACGTAGGCAAGAGCTGCTTCTGGGAAACTGGAGGCAGATTTTTTTTAGACAGGGGGATAACGCTGAATGAGGAAAAAAATAATGGGAATAGAAAAAAACGTATTTTTCATCGGGCTCACCAGCTTTCTGACCGACACGACCACGAAAATGGTCTACGCAGTAATGCCGATGTTTTTGATAAGCCTGGGTGCCTCCAAGACTGAGCTGTCGCTGATAGAGGGGGTCGCTGAAAGTACGGCTTCACTGCTGAAAGCGGTTTCCGGATGGTGGAGCGACAAGATAGGACGCAACAAGCCTTTCATGGTGCTTGGCTACGCCTTCACCGCAGTGCTTTCGCCGATGTTTGCTTTCGTGACATCTCCTCTGCAGGTCTTAGGCGTCAGATTCACTGAAAGGGTGGGCAAGGGTATCAGGACTGCTCCCAGGGACAGCCTCGTGGCGGGCTCTTCGAACGAGTGCGACAGAGGGAAGAATTTCGGCTTTCACAAAGCGATGGACAACAGCGGAGCCATCGCCGGACCGCTCATAGCTGCAGCGGTGCTGCTGGCTTTTCCCGGGGATTTCAGGCGGGTGTTCCTTATCGCTGCAATTCCTGGGCTCCTTGGACTTGCTAACGTTATTTTGTTTGTCAAGGAGGCAAAAAAGAGCAAGCGTGATATGGCAGGGAGAATAAGACTTAAGGATTTTTCAAAGGAGTATTATTTCTTCCTGGCCATCGTATTCATTTTCACACTGGGCAATTCAACTGACGCACTGCTTCTGGTCAAGGCAAGCGATGTAGGCGTAAGCGATGCGTTTATTCCGATAATGTACCTTGTTTTCAATGCGGTTTCAGTGCTGTTTTCAGTTCCTGCAGGGATGCTCTCAGACAGGATAGGCAGGGAAAGGCTCATAATATTCGGGTATGCGGTTTATGCAGCGATATATTTCGGCTTCGGCAAGGCGGGCAGCCCGGCAGCCATGGCAGTTCTTTTCGCCTTTTACGGCATATACAGCGCGGCTACGGACGGAGTGCAGAAAGCCATGGTCTCGGATATCGTCGACGAGGACAAGAGGGGCACGGGTCTGGGGCTGTACAACTGCATGCTGGGGGTCACGCTGCTTCCTGCAAGCGTCATAGCAGGGCTCCTCTACGACAGGATAGACAACCGAGCTCCCTTCTATTACGGAGCAGTACTTGCCATGGTCGCTGCTGTCCTGATGGTCTTCTATTACAGGAGAAGAAACAAGGCTTGACATTGTATCGAATAACTTATAACATAGTATATGACGATATATTTGAAAGAGGTGTTTTTTATGTGGTTTTCAATGTCCAGAGACGAGGTTCTGGAAGAACAAGACGTTGACCGCGAACTTGGACTCACCAGCGAGGAAGCTGCAAAGAGACTTGAGCAGTATGGTGAAAACAGGCTCAAAGGAAAGCCCCAGAAGAGCCTGGTGGCTATGTTCTTTGCACAGATGAAGGATATGCTGATATATGTTCTTCTTGCTGCTGCTGTCATCACGATTGCTATAGGAGAATATGTAGACGCAGTGATCATCCTTCTGGTTGTAATCCTGAATGCAGTAATAGGTGTTTTTCAGGAGTATAAGGCAGGCAAAGCCATAGAAGCCCTGCAGAAAATGACCACGCCAAGGGCTTTGGTAAGGCGCGACGGAGAGGTGCAGGAAATCAATTCGGAAGAGCTTGTACCGGGAGACATTGTGGTTATTGATGCAGGCAGGTACATACCTGCTGATTTGAGGTTGATTGAAAGTGCAAACCTTCAGATAGAGGAATCAGCGCTTACTGGAGAATCGGTACCGTCCGACAAAAACGCTGCCGATATCCATATTGATCCTAAGACTCCTATCGGAGACAAGTCAAACATGGCGTTCATGTCGACGCTTGCAACCTACGGAAGAGGCGAAGGAATTGTTACTGCAACAGCCATGGAAACAGAAATAGGCATGATAGCACAGATACTCGATGAGGAAAATGAAGAGATGACACCGCTCCAGAAGCGACTGGACGAGCTCGGAAGGATACTCGGATTCATAGCGATAGGCATTTGTGCAGTCATATTCGTAATAGCGCTTATACAGAAAAGGGACCTGTTTGAGATGTTTCTTACAGCGATCAGCCTTGCCGTGGCAGCCATACCTGAGGGACTTGCGGCCATCGTTGCGATAGTGCTGGCACTAGGAGTAACCAAGATGTCAAAGATAAACGCCATAGTAAAAAAGCTCCCGGCTGTTGAGACTCTGGGATCTGTAAACATCATCTGCTCGGACAAGACAGGTACTCTTACCCAGAACAAGATGACGGTCGTTAAGCACTATGTTTTAGGACACCTGAAGGATGTTCCGAATACCGGAGAGGGCTTTGCCGCGACCGCTGACGAAAAGGAACTGATAAAGTCATTTGTCCTCTGCTCCGATGCGACCTTTGAGCACGGACAGAGCACAGGTGACCCTACTGAAGTAGCGCTTGTCGTGCTTGGAAACAGGTACAACCTCACTAAGCCAAGCCTGAATGCTGCTCACAAAAGGGTCGGAGAGAGGCCGTTCGACTCTGACAGGAAGCTAATGTCAACCTTGAATGTAGAGGGCGGCGGCTACAGGGTACACACAAAGGGTGCTATAGACAACATCCTCAAGATATGCAGCAGTGCGCTCGTAAACGGGAAAGTTGTTCCTCTGACAGCGGAGCTCAAGGGGAAATTGCTCAGCATAACAGAGGAGATGTCGGACAATGCGCTGAGGGTGCTGGGCGCAGCATACAAAGATACGGACAGCGTAATTGACCCTGAGGATATGGAAAAGGACCTTACGGTAATCGGGCTAGTTGGAATGATAGACCCGCCTAGGCTTGAGGTCAGGGATTCCATAAGGCATGCAAAGTCTGCCGGCATAACTCCTATCATGATAACGGGAGACCATAAAAACACAGCGGTCGCCATAGCAAAGGAGCTCGGCATAGCCAAGTCAATAAACCAGAGTGTCACAGGTTCCGAGATAGACGATATGACAGATGCTGAATTCGCTGATGAGATAGACAACTTCAGGGTATTTGCCAGGGTATCGCCGGAGCACAAGGTTAAGATAGTCAAGGCGTACAAGGCGAAAGGAAACATAGTTTCAATGACAGGCGACGGGGTCAACGACGCGCCGTCCCTGAAATATGCGGATATAGGCGTCGCGATGGGGATAACTGGAACTGACGTTGCAAAGGGCGCCAGCGACATGATACTCACAGACGACAACTTCTCAACGATCGTCCATGCCATAGAGGAAGGAAGAAATATTTACAACAACATAAAGAAGGCTGTAATATTCCTTCTATCCTGCAACCTCGGCGAGGTTGTCACCGTATTCCTGTCCATATTGTTCTTCTGGCCGGTTCCGCTGCTGCCAACACAGATATTATGGATCAATCTAATAACAGACTCGCTGCCAGCCATCGCACTGGGAATAGATCCGGGCGACAAGGATGTCATGAAGCAGAAGCCTAGAAATCCTAAGGAGAGCTTCTTCGCCCACGGCGCCGGGGCAAGGGCCATAATAGGCGGTCTGCTGATAGGAGCACTTACGCTGGCGGCATTCTATTTCGGACTCAGCGAGTACGGCTACAGCCTGGGTTCGAAAAACATACCTGAAGAGGTTCTGACCTATGCAAGGACAATGGCCTTCGTAGTTCTGGCTGCATCACAGCTGTTCTACTCATTGAGCATGCGTAACGCCACAAAGTCGATATTCCAGGTAGGGCTGTTCACAAACAAGGCTCTCATCGGGGCTATAATAGTGGGCTTTATACTCCAGATAGGTGTAATTTCAGTGCCGTTCCTGGCAGATGCGTTCAAAGTGCACGCGCTGAGCGTCAGAGACTGGCTGCTGGTAATCGGATTCGCACTTGTACCTCTCGTGGTCAATGAACTCATCAAGGTATTCATGAGGATGGACAACAGCAAGGATTCTGAATAAAATATAAAACAAGAGAAAGTGGATCCGCTTATTTGCTGGATCCACTTTCTTTTTTCATGAGCACAGCCCTGTTCACGATGGACTTGCCGTATTTGTCGCGAAGGCTGTCGAGAGCGTTTTCAAGCTTTACGAGCTTCTCGCTTTCTGCATCCTCGGCGTTGGAGTCGAACATCGAAAGCTGCTCGGCAGGCTGGCCGCTGTCAAATCCGCTCAGGCTTATGCCCAGGAGGCGCACCGGCTGCCTGCTGTTCCAGTTCTTCCTGAGCAGCTCATAGCCCTGTTCAAATATCTCGTTCGTGTGGCTGGTGGCAGGGATAGTGGCTTGCCTTGTTATTGTCCTGAAATCAGCGTATTTGATGCTGATCTGGACCGTCCTGCCTTTGACAGCCTGCTTTCGGGCTGTCCTTCCAACTTCCTCGGATAGCCTCAGGAGAACTTTCCTGGCGTTCTCGAGATCTGAAATATCCTCTGCTAGCGTCACCGAGCGTCCGATAGACTTGACGGCTTCGTGGGCATGGGATTGAACCAGGTTGTCGTCAAAGCCGTTTGCCAGGGCCTGCAGCTCGGCTCCCGACTTGCCCAGCTTTTTCACAAGGGCTTCGCGGTTTGACCGTGCAAGGTCGCCGATGGTATGGATACCCATCGCTTTGAGCTTCCCGGCCGTCTGCTTGCCAACGCCGTACATCGACTGCACGGGAAGCGGCCAAAGCTTTTGGCCTATATCCTTTCTCCAGAGCTCCGTTATCCCCAGGGGCTTCTTCATCTCGGAAGCCATTTTGGAAAGGAATTTGTTTTCGGATATGCCGATGGAGCAGGGCAGGCCCAGCTCTGTCTGAAGGGTATTCATTATGAGCTCGGCAGAGGATGCCGGATCCCCGAAGAGTCCTTCGCAGCCGGTCATGTCAAGCCACGCTTCATCTATGCTGTTCTCCTCGACGACCGGACTGAAGCCTGAAAGTATATCCATAACCTGACGCGATGTCTCGCTGTAGAAACGGTGGTCCGGCGGAAGAAGGACCAAATCAGGGCACAGCTTCAGCGCCTGGTGCACTGGCATGGTTGTTTTGACACCGAATTTACGCGCATCATAGTTAGCCGTGAGGATTATCCCCGTCCGCGTCGCAGGATCTCCCGCCACGGCGGCGGGCTTCCCTTTGATTTCGGGGTGCCTTGTCATCTCACAGCTTATGAAGAAGGAGTTCATGTCTACGAGAAAAATTACACTGCTCATTCTCTTCACCTACAGGTTGAACAGCAGGAACACTGCTGCAACTGCCATTACAAGGGTGCCCAGGATACCGAAGAACAGGCTCAGCTTTCCGCTCCTGTGTTCTCCCATGACTTTTCCGTTTCTCCCGATGAGAAGGATCACTACCATAAGGGGAGGGGCCATGACGCCGTTGACCGCTGCTGCATAGTAGAGGGCCTTCATAGGATTTATGCCGATGAAATTCATGGCGAGACCGATCAGGGTGGAGAGGGCGATGATGCTGTAAAAGAGAGGCGCTTCCTTGAGCTTCAGTCCGAGGCCTCTTTTCCAGTTTGCAGCTTCTGCAACGGCATAGGCGCTTGAGCCTGCAAGGATGGGAACTCCCAGAAGGCCGGTGCCCAGAATGCCCATTGCAAAAACAAGGTAGGCCAGGTCTCCTGCAAACGGACGCAGTGCCTGCGCTGCCTGGGGAGCTGTCTCAATGTCCACTATGCCGTTCATGTGAAGCGTAGCCGCGGTGGTCAGGACGATCATGAAGGCGGTAAGGTGCGAAAACCCCATTCCGACTGCTGTGTCTATCCTCATGTCCTTTATGTCTTCCCTGGTCACCGCAGGGCCTATGCTGTCGTATATGTTGTAATCCTGCTTTACTATCTCCTCTTCCACCTCCTGTGATGTCTGCCAGAAGAAAAGGTATGGAGATATGGAGGTGCCCAGGAAGGCAACTATGTTCAGCATGGATTCCTCGTTAAGCTTAAGGGAAGGGATAAATGTGTCCTTAAGCACCAGGAGCCAGTCCTGCCCGGAAATGAAAGCCGTGAAGAAATATGCAAAAAGCGATAAGGACAAAAATTTAAGTATGCGCGAATAGTGCCTGTAGTCCACAAATATCTCGAGCAGAATGATGGAGACGCTTATGAAAACAATCCAGAACTGGAAGGGAAGCCCGGCTATCATCTGCGCCGAAGCCGCCATAGCGCCAAGATCCGCTGCGATGTTGATTGTGTTTGCAATCAGCAGGAGCGAGACGGACAGATACAGTATCCATTTAGGATAATATTGCTTGAGGACCGAGCTGAGCCCTTTGCCGGTGACAAGGCCGATGCGGCCGCAGGTTTCCTGAATTGCCACCATGAAAGGATATGAGAAAGGCGTCAGCCAAAGGTGGCCGTAGCCGAATATGGCGCCTGTCTGCGAGTAGGTTCCGATGCCTGAAGGGTCGTCATCAGAAGCGCCCGTTACAAAACCGGGGCCGAACTTTTTCAGGAATTTCTTAATCTTGCCCATGCCAGGACCTCCTCGTCTAAATCCGATTATTATTAAGTATATCAGCATAATCCGGGCTTTACAATGGCATTATATTTCACCGGTTTTGAAGGAAAAAACAGACGGAAGTCGAATATTAGTAAATAATTACATTGTGTGGAGGGCATAAGAAGTATGAAGAAAATAGGATATAAGCTGTTCTGGGTTTTTGTGGTATTCAGCGTCATAGGTTTTGTTCTTGAATGCATAGCATATTCCATGGAATATGGGGAGATTGTTATATTCAAAGGCCTTCTGTACGGGCCATTCAGTCAGATTTACGGCTTCGGAGCCGTGATCATGGTGGTTTATTCCAGGATTTTCAAGAGCCGGGGCGCCATCTTCATGTATTTGTCAGCGGCTATAATCGGCAGCTTCTATGAATTTCTCTGCAGCATGCTGCAGGAAACTCTTTTCGGTTTCGTGTCCTGGCAGTATTACGACAAGGCGCTGAACATAGACGGCAGGACGACACTCTACCTTTCCGTCGTGTGGGGGCTGTTCGGGCTTTTCATAGTCAGGTACGCCTACCCTTTCATCTGCAGCAGCGTCGAGAGCCTGCCCAAAAGGCTGGGGAGGGTGGTTACCTGGATATTCATAATACTCATGTCTGTCAACCTGTTCATAACCTTTGCCGCATTCAGCAGGCAGTCAGAAAGGCATGTGGGAGTTCCGCCTTCCAACAGGCTTGAGGCCTTCATAGACAAGGAGTATCCGGACGAATTCATGAAAGCTATAAAGCCCGGGCTCCAATTTAAATAATGAAAATTTCAGAAAATTATGGTAAAATGTAATCATTTATAGAATCAGGGGAGGATGGTTGAAATGGCAATATCATCATTACCGGTAGACCAGAGAGTAATTGATATAGATTCGAGGAGGTTTTCGTCTATAGAGAAAGCCCTTGTGGAGCTGATCACAAACTCGGATGACAGCTATTCAAGGCTGGAATCGAAGGATATGATTCATGACGGGAAGGTGCTGATAACATATGAACGCCATCAGAGCGGCGCACTTTTGACGGTGACCGACCATGCAGAGGGAATGTGGTTTGACAGGATCAAATCCGTGCTCTCCTATGGAGGCGCCCACAGCCTTATGGCACAGGGTCAAACAGGCGGCAGGGGGTACTTCGGAAGAGGTTTGAAGCAGGCTGTATACGGACTGGGGCATGGCTGGATAGAGTCAATTTACGAGGGCATGTATGCAAGGATCGACCTTTTCAGGGGAGAAACCGGCGAATACCTTTTCGATGACTGGGACAAGGGAAGAGAGGTAAAGGATACAGACTACAGGAGGCTTGACATACCTGAGGGCGGCAACGGAACGAGGGTAACCATCGTGGTGGAAAACCCGCTTACCAATATCCCATATTTCAGCTCGCTCACCAAAACAATCGCCAACAACATATATATAAGGGACATCCTTAGCAGGCGCAGCGTGGAGATCACCAACATCAATCCTGCGGCAAAGCTGGAGGCTTCCGTGGCCCTTCGCTACGAGGAGCCTGAATTCCAGACGCTCCTTGGCCCGAATGACCTCGGCAGCTTCGGATTTGAAGGCAAAAATTATGAATACGAAATCACGCTGAAAAAGGCGATGAACAGGGAACTGGTTCTAAGGGGCAATGAGAGGACCAACGGGCTTCTGGTCGTTTCAGGCACTGCAGTCCTGGACTGCCAGTTCTTCCAGTTTGAAAACCAGCTGGGAACAGAGTACCTTTACGGTTCGGTCAGCTGCCCGAGCCTTTCCGAGATGCTGGCAAAGGGCATGCCTATAATCAGCGACGAGCGTGACGGACTTAACATGAAGGATCCCTTTGTAATGGCATTCTCCGACTCGGTCAGCAAGATGATCGGCAGCTTTGTAAGGAACGAACAGCTGAGGCTCAGCCATTTCGACCATGCAAGCACTTCAAAGAGGACTACGGAGATGATAGAGAGGGTCCTGAAGAAGATGAACGAGATAGCCACAGACCAGCTGGGCATAGTTGTACAGGCAGGTCCCGGAAGCAGGTTCGGCACAGGGGAGGTGTTGAGGTTCAGCACACCTTTTTATTACAGGAAAGTATCGCATCCTTTCAGGGTGAGCGTTTACGTTGACAAGGCACAGCTTGCAGACCAGGATATCCTTACTTTCGAATACGAACTTCCAGACAGCATGGACGCCGTTCCGGACAGGCAGGCAATGGTGGTAGCCGAACTTCCGGAGGACGGCCTGATCCAGTGGGAAGTGACAGGAAACGAGATAGGCGACAAGGGGAGAATCAAGGTGAGCTGCGGAGCCTACAACGCAACCAGCGAGATAGTGATCGCCGAGGATGCATCCGGCAAAGGCTACGGCCATCCGGGAGTGAAACGCGCAGGGGCCGGTAACATGGGCAATACGGTAAGCCTCTTCAGGGGATATGACCTGAGGAACCTGAACAATGAAATGGTGAGAGCTGAATACAGCCCTGAAGAGCGGCTTATACTTATAAACACTGAGGCGCCTACCGTTCGTCTATATGTAAGCGGGCAAGGACACTTCAAGGACGGGGCGCGGCTTCTCCTTGCTGAGCTGCTGCTTGATGTAATAACGGACGAGCTTGCGCGCTACTATATAGACAGGACCGCAGAAAAGGGACAGCCTGAAGCTTACGACCAGGCAAAGCAGGATCTGATCAGGCGCTACGGCGTTGAGGTCCATTCAATAATGATGGGCGAATAGGGAAGCATCTGCAAGTGAAAAGGAGCTGCTGCAAAATGAAGGTTTTGCAGCAGCTCCTTTTCATCGCTTCTTCAATATGCCCATTATCCCTCTGGTGATCTTCAGGCCTTCTTTTATTATCTGCATGCCGTTTCTGATGTCCCTTTGCGACAATTCGATCTTAGGAAGGGGGCTCCAGCCGGCAGGTTCTGTTTTTTCCCTCTTTGCCTCCGCCAATGCTTTCCTGTATTCCACATCTGCCGCTTCGGCCTCTTTGCGGCTGCTTTTGAGGCTCTCCGACTGGAGCATCTCGCTGGCGGAGTCCCTGTCCAGGGTACCGGCATATTTTCCGTACAGAGCGGAGCTGCTTAATATGCCCTTGAGTACAGCGGGATCGGTGGTGCCGAATTTCGATCTAGGCGGCAGGATTGTCACCCTGTCCACATAGCTCGGGATTCCGTTCTCGTCCAGTGTGGATACGAGGGCTTCGCCAACCTTGAGCTCGGTTATCATCGTCTCCACATCCTGGCCTTCCTTCTGCCTGAAGGTTTCAGCCGCAGTCTTCACAGCCTTCTGCTCCTTAGGCGTATATGCCCTCAGGGCGTGCTGTACCCTGTTCCCCAGCTGTGCCAGCACGGGATCGGGTATGTCGGCAGGATTCTGTGTTACGAAAAAAATGCCCACGCCCTTGGAGCGGATAAGCTTGACCATCATCTCGATCTGGTCCAGAAGAACCTCCGGGGTGTCTTCGAACAGGAGGTGGGCCTCGTCGAAGAAGAACACGATCTTCGGCTTCTCCAGATCGCCGGCCTCGGGAAGCTCCTCGAAAAGCTCCGAGAGGAACCAGAGTAGGAAGGTGGAGTAAAGCTTGGGCATAAGGAAAAGCTTGTCCGACGCGAGTATGTTTATCACGCCGCGCCCACGGATGTCTGTCCTCATAAGGTCCCGGATGTTAAGGGCGGGTTCGCCGAAGAAAAGGTCCCCTCCCTGTTCCTCTATTACAATCAGGCTTCTCATTATGGCCCCTACCGTCTGCCTGCTTATGTTGCCGTAATCCCGCATGAGCTCTGAAGAGTTGTCTGCCAGATAGTTGCACATGGCCTTGAGGTCCTTGAGGTCGATCAGCAGCATGCCTTTTTCGTCAGCCAGCTTGAAGGCTATGTTCAGGACGCCCTCCTGTATGTCGTTGAGGCCCAGGAGCCGGGAAAGAAGAACGGGACCCATGTCGGATACGGTGGTCCTCACCGGCAGCCCCTTTTCCTCCAGCACATCCCAGAATTCAACAGGGAAGGACTGGAAGGTGAAATCCCCGATGTCCATGGCCTGAAGCCTGGCCTGAAGCTTATCGTTCATCTGCCCTGCCTCCGTCAGGCTTCCCAGGTCGCCCTTTACATCGGCCAGGAATACAGGTATGCCCTCGTTGCTCAGGGCTTCGGCTATGACCTTAAGGGTGACGGTTTTTCCCGTGCCGGTGGCTCCTGCTATGAGGCCGTGCCTGCTCAGCATGTTTGTATTGATGAATGCATCGTTATTTCCTTTTCCAATAAGGATCTGGCTGGCCATTTTATCTTCCCTCCGGTTTTCTTTTGTTCATCTTGAGTTTCAGGTACGCAAGGGCTTTTCTGGCATCAAGCTCGTCAACAGTATTCTCGCCAACGAGCCCGGACTCATAACCGGATTCAGATTTACAGAAGTCGACTATGGCATCCATGTATCTGTTGCTCACAACAAAGCCTTCTCCCCCGACGAAGCTGAGACCGGAAACCGATATTCCTCTTTTGCTCAACTCTTCTATTGTGTTTGCAAAATCCACGTGGTCGTTTCCCCAGCCTTCCAGAGTGACAATCACCCCTTCAAGCCTCATGGCCTCCGCCCAGTCTGCGACCCTGGCGCCCAGGAAATATTTGCTTTCGTTGTCCTGCGGGGTACCGGCTATGATGATGCCGGCAAGGTCAACGTCCCTGTCGGCTGACACGACATCCAGCAGGGGATCCCTGAAGTAGTGAAGGGTAGTTTCTTTTGTTGAAGTGCTTACTCCCATGATAATCCTCCTTACAGCGCCCTAAGCGCGCCGTCTCTGTATTCGTTCGGCGTCAGTATGACGGGCACGTTTCCCAGGTCTATGATGGACCTTCCGCCGAGGAAGCCGGAGGGTTCCGTCGGTAGGAGCTGCGTGTCGAACAAGGCCCCCTGGCCTGGGACCTGCTTCACTATGGCGATCCGCTTCGCCCCTGGTTTTTCTATAAGATTATAGTCATGCCTCTCGGTGCAGCTGCTGCCGTTGAATTTCTTCATCCTTTCCCGGAACAGGCTGCAGTAGGTGTCGCAGGCCCTGTGGGCAGCAGCCGGGCCCGGCCTTGTGCTTCCGGCTCCCGTCGCCAGGGTGACGTCGAAGGAGATTATGAAGTCGCTCCTGCCGGGAGTTCCGGCGCGGCCGAAGCAGAGGTGCTCCTTCAGAGGGCCGTAGGATACGCCGTACCTTGAGAGCTGCATACCGCCGCTGTCCACACCGGTCAGCATTACGTATACGCCGGTCAGAGTGTGGGTTATGCCCTCGCCGATTTTCCCTAGTGCCTTTGTGGAAATCGGGAATATGTCGAGTATGGCGTTCGTTAACCTGTCATGGTCGTGAGGCTTTATGATCTGTATGTCTATTTTCTCGATGAGCGGCTCATTGCTGCAGATATCGGCCAGGATGTCCTTGTTTACGGTGAGCAGACCGGCCGAGTCCACTTCGTTTTTTTCGCCGAATGCCACATCCCTTATATGGAATGTCTTGATAACTAATCCCATTTTCATCACCCGTTCCCAATATATTTATACTTAAATTATACACGAATTTCAGGGCTGGAAAAAAGGGGACAAGTCCCCTTATTTTTCGCCGTCTTCAATGCAGAAGAACATCTTATCCAGTTCGTATTTCTTGTAGACCTCGCACTTAGGGCAGAGGCAGCCGTTCTTTTCCTCTATGCAGCTGCTCTTTCCGAAGGCGCAGAACATGGTCTCGGCGTGCACCTTGTCGGACATGTCGCTGATCATCAGGATAAGGTTTCCGGGTATGGACTTCATCTTGCATGTGAATTCGTAGGTCGGGCACACTTTGCATTTGCATTTGAAGAGATTTTCCTTCGTTTTTTCGACATTTGTCATTTAAAAACACCCCCATTACATTTAATATAATCGCGGCGCTGTCAAAAGTCAATGAGGCGGAGAAGGTTGTTGATTGAAAATTCAAACTATTAGTAGTATCATGTAAATATAATTCTGTTGCAGAAGGAGGTTAAATTTATGGGCAAAATAGTGAACAGTTATATAATGCCTCATCCCCCTATCATAGTGCCGGGCGTCGGCAAGGGAAGGGAAGCGGAAGCAAGAAATACAATAGAGGCTGTCAAGAAAGCGGCAAGGGATATCGCTGAAGACAAGCCGGGAACCATAATAATATCGTCGCCTCATGCTCCTGCCTTCAGGGACTACGTCTATATTTCCGACGAAGAGGAGCTTTACGGGGACTTTTCAGCATTCGGCGACATGGGCACAAGCATGAGCTTCAGCAACAACCTAGAGCTGGCGGGGCTGATCGCGGATAAGGCCAGGCTTGCCGGAATAAACGCTGGCGGGCTGAGCAACAGGATAAAGCAGCAGTACGGCATATCTGATGCGGTAGACCACGGAGCGCTGGTTCCGCTGTATTTCATCTCCCAGGAGATCACAGGGTTCAAGGTCGTCCACATATCGACACCGTTCATGACCTTCAGCGAACTTTATGAGTTCGGCAAATGCGTTGCAGAGGCCGTGAAGGAGCTGAAGGAGGACGTGGTCTATGTGGCAAGCGGAGACCTTTCCCACAGGCTCACCATGGACGCTCCGGCAGGATACAATCCGGCAGGCAGGGAATACGACGAATTCCTTGTGAATAAAATCAGAACCGGTGATGTGGAAGGGATACTCAACCTGGACGCCGAACTGATGGAGGCCGCCGGCGAATGCGGCACAAGATCCATAATAATGATGCTCGGGGCTATGGACGGTAAAAAGCTGGAGAATCAGGTATATTCCTATGAAGGGCCTTACGGCGTAGGCTACCTGGTGGCTAAAGTGGATCCGCCAGAGGAGAGCATCCACGTCAAGCTGGCTAAGGAATCCCTTGAAACCTACGTCAAGGAAAAAAGGATGATTGACATCCCGGAATGGGTGGAGGAGGAGATGCTCAAAAGCAGGGCAGGCGTCTTTGTCTCCCTCAAGATAAAGGGGCAGCTCCGGGGCTGCATAGGAACAATCGGACCTGCAAAGGGGAACATCGCAGAAGAGATAATAACCAACGCCATAAGCTCCGGAACAATGGACCCGCGTTTCGAGGCTGTGGTCGAAGAGGAGCTCCATCTCCTAAGGTATTCGGTGGACGTGCTTGCAAAGCCTGAAAGGATAATGAGCCTTGAGGAGCTGGACGTCAAGAGGTACGGGGTCATCGTGACTTCCGGATACAGGAGGGGCCTGCTGCTCCCAAACCTGGAAGGAGTGGACAACCCTGCGTACCAGGTTAACATAGCGCTCAGGAAGGCCGGTATCGGCGACAGCGAGGAGTTCGAGCTTGAAAGGTTCGAGGTAATAAGATTCAAATAAACAGGAGGTGTTTTTAGTGGAAAACCTGAAGGAGGCAATGTACTATGAGAAGCAGCCCGACGGCAGTACAAAATGCGTGCTCTGCCCGCACAACTGCATGATTTCACCGGGAAGAACAGGCATATGCGGAGTCAGAAAGAATATCGGCGGAGTGCTTTATTCCCTTATATACGAGAAAGTCTCATCCATCGCTTTCGACCCTATAGAGAAGAAGCCGCTGTACAAATTCCACCCGGGAACATTCATACTTTCTGCAGGCTCTGTCGGCTGCAATTTCAGGTGCCCGTTCTGCCAGAACTACAGCATAGCAAGGGCTGAGCCTGAAAAGGTTGAGACCTCTGCGATAACCAGCGGGCAGCTTGTCTCCAAGGCGCTCAGCCTCATGGAGCAGGGGAACATAGGCATCGCATACACCTACAACGAGCCTACCATCTGGTACGAGTACGTGTACGAGACCGCAAGGCTGGCAAAGGAGAAGGGGCTCGTAAATGTCCTGGTCACGAACGGCTTCATAAATCCCGAACCGCTGGAGAACCTGCTGCCCTACATCGATGCCATGAACATCGACCTGAAGGGCTACAGCGAGGGCTTCTACAGGGACGTGGTGAAAGGGCGGCTTGAGAGCGTAAAGAACACGATCCGTCTTGCCGCGGGCAAGTGCCATGTGGAGGTCACCACCCTGGTCATACCAGGGCTCAACGATTCCCCTGAGGAGATGGAGGAGATGGCGAAGTGGCTGGCATCAGTATCTCCGGACATCCCTCTCCATCTCAGCAGGTTCTTCCCAAGGTACATGATGCAGGACAGGCCTATGACACCGATCAAGACATTGTCTGAGCTTGAGAACATCGCAAGCAGGTATCTGAACAATGTATACATGGGGAATGTGTAGGGAGGCAGAGCTGTCCCCGGGGGTGGAGAGCGTCCCCTGGGATGAAGCGGCTCACAAAGCAGCGAAGGCACCCCGCAGGGAAGGGAAACCGGCCGCGGAAAAGAAAAGGGAAGGTACAGGCATGAGGCTTTTCATATCGATTAACATTGAGGGTGAACTGGCGGAAATGTTCCATAAAAAGGTGGAGGAGATAAAGAAGCATTCCGTCAGGGGAAGGTTCCCTGAGCCCGGGAACATGCACCTCACAGTGGTTTTCATCGGCCAAACCGAGAATGTTGAGGCGGTCAAGCAGGCTATGGATCAGCTTTCAGCCAAGTCCTTTGAGCTTAAGTTCAAAAAGATAGGCAAATTCAGCCGAGGCGGAAGGGAAACCTACTTCGTGGGCCTGAGGAGGAACTCCATGCTCAGGTCCATCAACTGGCAGCTCTCAGAGTCGCTCAGGTCAGCCGGCTTTGAAATTGACAAGAGGGAGTACACGCCTCATCTCACTCTTGGGAGGAACGTGGTCTTTGAAATGGATTTTGACCTGGAGGAGTTCTCCAGGGAGATTGCTGAAATGAAAGCAAGGATGAAGGTGGAAAAGATAAGCCTCATGAGATCCGAGAGGGTTGAAGGCAAGCAGAAGTACACCGAGATATATCATCTGGATCTGTACGACTAATAAACAAAGGGGGATCATAAAATGCTGGAAGTTGGAACAAAGGCTCCGGATTTTACGCTGGAGGACAGCGAAGGCAGCAAGGTCAGCTTGAAGGATTTCAAGGGGAAGAAGGTGGTGATTTACTTCTATCCAAGGGACAACACGCCGGGATGCACACGCCAGGCGCTGGCTTTCAAGAATTTATATGAAGAGTTCAAGGCGAAGGATGTGGTGGTCATAGGCATAAGCAAGGACAGCGCAGCATCGCATTTCAAGTTTGCAGAGAAGAACGGGCTGCCTTTCATACTGCTGTCCGACCCTGAAACCGAGGTTATACAGAAATACGGAGTATGGCAGGAAAAGAAGATGTACGGGAAGACGAGCATGGGCGTGGTGAGGACGACATACGTTATATCCGAGAAGGGGAAGATAGAGAAGGTGTTCCCTAAGGCAAAGCCTGACACGAATGCTGAAGAGGTCCTTAAGTATTTGGAATAAATTGGTTGCCTGTCATATTGGATATTGGATTTGAAGATGAAAAAAGGAGAAAACGCTTTACTCGGCGTTTTCTCCTTTTTGAATTTATTTTATGTCAGCGTGGTATTCCTGGATGGATTTTACTGTTGTCTTGGAAGCTGCTTTGTTGTATGCGGCGATTCCCTCTGCACAGGCAAGCGCACTGGTTACGGTTGTAACGCGAGGAATCTTCATCTTTATTGCAGTCCTCCTGATATCGGATGCGTCCGACTGGCTGCGTTTGCTGCTTGGAGTATTCATGACAAGGCTGATTTCCCTGTTCTTTATTGCATCAAGGATATTCGGTCTGGCTTCGGACAATTTGTTTATCTCCTCGGTGACTAAGCCGTTTTCCTTGAAGTAATTGTGAGTGCCGGATGTAGCCTTGATTTTGAAGCCAAGCTCTATGAACTTCTTTGCAACCTCCAGAGAAGCCGGCTTGTCATGGTCGCTTATGCTCATGAACACAGTGCCGGATGTAGGGAGCTGAATCTGCGTGGCTTCCTGCGCTTTCCAGAAGGCCATGCCGAAGGAGTCGGCTATGCCCAGAACCTCTCCGGTGGAGCGCATTTCAGGTCCGAGTACAGGGTCAACTTCAGGGAACATGTTGAACGGGAATACGGCTTCCTTAACCCCGAAGTGAGGTATATCCTTGTGTACGAGACCCTTGACAGGTGATTCGCCTTTGCCTTCATATTCAGCCATTATCGCCTCGGTTGCTATTCTGGCCATGGATATGTTGCATACCTTCGATACCAGAGGCACGGTTCTCGAAGCCCTAGGGTTCGCTTCCAGCACATATACCTTGCCATTTTCTATGGCGTACTGCATGTTCATGAGGCCAACCACGTTCATTTCCCTGGCTATCTTCTGAGTGTACTCGATTATTGTTGCAACATGCTCAGGAGCTATGCTCACAGGAGGGATTACGCAGGCTGAGTCCCCCGAGTGCACCCCGGCGAGCTCGATGTGCTGCATCACCGTAGGCACGAAAACATTCTTACCGTCGGATATGGCGTCTGCCTCGGCTTCGACGGCGTTGTTGAGGAATCTGTCTATAAGTATAGGCCTGTCAGGCGTTACGCCGACTGCGGCGATCATATATTTTTGAAGCATTTCCGCATCGTGGACAACCTCCATGCCGCGTCCGCCGAGGACGTAGGAAGGCCGCACCATGAGAGGGTAGCCGATTTCGTCTGCTATCGCATAGGCGTCCTCAAGAGTTACCGCCATACCTGATTCCGGCATAGGGATTTCCAGCTTCTCCATCATCTTCTTGAAGATGTCGCGGTCTTCTGCCATGTCGATGGTTTTAGGTGAAGTTCCGAGTATCTTCACACCTGCAGCTTCAAGCTCATTTGCTATGTTGAGCGGGGTCTGGCCTCCGAACTGAACGATGACTCCGATCGGCTTCTCCTTTTCGTAGATGCTCAGGACATCCTCCACTGTGAGCGGCTCGAAGTATAGCTTGTCCGATGTGTCGTAGTCCGTGGATACGGTCTCAGGGTTGCAGTTGACGATAACTGTCTCGTAACCCAGGTCGCGCAGGGCAAAAGCTGTGTGGACGCAGCAGTAATCGAATTCTATACCCTGTCCGATTCTGTTAGGGCCTCCGCCGAGGATAAGGACCTTAGGCCTGTCGCTTGCGGTGGTCTTGTCAGGCGCGTTGTAGGTTGAGAAGTAGTAGGAAGCGTTTTCAACTCCGCTTACAGGCACAGCCTCCCAGCCTTCAACAACCCCGATATCGGTTCTGGCTTTTCTTATCTCGGCTTCAGGCATATCGAGAAGCTTGGCCAGGTATTTGTCGGCGAAACCGTCCTTCTTTGCCTTGGCAAGAAGTTCCTCAGGCAGCATGCCGCCCTTGTATTTCAGCAGCTCCTCTTCCAGCTCCACCAGTTCCTTCATCTGCTGTATGAAGTATGTCTTTATATAGGTGAGCTTTGAAAGCTCCTCCACATCCGCGCCCTTCCTGAGAGCTTCGTACATTATGAACTGGCGCTCGCTTGTAGGCACCGCCAGCATCTCCATTAGCTCTTCCAGAGTGAGCTGGTTGAAGTTCTTGGCAAAGCCCAGCCCGTATCTTCCAATCTCAAGGGAGCGGATTGCTTTCTGCACAGCTTCCTTGTAGTTCTTTCCTATGCTCATGACCTCTCCGACTGCCTTCATCTGTGTGCCCAGGATGTCCTGCGAGCCAGGGAATTTTTCGAATGCCCATCTTGCAAATTTGATGACGACATAGTCCCCGGAAGGTGCATATTTATCCAGAGTGCCTTCCTTCCAGTAAGGGATCTCGTCAAGCGTAAGGCCTGCAGCAAGCATGGCAGAGATCAGCGCGATAGGGAAGCCTGTCGCTTTTGAAGCCAGTGCCGACGAACGGGAGGTACGAGGGTTGATCTCTATTATTACAACCCTTCCTGTTTTAGGATCGTGGGCGAACTGTACGTTAGTTCCTCCTACAACCTCGATGGCTTCAACAACGTCGTAGGCGTACTTCTGGAGCCTCTTCTGAAGGTCCTCGCTTATGGTCAGCATAGGTGCCGAGCAGAAGGAATCCCCTGTGTGGACACCGATGGCGTCTATGTTCTCTATGAAGCAGATCGTGATCATCTGGTTCTTGGAGTCTCTTACAACCTCCAGCTCAAGCTCTTCCCATCCAAGAACCGACTCCTCGATGAGTATCTGCCCCACCATGCTGGCAGCGATTCCTCGGCTGGCTATGGTCTGAAGCTCCTCTAAATTGTAGACCAGGCCGCCGCCGGTGCCGCCCATGGTGTATGCAGGACGGATTACTACAGGGTATCCGAGCTCCTGGGCAATGGCTTCAGCCTCCTCGACTGAATATGCGGCCTTGCTCTGAGGCATCTCTATGCCGAGCCTGTTCATTGTCTCCTTGAAGGCTATGCGGTCTTCGCCTCTTTCGATTGCATCAAGCTGCACGCCGATAACCTTGACCTCGTATTTTTCAAGCACGCCTTCCTTGCCCAGCTCTGAGCAGAGGTTCAGTGCAGACTGGCCGCCCAGGTTCGGGAGAACTGCATCAGGGCGTTCCTTCGCGATTATTTCTGTCAGTGTCTTCACGTTGAGAGGCTCGATGTACGTTATATCTGCGGTTTCAGGGTCTGTCATTATAGTTGCCGGATTTGAATTGACGAGTACTATCTTGTAACCTAATTTTCTGAGGGCTTTGCAGGCCTGTGTACCCGAATAGTCAAATTCGCAAGCCTGGCCGATTATTATCGGGCCTGATCCTATAATTAGAATTTTGTTGATATCTTCTCTTTTTGGCATGTATAACTCCTCCTGTTATTTTTGCACTATTATAATAATTATAATTTTAACAGATTGAATATATAAAAGATAGAGGTTTTTGTGTATTTTTATAAAAAAATATGAATAAATATGAACTTGCAAGCATAAAAAGACAGCCAACGCCCGGTTGACTGCCTTTTTATGCTGTTCTAATTAAACAGCAGGAACTTCATCTTCCTTTTTTTCAGCTTCTTCCACAATAGTTTCGACTGCAGCTTCAGCTTCGGTCTCAT
Source organism: Bacillota bacterium (assembly GCA_017861315.1). Classification (GTDB taxonomy): domain Bacteria; phylum Bacillota; class Clostridia; order Clostridiales; family Clostridiaceae; genus UBA699. Next base: position 1,759 of record JAGFXP010000029.1, on the reverse strand, counting down.
TTTCAACTGCTGCTTCTTCCTCTGCCTCAACTGCCTCAGTAACCTCTTCAACTTCAGCCTCAGCCTCAGGAAGTGCGCTTGCTGCCGGCACTGCTGACAGTTCGAGAACTTTGGAAAGCTTGTTGTTGAGCACTCCTGCAGCTGCGAGGACAAATGCTATACCGTACATTACTCCTATCGGTTCAAGCACTCCAGGTATGAGCTGTGCAGGAAGGAGCTGCGCGTTGACTGTCTCCACTGAATACCCCTGGCTAACATACATAGTGACATTATCGCTGTATAACAAAATGTTATTGATTAATAATGACGTTCCGACCACAGCAACAAAAGCTGCGGCGATAAAAAAGACGATTGAGCTTTTAGACATTTTAGTTTTCATTTATAATCTTCTCCAATCCGCCCAAAGGGCACTGTTGTATTATTTCGATATGCTTATTATAGCACTTATTACGGCATGTTTTGAAAATATGTGATATTTTACATGAAGTTTTTAGTTTGTTAATATTCACAAACAAATTCTCTTGTTTTTGTTATAATGTTATTAGATTTAATCTGAAAAGGGGGGCACATGGAATTTGAAACCCATATATCTTATAAAACCAAGATTTTTCCTCCCGGACATAGTGTGCAAGGTTCTTTTTATGGAAGGGGAGCTATATTTCTGCAAGGTCGGCGGGCAGTTCTACAACATATCGGAAAATGAAAGCGATTACCGCGAAAATATGACTCAGGAAGTTTTTGAAAGGGACAAGAGCAACTTCAAGATATCCATGCAGAGCATAGAAAACGTTAAACTAAACGGCAGGAAAAGTCTTTGGACCGGGAATATTCAGAATGAGGGAACGGTTGTAATAACACATGACGGAGACAGCGAGAAATTCATCATACACCGAAAGCAAAATTCAGAGGAAGCTGCTGCTTTTTTCAAAAGCGTAAATGGGATAAAGGTGGATTCGGTGAACACAGGGAGGGCGGCAAAGAAGAAATCGGAGGGGCACATCTCGGGAGCAGTCAGGAGGAGCGACGAATATCAAGGAATATATAAAACTACAAAATATTTAAACACCTTGGGTTGGGTATGCGGATTTTGGCTGATGTTCTATCCGAAACCTTATCTGCCTGCAGTGCTTTTAAACATCCTGCTGCCGATTGCCGGGATTTTTGTCTATATAAAATATAACAAATATGTCGAGCTTGATGACGACAGATGGGAAGAAAATCCGAATGTCGGAGCAATTGTGTTAATACCTTCTTTAGCTCTAGTAGCAAGAGCGCTTTTGGATTTCAACCTGTTTTACGAGACGCGTTTTTGGATTTGCACAGCAGGCATCACTTTGATCATGCTGGTCATTATCCTTATGAAAACATCAGAATACAAACGGAATAGATGGGTGCCTTTCGCGTTAGCATTATTCATGTTTCCATATGTTTTGGGAACTACGGTATTGACGAATTGCCTGCTTGACAGTTCAGATGCCGAAAGGTATTCATCATACATTACGGACAAATACATAAGCACAGGAAAGACCAAGACATACAATATCACGATTGAACCTTGGGGTCCGGTCACTGAAACAGAAGATATCATTGTTGGGAAATCGTTTTACGAAAATGCCCAAAAAGGGCAAAGGATCAATTTGCAGCTTAAAGGAGGGGCATGGGGCTTTAAATGGTTTGAGCCGGATGAATTCTAATGTATATCAACTTTATGTTCAATAATTGTATAAGCTTGTATATAATATAGGTGTGGTCCAAGAAG
>JAGFXP010000011.1 GCA_017861315.1 Bacillota bacterium | reverse complement strand
TTATTATGTGTAATCGGCTTAATTGCTGGAATAAGAGCTATTTGTGCATATAAGGAACGGTCAGTTCTAGTTTTTATATTTGTGATACTGTCCGCGATACCGTTCGTAGGGTATGCTATACTTTTGCTTTGGTTTCTTTTGGTGATTGAATTGGGCTACGGTAGCGCAACGTTTATTGTAGCGTTTGGTGTAGTGGTTGCTTTAGTTTCGCTTGCAGCGAAGTTGATAAAAGGTCGGAAATAATTCTCGGATTATTGTCTACAAAGGCAAGGTAACAAAGAGGACGCTATATAATTACATAAAGTCCGGGGATCTGAAAGCGGTTAAAATGTGAAAGTATTGGAGAGTAACAGAGGACGCATTGAGGGACTTTTTAGAAAAGGAAACGAGTAAGAAGTAGAAATTAAAATATACGTAATTGTAGATTATAGCGAATGAAATAAATTCCAGACATAACTTTTGTTTTGAAGAAAGAACACTGAGTACATCCAAATTGAAAAGTTGTTTATCAAAGGAGGAAAAGTATGTTTAAAACCGCAGGTTCCATATTCGGAATTATTGCAAATGTTCTTATGATTGTTCTTGCTGGCTTTTATATTGATTTATGTTGTTTTATGGGATATACATCAGCTCCAAGCGTTATATTTATATCTGGAGCTATCTCAACATTGATGTCTTATATAATTAATCCTATCACATATAAATGGGCGTTAATTGAAGGGATTATTTGGTTTACACTTCCAATTCTCTGGTTTGGATTTCCAATTCAGATTGGATTAATGGTTCCGATCGCTTCTGTTTCAATTCCAAAATTTATAGGAGCAGTATTAGGATATAGAATTAGAAAATTACGAAAGGAGAATAGAATTGATGCGACTGAACAGAATCGGATAAAGCGAAAATGGTACTCCAATTGGAGAGGTAAAGGATAGAAATAGAAGGTTAATTATTATTCAATTTAATTTGATGTGCTTATTTCACATTTTTCTTATATTCCGCATTAAAAGAATAGCAGGAAGTTTAAGCTTCCTGCTATTTTTCTGTATTTTGCAGTGTATATTAGCCACTTTTTATATCAATAAGAACCAAATAAGAACCATTTTTTACTTTTTGTCTTATGAACAAAAAAACACAAAACCCCGCAACCGTTGAGATTACGAGGTTTTTATGGTGTTCCCGAGAGGATTCGAACCTCCGGCCCACAGTTTAGGAAACTGTTGCTCTATCCTACTGAGCTACGGAAACAAACTATTTACCTTAATAATTCTATTACAATTATTGTTCATTGTCAACCAAAAGCTCAATTTTCCTTTTTTCTAAATATTCACAATTTATGCGCTTTGTAGTATAATAAACATATAAATACTTTGGAGGTGCATCTTTATGATTAGTGAACTGAAAAGATTATTCCTTGCTGCAGTTGGCTCTGCAACGGTTACTTATGAAAAAGCTTCAAAGCTGGTTGACGAGATGGTTGAAAAAGGCAAGCTCACTGTCGATGAAGGCAAAGAGCTGACAGAGGAGCTCAAAAAGACCATTCAGAGCAAAAAAGAGGATCTTATGCCTCTGACCAAGGAGGACCTTAGGGAAATCCTAACCGAGATGAACTTCGCCACCAGGGAAGACCTTTATGAAATCAAGGAGAGGCTCAACAGGATCGAGGATACCTTTGACCAGATGGAAAGAGAGAAATTCGAAGAGTAACAAAAGCAGCTGCCCCGGCTATAATGCCGGGGCAGCTTTTATTTTTGCTTGAAGCAGGCAGGCACGTTGACCTCCAGGAACTTCACCGTCTTGTTCGTGTTGTTCTGCCAGTTGTGCGGTATGTCCGATTTGTAGTGGGCCGAATCGCCGGGGAAAAGGTCCTGCTCTTCGCCGTTTATCAGAAGCGTCAGTATCCCCTCAAGGACATATATGAACTCTTCGCCTTCGTGAGGGTACGCGTCTATGGGCTCGTCGCTGCTGTTGGGCAGAAGCTCGATGAGCCGCGGGAGCATCTCCTTGTCGCCTATCTCGTTCGTCAGGTGGTACATTATGAATCCCCCGTCCTGCACCTGGAAAACCTCTTTTTCGTAGCTCCTGAGGACGTACTTCTTTGCCCTCCTCGGGTTCGTGAAAAAATAGGACAGGTCCACATCGAGGGCTTCCGCGATCCTTGACAGGGAATCCGTGGCTATCGCCGTGATCCCCCTCTCCATCTGGGACAGAAATCCGATGGAGAGATCCGTCTTCTCGCTCAGCTCCTTGAGCGTCATCTTTTTGCTGTTTCTAAGCTTCTTGACTTTGCCTCCTATGTCAATATTCATGCTATTTGTACAGGCACAGGTATGCAGTCTCAACCTCAACTATCAGGTTGAATTTCTGGTTCGCTTCCACTATGAAAACGTCGCCGTTCCCGTAAGCCTTGAAGCCGCTCTCTCCCGGGAGCTTCACCTGCATTTTCCCGCTTACAACCTTCATTGTCTCCTGCTTCGAAGTGCCGAACTCGTACTCCCCTGGCGCCATTACGCCCACCGTAGCCTCCCCTTCGCTTCCGTTGAACGCTATGGAGACAACATCCCCATCAAAATATGTGTTGCTTTTGAACATATCACGTATACCTCCAATTTCTTATTTGCTCATCTCTTTCGACTTCTTCATGCATTTCTTGACTGCTGATATCACTGCGTTCCTGAAGCCTTTTTCCTCAAGCTCCGCTACAGCCTCGATGGTTGTCCCTCCAGGAGAGCAGACCATGTCCTTCAGCTCGCCAGGGTGTTTCCCTGTTTCGAGGACCATCTTCGCTGATCCAAGGACGGCCTGGGCTGCGAATTTGTATGCCTTGTCCCTGGGCATCCCCCCTAGTACAGCGCCGTCTGCCAGGGCTTCTATGAACATGAACACGTATGCCGGCGACGAGCCGCTCACGGCCGTGACGCTGTCGAAAAGGTATTCGGCAACTTCCTCCGCCTCGCCGAAGCTCTCGAACAGGTGCTTCACGAAGGTCATCTCTGCCGCTGTGACGTTGCCGTTTTTGCATATCCCGGACATGCCTTCTCCTACAAGCGCAGGAGTGTTAGGCATCGCTCTCACCACTTTGGCCTTCCCGCCCAGGATTCCCTCAAAATACCCCATGGTCTTCCCTACGGCTATGCTGACTATGACCTTGGTGTCGTCGATATGGTCCTTTATCTGGTTGAGCACGATGTCGTAGATGTTCGGCTTGACAGCAAGAAAAATCACGTCTGCATTCTTGACCAGCTTTAAGGTATCCTTAGTCACCTGAGTCTTGTATTCGCTCAGGATATAGTCCAGCTTGTTTTCGTCCAGGTCGGATACTATTATGTTGCCGCTCTCGACGATACCGGACTTTATTATCCCGCCTATCATGGCCTGTCCCATGTTGCCGGAACCTATGAATCCAACTACTTTTTCCATGCGCATTACCCCCAACTTAATTTAATTAAAACTTTGTTCTGTTCTATTTATTATCTCATCTTGTAGCTCCCTGTCAAGGTTATTGAAATGATCGCTGTAGCCGGCCACCCTTACGATGAGATCCTTGTACTCGTCGGGGTTCTTCTGGGCGTCCAGCAGCACCTTCTTGTCGATGACGTTGAACTGGATATGGTGCCCGTCCATGCTAAAATACGACCTTACGAGCGCGGACAGGTTCTCCAGCCCGGCATCCCCGGCAAGCGAGGCAGGGGTGAATTTCTGGTTGAGGAGCGTTCCCCCCGTTTTCAGGTGGTCCATCTTTGCAGCCGATTTTATGACGGCTGTCGGACCTTTCCTGTCGGCCCCCTTCTCAGGCGAGATGCCCTCGGAGAGAGGCTTGCGAGCCAGCCTTCCGTTCGGAGACGCGCCCATGACAGAGCCGAAGTAAACGTGGCAGGTTGTCGGGAGCATGTCTATCCTGTAGGAGCCGCCCTTCATGTTTGGTCTTCCGGTCACTTCGCTGTAGTAGGCGTCAAAAGCCTGGACCATTATATCGTCTGCGTACTCGTCGTCGTTCCCGTATTTCGGGGTCCTGTTAGAGACCATGTTGTATATGTCTTCATAGCCTTCAAAGTTAGCATCCATGGCTTCCATGAGTTCCTTCATGGTGAACCTGTTCTTTTCGTATACATTGTATTTGACCGCCGAGAGGCAGTCGCTGAGGGTTCCGATGCCCACTCCCTGGATGTAGTTCGTGTTGTACCTGGCCCCTCCCGCGTTGTAGTCCTTGCCCTTCTTTATGCAGTCGCTGGTTATGACCGACAGGAATGTTGAAGGCATGTGCTCGGCGTAAATTTTTTCTATTATGTTGTTGCCCTTCACCTTGACGTCGACGAAGTAGTGGAGCTGCTTCTTGAATGCCTCGAAGAACTCGTCGTAGGTCTTGAAGTCGTACGCATATCCCAGTTCAAGCCCCAGCTGCTTGTTCGAGTTCTTGTCGAAGCCGTTGTACATCGTGAGCTCAAGTATCTTAGGTATGTTCAGATAGCCTGTCAGGATGTAGGCCTCTTTTCCAAAGGCCCCGGTCTCGACGCAGCCGCTAGCCCCGCCTTCCCTTGCGTCGGTCAGGGACTTGCCGGCGTTGAGGAGCTCCTGGATTATCGAATCCGTATTGTACATCGCAGGCTGGCCCCAGCCCTTTCTCGACACCTCGCAGGCCTTTTTCAGGAATGCATGAGGAGTCTTCTTGCTTATCTGCACGTTGGAGCTCGGCTGGAGAAGCTTCATCTCGTCCATGACTTCAAGGATGATGTAGCTCACATCGTTCACGCCGTCCGCACCTTCCGATGTTACTCCGCCCGTGTTAAGGTTTGCGAAATCCGTGTAGGTGCTGCTTTCCTTGAGCGTTATGCCCACCTTGGGAGGTGCCGGCTGGTTGTTGAACTTGACCCAAAGGCACTCCAGCAACTCCTTGGCCTTGTCCCTTGTCAGCGTGCCGTCCTCAATGCCTTTCCTGTAGAATGGTATGAGGTGCTGGTCAAGCCTTCCCGGGCTCAGGGCGTCCCACGGGTTGAGCTCGGTTGTGACCCCTATATGGACGAACCAGTACATCTGGATTGCCTGCTGGAAGGTTTCAGGCTTGTGGGCCGGAACTACCCTGCAGTTCTCTGCTATCTGGAGCAGCTCCTCGCGCCTTGCCGGATCAGCCTCTTTTTCTGCCAGCTCCAGAGCGAGCTTCTCGTATCTTTTCCCAAGCGCTATTATGGCATCGCAGCTTATGTCCATTGCCTCGAGCTGGACCTTCTTGTCGTAGGCCTCGCTGTCCCCGAAGTAGTCGAGCGCATCGATAGATGCCTGTATGTCCTCCTTGAAATCCAGGAAGCCCTTCCTGTACATCTTCCCGTCGGCGACCGTATGGCCCGGTCCCCTCTGTTCCATGAACTCTGTGTATATTCCGCTTTCGTAGCAGTCCTTCCACTCGATTGTCATCCTGTCGAGTATCTTTTTCCTGATTGAGCGGTTTTTCCAGTACGGTATTATCCTGTCCTCCTGGATCTTTTTCGCCTCGCCGCTGACCTTGAAGAATATCCTATCGCGCCTGTCCATGACGTCCATGTCCTCAAGGGTATGGCAGCAGAGCTCTGGGAACGTAGGGGATTGCTGCGGTTTTTCCCCTTTTTCGCCGACTATGAGCTCGCCGTCGCTGATGCAGATGGTCTTGTTCTCCATGATGTGCTTGAAGGAAAGCGCCCTGAGTATAGGCGTTTCCACCGTGCCTTCAAATTTCTCGTAGGCGTCTGTCAGCAGCACCGCCCTCTCGATCGACAGGGACGGGACAGCCTCTACGCTCTCTTTTCTCAGCATTCTTACTCTTTCGTTCATTCCTCTTTCCATGGTTAGCCTCCTATTTTCACTTTATATCCTGATTTTTCGAACCGTTCCTTGATCTCATTCATCTTTTCTTCCTCCGGCACCCTCATGCCGCTCCCCCTGTATTCCCTGCCGAGCCTCGAATACTTGTTCCTTGCGATGTCGTGGTAGGGAAGCAGGTTTACATCCCTTATGTTGGTGCCCTTTATGAATTCCAGTATGGCCCCAATGTTGGCTTCATCGTCGTTTATGCCTCCTATGATGGGCAGCCTGAGGCTTATATTTGCTCCCAGGTCCGAAAGCTTCTTCAGGTTGTCCAGTATCAGCATGCTGTCCTTTCCCGTGTATTCAGTGTGGAGCTCGCTGTCCATGAGCTTAATGTCGTACAGGAACAGGTCGACATAGTCCATAACTTTCTCGAAGCTGCTGAAGGGCACATACCCGCAGGTGTCTACGGCCACATGAATCCCCTTATCCCTGCAGCGCCTTGCCAGTTCAGCCAAAACCCCGGGCTGGCACATCACCTCGCCCCCGGAGAACGTGACGCCTCCCTTCGACTGGTCGTAGAACATCCTGTCCTTCTCGATCTCCTTAATGATTTCGGCAACGGTCAGCTCCTCGCCAACAATTTCCCTCGCATTGCTCACACAGAAATCCGCGCAGGTCCCGCAGAAATCGCAGCTCGCGTAATCGTTTACCAGAGACCCGTCCTTCATGCTTACTGCATCATTGCCGCACTTTGCCACGCACCTTCCGCAGAGGGTGCATTTTTCTTTGTCAACCATGATCTCCCTGCTGAAGCTCTGGCTTTCCGGATTGTGGCACCATATGCAGCTGAGAGGGCACCCTTTGAAAAACACTGTAGTCCTTATTCCAGGGCCGTCATGAACTGAAAACTTTTGAATGTTGAACACTTTTGCTTTCTCCATTTTTCTCCCCTTCTATCGTTATTTAAATAACGTTCTCTATAGACAATAATAATATGTTTTCGGTGAAATGTCTATACGTTATTTCACGCAAATGAAATTATTTCTAATATTTTTTACACAAATGAATATAGCGCAGGGCTTTTCACAGGGCAAGGCAATAAAAAAAAGGCCCGTCCGGCCTTTTAGTTGGTGATTATGCTGTCAACCCTAATGTCGTTTTCGTCCATGGTTACCTTGTCCAGCACCTGCATCCTGTAAGCCAGTGCAACCTTCCTTACTTCCCTCCCCATTTCGGAAAGGTACCTGTCGTAGAAGCCTCCGCCGTAGCCGATCCTTCCGCCTTCCCTGTCGAACGCTGCTCCCGGCATTACGACCAGGTCTATTTCCTCGGAAGGTATTGGCAGGCAGCCCTCCTTGGGCTCGAGCACGCCGAAGTATCCCGCTTCCAGGTCAGACATGCTCCCTATCCTGAAAACCTTCATGCCTTCCTTCTTTGAAACCACCTTAGGCACAACGACGGTCTTGCCGTCCTCCAGCGCTTTCCTTATTATCCTGTGCGTGTCGACCTCGCTCCTGAAGCTCACGAATATGAAAATCACACCTGCGTCCCTGTAATCTTCGCTTCCTGTGAATTTGCCGTATATGATGTCGTCCCAGAGAGCCCTGTCGGCTGGCTTCTGCTGGTCCCTCAGCTGCAGCACCTTTTCCCTGATTTCCTTTTTCTCCATATTTTATTGTTTCCCCTTTTCTAAAACATCCTATCCTTTAGTTGCGAACTCTTCCAGCGCCTTGAGGGCGAATCTCGCATTCGGATAGGTGATTGAACCGCCGCCGATTACACCTATTTTTATTGCCTCCATAATCTCGTCCATACCTGCCCCGGCGTTCAAACACCCCTCAATGTGGTAGCAAATGCACTCATTGCAGCGGCTGACTACCGAGATGGCTAAACCCATAAGTTCTTTATGCTTTTTATCGATTGCACCGGCAGAATACGCCTTATCATCCAATTCCCCGAATTCCTTGAAAAACCCGTCTGCCTGAACAAGTTTCAGATTGTACTCTTTTCGGTACTCTTTCATTTCCTTAATATCCATTGCTTTTCACCCCGCCAACAATATCTCTTTCTTCAATCATATCACATTTATCCTTGACATGAGCCTGTATTATGTTAACATAAAAGCAGTTTATACGGTAAAGGTGGAAAAACATATGATAATGGTAATAGATGTGGGTAACACGAACATTGTTTTCGGCGTCTACAGGGACAGGGATCTGCTTTCCGAATGGAGGCTTTCCACGGATGCCCGCAAGACGTCGGACGAATACGGGATGTCCTTCCTCGGTCTTCTGGAGGACCGCGACCTAACACCCTCCGACATCGAAGGAGTCATAATCTCATCGGTCGTCCCTGACGTCATGTATCCCCTCGAGCACATGCTGAGGAAATACTTCAACAGGAAGGCCATCATTGTGAGGCACGGAATTAAGACGGGGATCAACATCAAGTACGACAACCCGAAGCTCCTGGGAGCCGACAGGATCGTAAACGCGGTGGCGGCCCATGAACAGTACAGGAGACCCCTCATAATAATAGATTTCGGAACGGCGACAACATACTGCGCGGTGACGGCGTCCGGCGACCACCTCGGCGGAACCATCTGCCCCGGCCTGAGGATAACAGTCGAAGCCCTTGCAGAAAGGGCAGCCATGCTCCCGAGGATAGAGCTGGAGAAGCCGTCTAAGGCCATAGGCAAGAACACCGTCGCGAGCATACAGTCCGGACTGATCAACGGCTATGTGGGCCAGGTGGAATACATAGTCGAGATGACCAAGGCAGAGATGATGAAGCTTGGAGAGGAAGAGCCTTTCGTCATAGCCACCGGCGGGCTCTCGAAGCTGATCGCGAAGGAGACAACGTGCATAGACAAGGTGGACCCCATACTTTCGCTGGAAGGTTTGAGGCTGCTGTACCACAAGAACAAGTGAAGCACCCCGCGGGGTGCTTCTTCTTATTCCAGCTTTTCCAGAGCCCTGACGAGGTTCACAAGCACCGAATTGACCGGCGTCCCGACCGAGTGCTTCCCGCCCTCCCTTACTATGGCTCCGTTTATGGTGTCTATCTCAGTCTTCCTCCTGTTGATTATGTCCTGCAGCATGGAAGAGGAGTTCTCCCCGGTGGCGAAGGCGACTCCCATCACCTTCCTGACCATCTCCTCACCGTCGAACTCCGCGCCTGAAGCGGCGGCAACCTCCACAGCCTCGAGGACTGCCCTCCTCAGGATATCCTTCGTCTCGTCCATCCTCAGAAGCTCCTTGTTCCTCACCCTGAGTACGGCGGTAAGTGCGTTGATCCCCACATTTATGATGAGCTTTGACCAGACGAGCTCCATCACGTTTTTCTCCACAGCGGTCACGAAGCCTGCCCTGCGAAGCAGCCCGGCTATCCCGTTTATCCTGTCCTCGTCGTCGTTGCTGACCCAGCCGATGTGGGTGTCGCCGGTGCCTGCATGCCTTATGCGGCCCGGGGAAAGCATGGATGCGCCGTGCGATGTAGTGCCTGCTATGATGTTCTCCTGCCTAACGTACTCTGCAATCTGATCTATGTTGCCGTATCCGTTCTGCAGGCTCATGACAATGGTGTCCTGACCCAGAAGGGCAACGTTCTTCTCCAGCGCCTTGCCCGTGAGGAAGGACTTCACGAAGACGATCGCCAGGTCAACCTGGCCTATGTCCTCAGGTTTCGTGGTGGCCCTGGGATGCAGGCGAACCTCCCTGTCCTTCTCCTCTATGATGAGCCCGCCGCTGTTTATCGCGTCGACATGCTCCTGGGAGATGTCGACCAGGAAGACTTCATCCTCAACCCCGGAGAGGTACCCTCCGTACAGGCTGCCCATTGCGCCCGCTCCGATTATTGCTATTTTCATTATCCTTACCCCTCCCCGGCGTTATTCGTGTATCGGATATTTTATTATGAAGCTCACGCCCTTGTCCCTGTTGACCGCCGAGATCCCGCCCTTGTAGAAGTCTACGATCTTCTTTGATATGGCGAGCCCCAGGCCGAAATTGCCCGTCTTGTCCTTGTAGAAGTTGTCGAAGATCTTCCCTATGTGCTCCTCCCTTATCCCTGGGCCGTCATTGTATATCTCGATGACCGCAAAGCCGCCCTTCTTCTTCAGGCTGACCTTCATCCTGGATTCCGCATACCTCATGCCGTTGTCCACGATGTTCTCAATGGAAACCTGTATCTTGTCCATGTTGCCGAAGGTGCTCAGGTCCTGGAGCTCGGACTCCCATTCGATGCTGCCGTTCACCGCCTCGAAGCGGCTTACTATGTGATCCAGGAGGCTCCTCAGGTTGACCTTCACGGGATTCACGTCGTTTTCCAGCACATAGCTCAGGGTGTTGAGGTAGAGCAGGTGGTTGATCTTCTTCTCCAGCCTGACAGCCTCGTCCCTTATTATCTCCGCGTTCTTCTCCATGGATTCCGCGTAAACGCCGTCTATGATCGCCTCCGCGTGGCTCATTATGACCATGACGGGGGTCTTGAGGTCGTGGGATATGCTCTGCAGGAACATCTTCTCCTCGGAATCCGCACGCTTGAGCTCCTCCTGCATGAAGTTCATCGAGCTTGCCAGCCTGCCGATCTCGTCCTCGCTCTTGACCGCTATCGGCTCCTTCCAGTCCTTGTGCGCTATCCTGACCGTATAGTCCTCAAGCTCGCTGAGCGGCTTGGAAATGCGGTTTGCCACCACCTTTGCCGTTAGGAAGCCTATGCCTATGAACACCAGCCCTATCATGAGTATCCAGACAAGCATGGTGTTGTCCCGGTTTATGGGCACGTATGTCACCAGGTAGGATTTCACGCCGGAATCCGCCGCAGACCCGTCATAGCCCTCTATGGAGCTCACAATGAATATGAACTCCATGTTGTTGAAGGCTTCCTTGTACTGTGCCCCGTCCAGGTCAGCCCCCTCTATGAAGCTGCTCATCCAGGTTTTCACGTCCATGCCGCCAACGTTGGTCATCAGCGGCGGGAGCAGCTTGCCTTCCTTATCTATGGCCCCCTGGTCCTCCTTCTGCCTCGAAATAATCGTGAGGCCGCCTGAGGAGTCCAGCTGAGCTACAAAATAGTCCACGCCCTTCAGGTTCCTCAGCTCGTCGAACCTGGTGGAAAGCTCATAGGTCCTGTTGTTCATCATGATGTTGTGCGCCACCTTGAGGTCCTGCAGCTTGGACTGCTCGTCTATCTTCCTGTAGGCCACCATGTATATGACGGAGATGCCCAGGATGATGGCGAGGATTATGGCTGTGAAGGTGGTCCATATCCTCATCGTCAGGGATTTGAATTTCAGCCTCTTCATGGCTTCGGCACCAGTTTATATCCGTAGCCGTACACGGTGTCTATGGCCAGCTTATCCATCTTCTTTCGAAGCCTCCTGATCGTGTCGTCCACCACCCTGTCCGAGCCGAAGTAGTTGTCGCCCCATACCTTGAGCAGGATCTGCTCCCTGGAGACCAGGTGGTTCAGGTTCTCGACAAAATAGATGAGCAGCTCGAATTCCTTGTTGGTGAGCTGTATCTCGGTCCCGGCCTGCAGCACCGTCCTCTGGCTCTTGTTTATGGTGTACTCAGAAATTCCGACGGTCCTTTCAAGAACTTCGTTCTTCTCCTTGCCGTAAAGCCTCTCTACAAGCTTGTTGGTCCTTATTATCAGCTCCCTCGGCAGGAACGGCTTCGACAGGTAGTCGTCGCTTCCCAGCTCGAGCCCAACCACCCTGTCCAGCTCCTCGTTCCTGGCGGACATGAATATGACAGGGGTCTTCCTGTCTTCGGCCTTTATGGCCTTTATCAGCTGGTATCCGTCTATGTCCGGAAGCATGATGTCCAGTATCCATATGTCCGGCATGTCCTTTATTCTATCAAGAGCCGAATTGCCGTCGAAGAAGGTCGTGACCTCGTAGCCTTCCCTCTCCAGGTACTTCTCCAGCAGCATGTTCAGGTTCTTCTCGTCTTCCACAAGATAAATTTTAACTGGCAAACAAATCACCTCATCGCATTACTTTTCTCATACTGTATTTTACCACCAATCCGTGTGATAATGATGTGATTTTGCAGTCAGTCCCTCTTCACCCGCGCCCCTGCGAACTCGATGGCCTTTTTTGCCAGCACGTCCACGGGGTCTATGAACTCCTCGCCGAAGCCGAACATGTCGTTTGCCGTGGAGAGCTCCGTGCAGCCCAGGATGAAAAGCTGCGCCCCGTTTTCCCTCAGCTCCCGGACCGCTTCAAGGAACTTGTCCTTGCCCTCCTCGAACTTATTCTTCTTAAGGCCGTCGTATACATAGTCCATGACGTACTTCTGGTTCTTAACCGGCTTTATCAATTTTATGCCCGCCTGGCGGAAGTATTCGTCAAAGATCCCGGTCCTTATGCTGCCGTCCGTTGCAAGAAGCCCCACCACGACGTCCCTGCCGTACCTGGCCTCTATGTGCTTCACGGTCTCCTCCAGCATGTTCAGGAAAGGGATTCCCACCTCCCCGGCTATGGTTTCGTGGTAGTAGTGCGCCGTGTTGCAGCACATTATAAGGAAGTCGGCTCCGGCTTTCTCCAGCCTTTTCGCTGACTTCATGAGCTCCTCCAGCGGGCTCACCCCGGCACCGATGATGCCCTGCGTCCTGTCCGGTATGTCAGTATTGCTGTCTATGATTATATGGATGTGCTCCTGGTCCAGGTCGGCCTCTGTCTTAAGGACTATCTTCCTGTAGAGGTCCGCCGAGGCCAGCGGGCCCATTCCGCCTATTATTCCTATGGTTTTCATATTCAACTCTCCCCTCGTTCTATTTTCAGATACTCCTCCAGGTAGTCCGCCAGGGTCTCCCTCGAGTTGCCCCTGTAGCCCGTCACCTTTTTGGCGGTCACCATGGAGTTGAGCACAGCCTCCTCGACGGATTCCGCCACGGCCCTGAAGGCTGGATCGATCCTGCTTTCGTCAATGACGCGGATCGACCGGATCTCGTTACCGTCGTTCTCCCTGATGGTGTTCCCTGTTGAGAAGCCTATAATGATGTCCCCGCTCCCGTGCCCGATGTAGGAGCCGCACCTGGCGATCCCCACGCTTGCCCTTTTGCAGAGCCTTTTGAGCTGCCTGCTGGACACCGGCAGGTCCGTGGCTATGATTATCATTATGGAGCCCTTCTCCTGCAACTTCTCGGCCCCTATCTTTTCAGCTATGGCCGGGCCGATGTGCCTGCCCCCGACAACGAGATCCTCCAGCAGACCCAGGTTAGTCTGGACAAGCGCCCCAATAGTGTAGCTGCCGCCTCCATACTCCACCACCCTGGAGGCCGAGCCTATGCCGCCCTTGAGCAGATGGCAGGACACTCCCTTGCCTGCCCCCACGTCCCCTTCCTCGAAGTCCTCGCAGGCGCTCTCTATTGCGGCAAAGACGTGCTCCTTCCTTACGGCCCTGTTCTGGATGTTGTTGAGGAAGCTGTCGTTGTTTTCCCCCACAACGGGGTTCACCGAGGTTATATGCACGCCCTCCCTGGCGCACTCCCCGACCATGTATTCCACCAGGGCGTCGTGGACTATTCCTATGTTGAGCGTGTTGGTGAGGGCGATGGGCGTCTCCAGCGTGCCCAGCTCCTCTATCTGCACAAGCCCCTGCGCCTTGCCGAAGCCGTTAAGGACGAAGCCCGCGGCTACCAGCTTGTTGATGAAGATGTTCTCTTCCCTGGGGAGGATTACAGTCACCCCCGTCTTGTTCTCCTCAGTGTCTATGGTGCAGTGGCCCACCCTGACGCCCTTGACATCCGTTATCTTGTTCAGCCTGCCCTTTGGCAGAGTGCCTATCCTTACCCCGTAATCCCCGATCCTCTTCTGCCCGACCATTAGACAGCCCCCTTTTTCCGAATTATTGTAATATTCTATATTCGACACGGGAGCCTTTTTTCCTCCAACGATGCGTAAACCGCGCGGAATAGTTCCGCGCGGTTTACGTGTTCATTCGATTATATGAAGGGGTATGCTTACTTTGTTCCGCCGCCTACCGAGCCGTCCCAGGTGTCCACCTTTGTGTTCTTCTTCTCTTCTTCGCTGAACCAGGTTGTTGTGACGGCCTTTGTTTCGGTGAAGAACCTCACGCCGTCTTTACCCAGGCAGTGCAGGTCTCCGAAGAAGGAGTCCTTGTGGCCTGTGAACGGGAACGCTCCTACCGGAACAGGGATTCCCACGTTTATTCCCACCATTCCGCCGTGGGTCCTTTTTGCGAACTCTCGGGCGTAGTAGCCGTTCTGTGTGTATATGACCGATCCGTTTGCGAATCTGTTCCTGTTCATGAGCTCCAGGCCTTCCTCGAAGTCCTTGACCCTCTTGATGCAGATTACAGGTCCGAATATCTCGTTGTCGCCTACCGACATTTCAGGCGTTACGTGGTCGAGTATTGTCGGTCCCAGGTAGAAGCCGTTTTCGAAGCCCGGCACTGTCACATTTCTTCCGTCGAGCACAAGCTTCGCTCCCTCTTCGACTCCCTTGTCTATCCAGTCCGTTACGAATTTCCTGTGGGCTGCCGTTACGACTGGCCCCAGCTGTGAAGTCTTGTCGTAGGCCGGTCCTATCCTGAGCTCTTTTGCGTACTCGGTGAGGAGCTCGACGAGCCTGTCCGCTATGCTCTCCTGCGCCACTATAACCGGAAGCGCCATGCATCTTTCGCCTGCGCAGCCGAAGGAGGAGTTTATGATTCCCCTGGCCGATCTTTCAAGTGCGGCATCCTCGAGGACGAGTCCGTGGTTTTTCGCTTCGCAGAGCGCCTGCACCCTCTTCCCGTTGCTTGCCGCCGTGCTGTATATGTGCAGGCCAACCGATGTTGATCCTACGAAGGATATGCCTTTTACGTCAGGGTGCTTGAGGAATATCTCGGCTTCGTTCCTGCTGCAGGTGACTATGTTTAGGACTCCGTCAGGAAGCCCTGCCTCTTTCCAGAGCTCGGCGCACCTCATTGCTGACTGAGGGCACATGGATGCTGCCTTTATAACTATTGTGTTTCCCGCTGCAACGCACAGGGGAGTCATCCAGCCCATAGGTATCATTGCAGGGAAGTTGAAGGGCGCTATGCCCGCGAACACTCCCACGGATTCGCGGTAGAGGACCGTGTCGTAGCCTTTTGACGTTTCCATGAGGGACTCTCCCATCATAAGGGTTGGCATACCGATTGCAAATTCAACAGGCTCCTTAACCTTGAGGATGTCGCCCTTTGCTTCGTCCCAGACTTTTCCGTGCTCTCTTGCCACGATCTCGGTGAGCTCGTCCATGTGCTTGTCTATGAGGTCCCTGAACTTATACAACACCTGCACCCTTTTCATAACCGGTGTGGCCGACCATGCAGGGTAGGCATCGCTGGCAGCCTTCACCGCCATGTCCACTTCCTCCGCGGTGCAGCAGGGAGCCTTAGCCATGACCTCTCCTGTGCTCGGGTTGAAAACATCCATGTATTTGGCAGTCTTTGACTCCATCCATTCACCGTTTACGAAAAATTTAAGTTTTTTTACTTCACTCATATTAACCCTCCTGTAAGCTATTCGTTTAATAATTTTTTTACCATGAACCCGAGGTTGATTTCAAACCTTACCCTTGGGTCGGACAAATCCGCTTTCAATATCTCGTGTATCTTGTTTATCTTGTATAAAAGAGTGTTCCTGTGCATGAACAGCCTGCTGGCTGTCTGGATGTAGCTTCCGTCCTCCTGGAGGAAGGTGTACAGGATCTCCATAAAATCCGAATTGTTCTGTACGTCGTATTGCTCCAGCCTTCCAAGGGTGTCGATGTAGTACTGCTTGAGCAGCTCGGTGTTCTCTATCTCGGTGAGGAGCTTGTACGCCCCTATGTCGGAATAGGATACGTTCCTGTCCGCGCCGCCTTCGGCCCTCGCAGCCTTAATGGCTTTTTCGGCTTCGAGGTAGCTCCTTTTGATCTGGGAGAATTCGCTGTAGACATTGCCCATGCTCACGGTGAAGCTCAGTTCGGGGAAGTTGTTCTTGCAGTTTTCCCTTATCATGTCGGCGAATATGTTGAGGTTGGTGTACCTCTCCTTCTCGTTGAGCAGGAGCAGTATCACGGATTTGTTCACAAGATAGCTTATCGCCCTGTGCCTGGAGTCCGACGCTGCGCTGTTGACCGAATTGTAGAACACCTGCTTTATGCCGGCCAGCCTCTGGTCGTCCTCGCAATGCTGCAGGCCCTCCATTGAGACTATCGCTATCCTGTAGCTCTTGAAGCTTCCGTAGCTGTAGTCCGACAGCCTCTTGACGAAATCCTCATAGGATACCTTGTTGAAGAATATTATGTTCATCAGCAGATCCTGGTTGGCCATCTCCTCCATGTGCCTCTTCACTATCTCCTCGCAGATGATCTTCGTCTCTTCCGCTATGCTGATCTCCCAGGGCAGCTCCATTATAGCGAATTCATTTTCGTCTCCGATCCTCTTTATCTCATCCGGTACGCTTTCGAAATATTTCCCCACGTTGAGTATGAGCCCGGCTGCATTTTTCTCTATCAGTCCTTCGATCAGTTCCACAAAGTCCGGGGGATTGTTCAGCACCCCCATGCCCGTGAGTATTATCAGCTCATCGTTCTGGACATATTTCAGCAGGTCCGGGGTCTCCACTACATGTACCCATCTAACAATCTTGTAGGTTCCGTTGCTTCCCGCCACGAGCTTAAGGTCCTTAAGCTCCGGCATGGCAAGCAGTTGGTCAAATCTAACGCCCATATGACATCCTCACTCTCCCAAAATTTGCTTAATTCTGACAATTACTATTTTACCATTCTACCATCAATAAATACATAAATACATAAATACTCATATGGGCGCATATAAAGTTTTATCCTACATAATATCCGTCGGCTATGCCGAGTGCCTTGTCGATAGCAGCGAACGCTTCTTCAACCTCCTCAGGTTTTATGATGCAAGGCGGAACAACAAGTATCCAGTTCCATCTTATGTCCATGTATACCCCGTCTGCCAGCAGCGAAGCGTTGACCTTGTCCATGACCTCGCCTGAGCCGTTCCACGGAACTATAGGCTCCCTTGTTTCCCGGTTCTTGACCAGCTCTATGCAGCCGAACACTCCTATGTTCCTCACGTCGCCTACGCATTTGTGCTTAGCCTTCATGTCCTCCATCCGCTGGAGTATGAGCTTGCCCATCTCCTTGGCGTTCTCTATCACGTGTTCCTCCTTGTATGCGTTGATGTTGGCAACTGCCGCTGCGCATGCAAGAGGGTGCCCGCTGTAGGTCAGCCCGCAGCTGAGGAAGTCTTCCTTGATCGCATCGTATACCTTGTCCGATACGCATACCGCTCCTAAAGGCAGGTATCCGGAGTTGATCCCTTTTGCCACCGTCATGATGTCCGGAGCCACATCGAAGTTGTCAACCGCGAACCACTCGCCAGTCCTTCCGAAGCCGCTCATGACCTCGTCGTCAATGAACATGATGTTGTATTTTGTGCAGAGGTCCCTGATGCCCTTGTAGTACTCCGGAGGCGGTATGAATATTCCGTTGGAACCGGTTACCCCTTCCATTATGAAGCCCGCTATGGTCTTGGGATCCTCAAACTTGATCACTTCCTCCACATGCTTAACGCATTCCATGTTGCAGCAGCCGTACTCCTTTCCAAAGATGCATCTGTAGCAGTAAGGATCGAACACCCTCACGACGCCTGGCATTCCGGGCTCTACATGGGTCCTTCTAGGCTCTCCTGTAAGCGATATAGCGCCGTAGGTGGCTCCGTGGTAGGAACGGTACCTTGATATGATCTTCCACTTGCCCGTAGCCTTCCTTGCAATCTTCACTGCGTTTTCGTTGGCGTCTGATCCGCCGTTGCAGAAGAAGAAGTGGTTAAGCCCTTCCGGTGTAACTTCGCTCATCATCTTAGCAAGCGTGCTTCTAGGAGAGACAGCAAGGCTCGGTGCAGCATAGCAGAGCTTCCCTGCCTGTTCCTGGATGGCCTGAACAACTTTCGGATGCTGGTGCCCGATGTTGAGGTTGACGATCTGCGAATACATGTCGAGATATCTTTTGCCGTTCCCGTCCCAGAAGTAGCAGCCCTTGGCTTCAGTAATGACGATCGGCTTCAGCTTGGACTGCACGGACCAGGAGTGGATGACGTGTGCCCTGTCGTTTTTGTAGGTCTCTTCGGCTTCAAGTCTTCTTATTTCTTCTGCATTCATTAATGTTCACGCTCCCCTTCATTTTAAAGATAATTCTTAATTTAGATTCTATATTCTGCGGGGTTCCAAGTATATGTACAGGATGAACATAAATTTTAGGCATATCGACCAAGTCTTATTTTTGACAATTCTGACAAAACAATTCTTGACACCTGGCCTTTATGGGGCTATCATTATTTAAACAAAGATAGACAGATCGGGCTTAAGGGAGGTGAAGGTTATGCGCAGAAAGAAACTGACTGCCGCCATTACGCTGCTGCTTGCCTTGGTGATATGCACGGGAGCGTTCATGAAGCTGCAGAAAGAGGTCCGCTCGGCAGACCTGGAAAAGGACAGCGGCTTCCTCACGTTCTCGGTTCTGGCGGATGTCCATGCAGACAAGGACAAGCTGAAAGCGTCCGTGATCGACCTGTACTTCCTGAACCAGGAGACGGACGCCATGGTCCTGAACGGCGATGTTGTTGACGAGGGCGTCTACGAGCAGTACTCGGATGTCAGGGACGTGCTGGATGACTCCTGGAGCCTGCTCCCGGACAAGGTCATCCACAACATAGGCAACCACGAGTATTTCAACTACAAAAGGGGCCGCAACACCATAGCGGATGCCATAAATTACAGGAACCTCTACTTCTTCTTCACGGGGAATATCTCCGTGTACCACGACACCTGGATAAAGGGATACCACTTCATCAGCCTGGGTTCCGAGAGCGCAAACCTGAAGGGCGCCAACCCTCCGAACGCAGCGGATCTCTCCGAAAGCCAGCTGGCCTGGCTAAAGAAAAAGCTTAAGGAAAAATACGAGCCCGGAAAGCCTGTCTTCGTATTCCTGCACCAGCACCTGAAGAGCGGCGTGAAGGATTGGAAAGGCGTGATACAGGAGGAGGAGCTTACAGAGATACTGTCGGAGCATCCCGAGGTTATCCTTTTCACCTCCCACACCCATGCACCCCTTGCCGAGGAAGGCGTGATACAGACCGACCCCTTCACGATAGTCAACACCGGGGCTGTGGATTACGTCATGGAAAACGGCAGCCAGGGCCTGTACGTGCAGGTCAGCGGCGATACGGTTGTCATAGGCGGGAGGGACTTCACAGACCATTATTGGATATTTTCCCGGGAGATAAAAAAATAAACCCATGAGGATCCATCTTTCCTCATGGGTTTTCGCATTTCATCGCCTGACCTCTATGCTCAGTTCCTTCAGGAAGTTGACCAGGTTGACGGTTGGATCAGCATCGTCCCCCACTATGGGCACTATGCCGCGGTTCTCCAGAATCGTCTCCTGGATTGGGTTCGGAACGCCAAGGAACATGTAGGATTTCGGCCTCTGGCTCTGCTTAGTGCTCTTCTTCCATATGTTGTTGAGCTTGAATATGAGGTACCTTATGTTGATGTCCGACAGGCTGTAGCCTATGAACAGGATGGATTTCCCCAGGCTGTCCGACCTCAGCTTTATGTCGAGGGGGGACTCGAAGTCCATCCTCTTGAAGAAGCTGCTCTCAGTGAGGACGATGCTGTAGTCGTCCTCGAAGTCCCCGTGGAACTTCACTATCTGGGTGGTGTTGATGTCCATGTCGCACAGGTCCTCCACCTTCGTCACCTTGTGGTACCTGAAGCCGAAGGTTTCATGGGCCATCTCAAGGCAGTTGTCGTAATTGGTGGTGTAGATTATGGGGAAATTCAGCTCGCATATGTACCTGAGGGCCTCTGAATGCTCTATTGCTTCGTTGTTCACGTTGAGGTTCCTGTCCATCCAGCTCCTCAGCGGTCCGATCGAACCCGTCTTGAGGCTGTAGTACTCCGTCAGCGTCAGGTTGTCTCCGTAGAGCTTGAATATGCTGCTGTCGATGCCGAGGCTGTCAGCCACGTAGTCCATGAGCTGGGACCAGGTCGGCAGCCCGATGGTGGCCGAGACGCCCGCCCCGACGAACAGGATGACCTGCCTGTTCCTGATCTTCTCAATTAAATCCTTCATAGCGGTTCTCCTTTAGATATTTTACCAGCGCCTGTAGGGCGAGCCTCCTGGAGGATATCTCGTATTTGAAGTCGCCCAGCTCGGCAAATGTCTTGTCGAAGCCGTCCGGGATGAATACGCAGTCCCACTGGAAGCTCCTGTCTCCCCTTGGCTCTGCCGTTATTTTCCCTTTTACGCTTCCTTCAAAGGTCCTGACGAACTTGCCGTCGCAGTAGCCAAGGATGGTCTTTGCCACGGCGTTCGTGTTCGGCCTTTTCCCGAAAACTTCGCAGAATTTGTCCGCCTGCAGGGATTCCCAGATGATCTTGGTGAGCCCTCCCGGCAGGCCGCCGAAATACTCTGAGTACAGGCCGGTGTGGGCAACGAAGAACGGCCTCCTGACCTTTGGGAATGCCCTGAGCACCTTTTCCCTGACTATCTTTTCGGCACTGGAGCTCTGTATCTCCTCTATCTTTATCTTGATGGGCCTGATCTCCATGGCTTCCGGCAGCTCTGGATTTATTATGTCCAGCAGCTCCTTCGACTTGTATTCGTTGTTGGAGGCAAAGTATATTATCATAGCATCACCTGTCCCTTAATTCTCAGTGCTCGTCTATGAACTTCTGCAGCTCGCTGTGCCATTCCTCCGGCTCGAAGGTTCCGATGACGGTGTCCTCGCCGAAGAGGAGGTCCACTATGTAGCGGGGCTTCTTCCCTCCTATGTGCATGGACTTGATGCAGGATATGCAGTAGACGGCCACGTCCTCACGCGGCATCTCGGCCGCGCGCTCCCTCATCTTCTCCTTGATCCGCTCCGCCGGCAGGCTCGGGTAGAAGCTGTCACCGCAGCAGCGCTGGTCTGTCCCGGTATGCTCGGGCTCCACAACCTTTATGTTCATCCTCTCGAGAAGCCTCCTCACTGCCTTGTGGACCCTCTCCTCCGTCCTGGTGGGGCAGGCGTCGTGCACTGTCATCTCCGCTCCCTTGTAGTCGGGGAACGGGAAGTTTTCGCTCTCTGCCAGCACCTCCCACAGCGATACGGTGGTTATGCCGCTGTAAAGGCTCCTGTAGCGCCTGTCGCAGCCTGCGCAGGTGTTGATTACCCTGGTCCCGCTCTCCAGGCCCGGTTCGTGCTGGCAGCACACCAGGTGCTCGGGCACTCCTCCCAGTTGCCTGTCCAGGAATCCCAGCACCCTTTCCGCTAGTTCGGGCTTGTATATCTTGAATGCGCAGCCCGGCGCGTATACCTGTTTCATAATGACCCCTCCGTTCTTCTTGATGATACCATTTTACACCATGCCGGGTTGGATATCTTCCTGATTATCACGCTCCAATTCTGCGGGATTATCCGAAGGCCTTCTCCTCGTAATCGGCAAGGGAGATCGAGATGTGCAGGTGGCCGTTCCTTTCCCTCAGCTCGTCCAGGAATTTCTTTTTCTCAACGCCTTCCATCAGGTGTATGGTGTAGACCAGCTCCGGGTTCGTGCCGTCCTTGCTCTTGATGTGCTGCAGCTTCCAGGTGTGCGCGTACCTGCTGAATATGTCGTCGAAGGCGTTCTCGTAATCCATTTCCTCGGGTACCATTATCTTGAGGTGCATGCCGGTGCCCTTCGGCTTGCCGTATTTTGTCACGTCGAGCGCTATCATGAGCAGGCACAGTATGGCCGTGAAGATCGCCCCGTAGCCTATA
Source organism: Bacillota bacterium (assembly GCA_017861315.1). Classification (GTDB taxonomy): domain Bacteria; phylum Bacillota; class Clostridia; order Clostridiales; family Clostridiaceae; genus UBA699. The sequence continues at coordinate 29,978 of JAGFXP010000011.1, read as the reverse complement.
TAGCCCATGCCGCAGGAGAGGCCGATCGCCAGGGTGAAGAGCACATAGGATATGTCCCTGGGCTCTCCCGGCACGCTCCTGAAGCGGATTATGGAGAAGGCTCCCGCAAGGCTGAAGGCCCTGGCTATGTTGTTGCCCACCATGAGTATGATGATGGATATTATGAGAGGCAGCATTATGAGCGTTGTGGCGAAGCCCGGGGTGAAGCCGTTGTTTTTGTTCGTCTTGATGTACACCAGGCTTATAACCAGCCCCAGCAGGATTGCTGACGCCGAAATTTCCGCTACCGATTGCAGGGTGAACGTTGATTCCGTGATCGATGAAGTTAGCAAATTCTCAAACATAGCTGATCCCTCCCGTATAGTTATTCGACTATGAGTTCCCGGACCCCGAAGTAGAGCTCCTCCGACTCCTCGTCGTATGCGCTGTCGTATGCGACCTGCCTGTTTCCCGATGCGTCCACAGCCTCCACCTTCCAGTAGTATTTGCCTGCAGGCAGGGCGTCCAGAACCAGCGATGTGCCCGTCAGGTCAGACTTCTCCACAAGGACCTTGCCGAAGTCCATGGTCCTGCTGAGCTTGAAATCGTAGCGTATGGCTTCCCCCTTCAGGTCGCAGGAGGCCTCCCAGGTGTAGGTGAACTGGGGTCCCGTCTGAACCTCGTACAGCTCGAAAGGCATCGGCTTTTCGAGGCCCGCATAGTATTTCTGCTTTGCTGTCTCCAGCACTGACGGCAGCCTCTTTATTTCAGCCTCGTAGTCCTCTGCGCTTGTCTCCATTACCTGCATGTCAGGTTCGCTTGTGACCAGCGCCCTTGTTGCGCTGTAGTACCCCGAAACCTTCTCCGCTATAACCTCCCTTGAGGCTATCCGGCTGAGCTCCTCTATCTTGGCTGTCAGGTCGCTTACGTTCTGCGGCTTCATGAGGAACCGCCTGTGGAAATCCACTTCCCAGTAGTTCGAGGCACCTTCCAGAGCGTACTGCGGGAACCAGGAATTCATTGTGCCAACCTGGTCGTAGCGCCCAAGTGCGTCGTCGAAATCCCAGGGCATGAAGTACCACCTGTCCGAGCTGGCCGGGCTCATGATGAGGAAGTTCTTGCTGGTGGTGTCGGTGTTGCTGAAGAGTATGTTGATGGCCAGCCAGGTTATGTAGTTGTCCCTGTCGAAGTGCCTGGCTATCACGTCGTCTATGTCCCGGGTCTCGTCGTTTGCGTCCTTGAGCATCCGTATGAGCCTTTCGTGGTCCTCTATCCCCTCTATCTCCAGCACGCTTTCGAACTGGGCCTTATCATAGCCTGGATCGTCCACGTTCCTGAGCTGGTCGGGATATGTGCCGAACTGGAAATACTGGGCCTTGTACATGTACACCTGCTTGTCCAGGCCTCGGGCCTCCATGTAGTTCTTGCCTGGCTCCTCCACATGGGTGAAGAGGCCGTAGTCCTCGTATCCGTTCCCCTTGCCGAGGTCGCGTATGTACAGGCGGCAGAACTGGGTCCTCAGGCTGAAGGTGTTGCCGAACAGCTTCATGAGGTCGAAGCTGAGCTTGTTCCTTATCTTTGTCTGGTCGTAGGGATGCTTGTTCAGGTTGAGGGTCTTCTGCCCCTTCCACTTTTCAGCGGAATCTGACAGCTTTATCTTGTAGGACTTCAGGGCTGCGACCGATGCGCTCTGACCCCTCTGGGTGAGAACAGCGTTCGGCGTTATCCCTGCGGTGTCCGCGGCTGGCGTTCCGTAGTCGAACCTGACGCTGAGCTCTGGCTTGACCTCTTCGGTTTCGTATGTCCAGCTGTCCACATCGGCCATGGTGGCTGTGTTGTCTGGCAGTATGGTGACGTACAGGTTCTCCACGCTGTCGTTTTCCTGGGCGTAGACGTCCTTGTTGTCGGTTATCCTGGGGTATACTTCATCGCCTGTGTCCCCGTTGTCTGCCGTATTGCCGCCCGTGTTTGTGCTGCCGGTGTTTCCGGAGCTGCAGCCTGCGAAGATTGCCATTGCGAATATCAGCGAAAACAGCAGGCTCAGCATTTTTTTCCTTTTCATGTTCCTCACCCCGAATCTTATAGACTGCTTACCACTATTATATTCGAAATATTCGAAAAATGACACAAAAAAATAACAGGAGCGGGGAGTCGAAGCCCTGCTCCTGTGTGGTTCTGCTAAACTATGGGTCCGAGACGATTCCTGCAGCGGATGGCGGTCAAGATCAGCACCGCGATTCCGGCCCCGATTAGAAGCCAGCCGGCGGCATCGAAGCATGCGGTGTAGGCCGAGTCGGTGCCGGCTATGTCGAGAATCCCCTTGAGGAAGCTTCCAGCCGTCAGCGCTGCTATGCCTGAGTTGTGGATGTTGAAGAACACCCGGTAGCGGGGAGCCCTGATCACCCCCGGGATTGAGAGGCTTATCAGGTTGTAGAAAAGCAGGCCTCCCAGGAGCGGGTACAGGAACATCCAGGCCATCCAGCCGGAGCTCACCCCGTGCCCGAAGATTCCGTAGACGAAGTTCACGGCCGCGGCAAGAAGCGTCATGGCCAGGTAGGCGGCCGTGGTTTTCCTGATGTGCTTTCCGGGCGCCCTTATGCTAGTATCCGAAGTAGACAATGTCGCTCACCTTCCTTTCCCCTGTGCCGCTTCCGTCCGTAGGGTTGTTTATTATCTGCCCGTTGAAGTACATCGTGGAGGATCCGCCTCCGTCCAGGTTGTAGGCTACTGTGCAGCCCCTGTCCTCGAACACCTGCGCCAGCTCCAGGAGGGAGAGACCTTCGCTTTCGCTGGTGCGCCCGTCGGACACTACGACTATGTAGTGGAGCTCTGATACCTGGCCGATGGCCGTCCTCGGGTTGCTGGTCATGGACTGAGAGACCTCGCTGGAGCTGTCGACAACTATCTCCCCGTCCTCGATGAGCGCAGGCCCGAAGGAGAGCACCTGCCAGGCGCTGTCAAGGGCGGCAAGGCTCGTTCCGCTTTCGCTGATTATGGAGAAGTCTCCGTTTTCGTCTATGACAAGCGCGTCGCCGCTCCCCGCGGTGTCGCGGTAGGCCACGCCGTTCCTGAGCACGTAGCCGTAGTTCCTGAAGCCGTAGTAGTCGCCGTTTATGGCGAAGATGGCGTCATTCGCCTCGGCCATGTCCGAGGTGGTCTGCTTTATGTTCCTGCCGTAGGTGCCGTTGGCGAAGGCGGTCTTGAGGCAGGACGGGTCGGCCACCTGGATGTCTGCGATGTATACGGTGGAGCCGCAGTACCGCTCCGTCTCAATGGTTATCTTTATGTTGCCGTCGTCGTAGGAGCTGTCGGTGACCGCTGCGCTGCTGCCCTGCTCCGTAGAGGATGAGCTGGAGGCGCTTACGGCTGCGGCCGTCGGGTTTGCCTGGCTTGCGGAGGCGCCGCTGTAGGATTTCTCTATGACGAAGGTGTCCATAAGCACGAAGGTGAATGCGGCTGTCAGCAGGACCGAGAACAGTCCGGCCCATCTATACGGTTTTGACAAAAATCTTTTCATCGCTTGCTGTGTCCTTTCTTTCGTTGTGGAAGATGTACCTCTTCTGGATCTGGTAGCTGAGGAAGAACAGCCCTGTGTCGGTGATTGCCTTCACTATGGCCGGGTGCGGGAGAAGGCTGCTGAGGCCCGCCACAAGCACCCAGCTCGTCAGCATCTGCCCGGCGAACAGGGTGAAGTATTTCGCCAGCTCCGCGCGGCGGCTGCTGCCGCTCCTGAAGACCCAGTTCCTGTTGAGTGCGAAGTTCACAGCGCCGGATGTTGTCCTTGCCAGGACCGTGGATGCCAGTATGCCGGAAGAGGTGACGCCGAACAGGGCGGTGAGCATGGTGAACAGGGTCAGGTCTATGACCGCCGAGGACACGGACGCCAGGCTGTATCTGAGTATGTTGAGGTATATGCGCGCGGAGTCCCTGACCGAATTGAAGTGGGTGGACTTGTTGTCCTCCAGGTATATGGTCTCTATGGGCACCTGCACCATCGGTATATCATCCTTTGCGAACTGCATTAGCATGTTCATCTCGTATTCGAACCTGTCGCCCGGTATGGCCAGGCAGGCCTCCGCATGGCCCCTGGGTATGCCCCTCAGCCCCGTCTGGGTGTCCGGGCATCTCAGGCCCGTGCTGAGCCTGAACACTGCTGCCGTTATGCGGTTTCCCCACCTGCTCTTGAAGGGCACTTCCCCGCCGCCGAAGTCCCTTGCGCCCATGACAAGGCAGCCCGGGTTTGCCTCCAGTGCGGCGGCGACCTTCGCTATGTCCTCGGCCGAGTGCTGCCCGTCGGCATCCGCAGTGACAAAGCCGCAGGAGTCGGGGTAGCTTGCCCAGGCGTACCTGATGCCTGTCTTAAGGGCTGCTCCCTTGCCCCTGTTCTCCGGGTGGACCAGCACGTCGCACTGGTGCCTCCATTCAAGCGCATTGAAGATGCCCCAGCATTCCTCCCTGCTTCCGTCGTTGACCACAACCACATCGAGGTCTTCTCCCCTGAGCTTCCCAACCAGCGCGATCAGTTTTTCATCCGGGTTGAGCGCCGGGATAATAACTACAGGCTTCATTCCTTTTGCCTCCTTTGCTTGTTTCCTATAGGTACATGGTACTCCCCAACTGTTGCAGAATTATAAAAGGAATGTGTGAAAGTGAAGTTATTTTTGGAACAAAAAAGGAACCCTTTGTCTCGGGTTCCTTCATCCTTATTAAAGGGAAGCTAGAAATGTCTCGTATGTGTCACTGAAGCCTTTGTACGGGTAATGGTTTCCGCCGTTCTGGCTCTTGCACTGGTTGTCGCTGTATTCCTCGCCGACCGCGAAAAGGTCGCCTACGCTTATGTTGTGTCCGGCATCGCGGGCTATCCTGCAGAAGCTCTCCGTAGGATCCTCGGCTGCGCGGGTTGCGAGCAGCTTTTCCTTCAATGAAGGGTCCCTCCTGGTATCGGAATAGAGCATATCGAGTTCTCTCAGTATTCTGTTCATCATGACTACAACACCTCACTTTAAAACTAATAATATTATAGCACTATATGAGGATTGAGGCTAATGTTTGCGGCATTTTTTCTGCTGGAAATACTGTCCATTTCCCGGTATATTCCGGCCACGAAAAAATTTCGGAAATATGTACGGTGTATAGAGGATATTGCCCCCTTGCATAGAATAGTATAACTATACAGAGATACTCTTGATACGGAAGGAGCTGTTATGGTAGAGATGGTTTTGTGTCCCGAATGCGGAGCGCTTTTGAAAGAAAACAGTTCAGTATGCTGGAACTGCGGTTGCAAGGTTGAGAGGCCGAGCCCGATCGCAGGTGCTGAAACGAATCCGGAGGAGGAGAAGGATGCTGCTACAGCAAAGGACTGGTTTGCAACATTCCTTATGATGGTGGTTCCTCTGCTCGCATACTATATAGTCTACCTGAAGGGCTTGTAGCGATCCTGCTTGAGGCTTGTTTTTGCTGTAATTTATTTTATTGATGAGATTATCGGCCTTTTGATGCTTATCGGGAGGCCTTTTTTAATGCAGAAGGCGTGCGGGACATGTTATAATTATAACGCATCAATCCATATAATAATCAGGGGGGCTAACCAATGAAAGTAAGCTATCAGCCATTATTCAATCTGTTGGTATCGAAAAAAATTTTGCCTAAGCAGCTAATAGAGGACGGCGTCATATCCGAATCCACCATGATCGAGATCGCCAAAGGGGAGTATCTGCCGTCCGAGGTGCAGGAGAAAATATGCAGGTATCTGGACTGCAACGTTTACGAGATCCTTCGGCATGTCGATGATGAAAAATAACCGTACTATTCATAACCTGAGGGCGTGATCCGTTCACGCCCTTTTTTATGCGAAAATTATCAACATATCCACAGGCTCCTGCAGCATCCATTTCACGATGTATGTGTCTGAGGCCTCTCCGGCGGTTGATTCGAGTTCTTGCTTTTGTGCTTCTCTATGAGGCCGTTTTTTACAGACCACAGCTTTTCGGACAGATCCACATAGTATTTTGCTTTTAACAATAACATAGGATTAGACTTCTGGTCATGCTTCACTAGCGATGCTTCAATGCTGGAGGCTCGTGACAGAATCAATGATTTTCTTTCAATCGAAAAAGAATCAGATCATGCAAGCGAGCGTGCTGATAGCTATTTAGTATCTATGAAACACTTAAGGAACTTTTTAGATGTAAAATATCCTACGCTGGCAAAGGATTGGGGTAATAAGGCAATTAGCAATGCATATTTAAAGACTGATTTTAAAAATTGGATGAAAATTCAGAAAAAGTCCAATGGTGAACCCTACAGCAACAGTACAATTACAATATATACCAATGCGTTGAAAAGTGCTACTAGCAAGCTAAACCTAGTAGATATTAATCAAACGGATTTGTTCTACTACACTTCCTACGAAACTTTCGAGGAGGCTCATAATATCATAAAAAGTGCCCCCAACTTCAACGATGTTGATGTTGCGACCAGTAATAGGTCATACTCAAGCGCAATGATTTTATACTCTAGATTTCTAAAAGAAATTTCCGAACCGTCATGTTGGATATTCCAAGGTAACCCTAAATATTATGATGTTATCGGCGCGGTAAATGTCCTAGATAACATTACTTGGGCGGTAAACCAGTACACAAAACAGATCAAAGGTGGAGACAAGGCTTATATATGGATTTCTGGTTCTGAAGGAGGCATTATAGCCGCTGGTACGATTATTCTTGATCCTGAAACAAGAGAACCTGAAACAGATGATCCATTTTTGCGTGGGGGATCACTAAATACGGCGCCCTACTTGGCGGTCAATATAAAAATCGAAAGAAAAATGACCTCGAATATCGTTCTCCGAAAAATATTACTTGCTGACGAGCGTACAAAGAGATTAGAAATATTGAAATATCCAGGTGCTACAAACTTTAAGGTTACAAAGGAGCAAGATGCCGTCATCGAAAGCATTATTAACGGCAACTATGAGAGAGTTCCACCAACCGGTGATGATACTGTAATTCCTGCAATATCTAAAAAGCGGTACTGGATTTATGCCCCGGGAGAAGGTTCCAGTATGTGGGAGGAATTTTACAATAAAAGCATTATGGGAATTGGTTGGGATGAGATCGGAGACTTATCAAGGTTTCCTACAAAAGAATCCATGAAAGATGAAATGAAAAAAGTTTATGGCGTGGAATACTCGTACAAGAATGATGGTCATGCCACTTGGCAGTTTGCAAATGAAGTAAACCCAGGTGATGTTGTATTTGTTAAACGCGGATTGAGCAAAATTGTTGGTCGAGGTGTCGTAAAGTCAGAATATATTTTTGATTCTTCAAGAGACGTATATCGCAACGTCCATATGATGGATTGGACACATAAAGGGGAATGGGATCATCCAGGTCAATCCGTTATGAAAACACTCACAAATATTACTCCGTATACAGACTACTGCAAACGCTTGGAAGATATTTTTGTCACGAGCATAGGTCTTGGTTTGGACGATGAACAAGCTCAGTACGAAAGCTATACGCCAGACGATTTTTTGTCTGATGTTTACATGAGCGAAGAAAGATATGTGACACTGAAGAATCTCCTGCTCAAAAAGAAAAATATAATCCTGCAAGGTGCACCTGGGGTCGGTAAGACTTATGCCGCTGAACGTCTTGCACATTCAATTATGGAGGAAAAGGATACCAGTCGTGTTATGGTAGTTCAGTTCCATCAAAGCTATAGTTATGAAGATTTTATTATGGGATACCGCCCGAGTGATAGCGGATTTTCTTTAACAAAAGGACCATTCTACAGCTTCTGCAAAGAAGCTGAACCCGACGATAGAGAGTACTTCTTTATTATTGATGAAATCAACCGTGGCAATCTCAGTAAAATATTTGGGGAGTTACTAATGTTGATTGAAAATGACAAACGTGGCAAAGAGGTTCGGTTGCTATACTCGGACGAACAGTTCTCCGTGCCAGAAAACGTACATATTATTGGCATGATGAATACGGCAGACCGGAGCTTAGCCATGATTGACTATGCATTGCGCCGCCGTTTTGCATTCTTTGAATTTGAACCAGCGTTTGACACTGAAGGATTTAAAACATATCAATCCTCCATTGCCAATAGAAAATTTGACAACGTTATTGAAACCGTGATCTCAATGAACAAGGCTATTTCAGAAGATGCATCTTTAGGTAGAGGTTTCAGAGTGGGTCACAGTTATTTTTGCACTGATGACATTGTTGACGATGCGTGGCTATCCGATTTAGTTGAATATGAACTACTTCCACTTATAAGAGAATATTGGTTTGACGAGTCTTCCAAAGTAGAACATTGGGCACTAAAATTGCGTGGTGCTGTTCATGGCTAATAACATTAGAATTAAGAATGTGTACTACATGTTGTCCTATGCTTATCAAAACCTTAATGAATCGGGATATAAAGATATCGAATTAGAGGCTTTTAAAAATGTTCATGACCTATTTGCCGCTATTTTAATCAAAGGTATTTCCAGCCAGATTAAACGTGGTCTGCATCGTGATTATATCCAACAGACAGAATCCATTGGAAATCTTAGAGGCAAAATCGATATAACCAAATCTGTTAAACAGCAGACGATGATAACAAGACAGATGGTTTGTCATTATGATTTGTTTTTAGAGGATTCACCGCTCAATCAAATACTAAAATCCGCAATGACACTCCTGATTCGACATGGTGATGTGAAACAAAATAATAAAAAGATCCTACGCAAACTGCTCCTCTATTTTAATAATGTTAGGAATATTGATCCGTATCTTTTTAATTGGAATGCTGTTAGTTACCACAGGAATAATGCCACTTATAAAATGTTGATTAATATTTGCTGGCTTGTTATTAAGGGACTCCTTCTTTCAATGGAAGATGGTAAATATAAAATGGCTCAATTCTTAAATGATCAACAGATACATCGACTTTATGAAAAGTTTGTTCTTGGATATTATAGAAAAGAGTATCCTCAACTAACTGCAACCGCATCATATATAGACTGGGATGTAGGGGTTGCTTGTGACAGAAAGTTCCTGCCAATTATGAAGTCTGATATTACCCTTACGGATGGATTAAAAACATTAATTATTGACACAAAATATTATGGGCATACTATGCAAACAAACAGTCAATACAACAGTCAGACTTTGCATTCGAATAACCTGTATCAAATCTTCACCTATGTAAAAAATCGTGACACTTCAAATTCCGGGAATGTCAGTGGTGTATTGCTCTATGCAAAAACGGATGAGGAAATAACGCCTGATAACGATTATATTATGAGCGGAAACCAAATTAGCGTGAAGACCCTAGATTTGAATACAGATTTTTCTAATATAGAATTTCAGTTAAGATCACTAATTAACAAGTTTTTTATTGGCCCCGATTTAAGAGATGAAAATTATGTAAATCCTATGAAAAGGTATCTGCATATTTTTGAAAGCCCAACCTACTCTCAGCGTGAATATGTAGAAATTGAGGTTGGGATGCAGGACACAATGATGGATCTCGGTTTTGTTGAATTATGGCATAATAATCTCGAAAAGTATAATGTGCAAGATATTCGTTTTAATGATCCTAGATCCTACAAACCTGCGATCGATGATGCAGACATTGTCATTCTGAAGGTATTGATTTCATATGCACACAGACAAATCACTCATTGGTATGAAACGAGTTTATTCAATTATAAGAATTTCTTCATTTATGCATTGAGAAGGCTTATTAAACTAGCCGAGTGAGTTTTAGAATTCAATTCCATTCAAATCTCCTTGTCATAAGAACTGGCTAATCCAACGAATATTTGACTGACCTCCATTTTGACTTAAAAATACTCTAGGAAACACTCATATTCTCAATTCGATTCAAGCTTAATGGACTTATTTCAATAAATGAAATAAGTCCATTACATAAGAATTATTTAAATATATATATTTTGCACAAAACCTTTTTTCTTTCCCATCTGAAGTAGCAATTTCACAACCAATTCAAATCTAAGCATTCCAGTCGGCTTTTCATGTCTATTGTTTCGACAATAAAAGCAAGTTATCCTAAAAGTGTACGTACCTTCTTAAAAACTATACTTAACAATAAACATTAACTCATCAAGATAGTTTAATTGGTTTGGAGGAATTGATAGGTTAAATGATGTATCCAAAACAATAGCCTTGCTCTCTCCCTTGCAGAACATCCATTCATCAGATATCCTTGATAAATTCACTGTATTGCTATCAATGCTAATCGAAAATGTATATGGATTATTTTTAACATTGGCAACAACAATAACATTTTCTATTAAGGCATTTAGCGTTTGTGCCATATAAGGCAATCTGAATTTATCAAACTTCAAATCTACAGAGGCGTTCTTTTTAAACAGCTGCCATTCATTAGGGCAATCACTTTTCATGTTAATGACTATATTCAACCCATCTTCAAATTGTTGCTTTACTGCCTCCAAGCGTTCCTTTAAGGTGCTTTCTGCCTTGCTTCGTAGGATTGATCCGCCCTCCCTGGCTGTGTATTTTATCTCCAAAATAACATCGGAAATGGTATTGTAATCGAATTGTCGTACTTCTTTTAGAAGCTCATATCTCCAACTACTAATAGCTCCAGTTCCTTCAAAATGAAAATACCTCACGTCCTGGAAATTTAATTCGAACATACCGCTGGCATTTTGAGAGCTGCTGGTTGCAATAGATTGAATAGCCCCTACATTATAAACAAACCGTTCATCATTACCCCAATCTTCTATATAGCCTGTTGTCGAGCTATTATCTGGATTTGCATTCTTTCTGTACTTGTTGCTGACTAAAGAAAGTTTTGCGCCAACCGAAGTATAAGGACCTGCAATGCAAGGCATACTTACGCTCACAGATTTTATCCTTCTGAAATAATGCCCTGGGTGATCCATATCAAATACGACTTCAGGAATATCAAAATCACAAACTCCAGTAGCCTTTAATTTAACTAAAGCTGATGGATCCAGCATAGCCAGTGAAACATATTTGCTTAATTCATACTCCCGCTTGTTCTTATCCAAGTAGCTGATTTCCATTCGCTTGATGTCATGGATAAGATGATCCGCGCTTTGCAGGCCTTTTTTCATGCTGTCCCAATTGTCGTATTGAATAAATAAGTCATCGTTACCCAACTCAAAGCGATAACTTCTCTCTGCTTTTTTAGCAAAATCATAGGCTAATTGATAAGCTCTGAAATAAACTGAACTGCTCTGCCCAATCATCCAATCATAGAGTTCCTTATTTGTGAATTTGCTTTTCATTAATTCATCTGTCTTTTTAGCGTTCTCAATTTGCAGTTCGTGACTTTTCAAATCAGTTTCTGAAATTTCTTTACGGATTTCGGATGCAGTAATTTGTTTGTCTATTTGATCCAGTTCTTTTTTAGCTAGGCGTTCCTGTAGTTTCCAATCATCATATCTTCGTTGATAATTAGCGACGGTTGAAATTCCTCCGGCTATTTTATCTAATACCTGAGATCCCAAAATAGCAGCTTTACCGAAAAAACTTGTTGATGCTGCCGATTTTTGTCCGCTAATAACAGTAGTAACTGCAACTGGTGAACCACCAAAACCAGCTCCACCTGTGGTAACATCCGGAAATAATTCCACCGCACCTGCCGTCATTTCCATTATTGAACCATAAGTAAATGCGTATGCCGAAATGCCGTTCATGGTAAGCGAAGTGTTTTCAAGTTCATTCATAAATTCAATATCCCTGTAGTATTTATGGCGCTCTTCTGTTACCATTTTTGTCCTCTTCAGAATCTCAATCTGTTCTTTAGATTCCTCAATCTGGAGCAGCTTCAAGTCTTTTACTGCATTAAGCACTTTTATCTCTAATTCACTTCGCAGTAATGCCATGTCTTCCGCATCTTTCTTTTCAAGGGCTTGCAGCAAAGAAGAACCCAATACCCTTACCTCTTGTGATAATTCGGTCGCTTTTTGAGACATTATATTAAATCGATAATACGGTGTAGGAGCATTAATGCCGGCAAGTATTGAAGTAATATCCAAACCTGAAGCCGCTGCCCGAACTAGCATTTTAGGATCAATAGGTGGTGCAAATAGGGCAAGGCCGCGCTCTATTCCGTCAATATTCTGACAATGGCGAATCTTGAACAGCCTGTCTGCGATGCGATCCCAGTATTCCAGCATCTTATCATTTTGTGGTGTACAGAAATAAAGAATGGATAATGTAACTGGAGCTGGAGGTAATTCTGCACCCCCCTCATGCAACACTGATAAATCAGGCAATATATTTTCCAACTCTATCAACGCACTGCCAAAAGCATCAAGTTTTTCCTTAATTTGATTATACGTTTCATAGGGCTCTTTGATTACAGGTGGAATGATCCTAGGTTTTGGCCCCAATAATTTATCTGCGAGAATATACATCTGAGTTGCCTGCGCGATAGATTCCATCGTATCTTGTCTGAATAAATTATCACCCCATTCTGTAAGGTTATCAATGTATTTCATCAATAAAGCCTTTTGGTAGGTAACCGGCCTGAAACGTGCTATTACATCCGGCTTAAATGGCTTCTTTCTCCATTGCTCAATGGCAAATTCAAGTTCGGCTATTTCAGGTGAGGTTGGATCAGCAATTTTGTACAATAGGTTATCAATTCGTTGACTTTCATAGTATTCATCACGTGTCAGGTAAAACGGTTTGGTTACCCAGTATCTTTGCGGTGTCGATCCATCCAATGCTCCTGTTGGATTAAACATATAGTGAAACCAGGTTAAAGCTTCTTCAAAACGCTGGTTTTGGGTCAGACGGGTAGCCAATAAGAACGGAACATGGAAGGACCAATCCATATTAGCATAGCTGTAACTTCCATCGCTGGTGAAGTCCAGATCTTCTACTGGATATGACAATTGTTCTGATCCATCTTTTTCAATAATAGTATATGTTTTGGGAACAATATCCTCATTAGGTACATAATATACATTGAAATCGAATTTGTCATTTTTCTGTAACTGGGTTTCTCGTTTCATCAATGCAGGAATTCCTTCTTTATACAACGTTTTCCTGAGCGGACAGATTAAGGGGTGGTACATGTTCTTGAATTCTTCGCAATATTTCAAGCCTCTATAATCCTTAATTGCGGTCATTATTTTTTGAAAGCCATCTATTAAGTCGGTTAATTTTTCAGGATCTGGTTCAGCTTGATAATTAGAAAATCCTTTAATCAACGCTACAATATCTTCAATTAATTGAAGCACATCAGAGCATGTACGTTTTACAGTGATCTTAGGTTCTTCTGCCTTCAATTCGTTTTTCTCATATCCATAGAACCCTGGTATGATCACATAGGCATGGTTATTGTCTTCCATGAAATATGGAAGCAGTGTTCCTACTATCATTTTCAAGGAACGTATTATTACCTTGCTTCTAATACTACTCGTTTTGTTTTTTCCAGTTGTATCAAGCATTAAATATAGATAATTTAATGTTTGATCAATCATTGTAATTTGATGAGGATAAGTTACCCTGAATTTACTAGGGGTTACCTGCAGTATTTCATCAAAAGGCCTATTTGCTAAAATAGAATGGACATTCTTAACTGATAAATCATTTGTATTGTCTGAATCCAACTCCTGGTAACGCTGGTTGATCAAACTCGTATCACGAAACTTTGGTATGAAATCAAAAGTAATTGCAGGCTGAGTTAGCGCTAATTCAGGATAACCCTTGCAGCCTGTAAGATCAAATGCGCCTAACATTATCTCTTTACTGGTTGGCAATCGATTATCAGGATCACTACCAACATCAATGGTATTGAATACAACAATCTGTTGGATAAATTCATTGTAAAAAAACTTCATATTTTCCTTTGGTATGTCTTCAGTCGTATATGTGTTTGGATCAGTTGGTATTTTAATTGCATCTTTGGATATTTTCTTCGGCTGCCATTTCTTGTTTGCAAATTCACTGATTGCAAGCTGGATTTTGAGTTTTCGTTCCGGTTTGTCAATTGATTGCGGTCCCGTCTCTGACTGGTTTGGGAGCTTAGATTTTGGATCGGGGCTAGATTCTTCACTAAACACAGGCCATGCTAGGCACAAGCGATTATTGCGCACATATGCCAAAAGATGATCTCCTGTAATGTCTAATTCAACTTTCTCCCAAGGAGTCCAATAACGTTCCTGTTCAAATTTTCGGTAATAATATATCGCCGGATCTCCCCCTTTGCTCCTTGCGAATACATGCATTGTTTTGATGTCTGACTGATACCAGGTTGCCATAACTTCCAGGAAAGCAATATTGTCAAGCTTTTCAAGATAATTGATCAATGCTTCTTCTGCTGTGAAGTTCGTAATTTCGTTTTGAGAAAGTTCATTTTCGAGCTCAGTAAATAAGAACGATTTATCATCTCTTAATCCTTCTTCATAATAGTTTTCAGGGTAGAGGAATACTTTTCGGTTAGCTTCCCAAACCCGGTAATTTTTCATCCATTGCCACTGCTCCCAGCTTTTATCTTTGACTATATCGGCTGCCGCTTTAGGTTCCAGTCCCATAAGACAACGCTGCACAAATAGCTGGATACTTCCATGAGCCTGCACAATTCTGGATGAAGGCATGCAAGCCTCCATTTCTACATCTACTAAAAAGTAATCATACAAATCATTCTCGTTCATTTCCGGATGAACAGCTAACAGATAAGCCACCAAAGCATCTCGTTTTTGCGGACGTATGGCGTCCATGATTTCCTTTAGCGTACTCAGCCATGTATCTTCATCATAGCGAGCTTTCAGTGACATTCGCAATTGATTTGTTTCATCACTTGTTAGAACAGGTTTGATAAATCTTTCCACTTGAGCAACCGTACTTCCTAATTTTCTTATGTGTTCAAGACATTTCATTAATGATTTCCAGTTTTTTACATCTAGGTATTTGTCTGCATTAAAACCCACATGAAACAGACATTCATCAACTGCAATAACATCTTCTTTTGAGTAACCAATAAGCAGAGAAAATTGCTCTTTAAATTTCTCCATAAACTCAGTTGTTCTATCTGCACCTTCAATCAAGAGCATTTCGCCAACTTTCTGGAAAGTGATTGGATTCTCAGCATCTACAGGATTGGGAACAGGTGTTAATTGTTTGGATAAGGAAAGCATCTCTGCAAATGCTGTATATTTATTATAATCAACTTTTTTATCATCAACAGATATTTGCCCAGATTCATAGGGAATATCATCCCATTCAAACCAATCTAAATCATGATTGTTTTTCATAAACCATTCTGTCGCCACAGTTTCCAATTTGAAGGAACTAATCAAAGGGAACAGTTTGTGAAGCAGACGTAAAGACTTATATTGTTTTCCAAATACTGCTTGATCTATTAATGGTGAAATTGGAGCAGTGTGTGAAATATCATTATCTATTAACTCATCTGAGAGAAGCAATTCACTGATTAAATCTGTGCCTGGAACAGACTTTTTTAATTTAGCATATTTCAATACAATCTTGACCAATTCCAAATCCGCCTTGAAATTAGTTGAAATTATTTGCTCTAAAACATCATTCTTTTCTAGCTTATAATTATAAACTGATATTGAATTTAAGAAGGCTTCAACAAGGGCTTTGCGTTTATTTTCATAGTTGTTAAAAGCGGTAAATGCGATTTCCAGCTTGGCCTTTGCAGACGTCAATAAAGCTTGTGCTGCAGAGGTTTCGGCAACAGTTGTTGCTGTATTTAAGTCATCCTGTGCCATTTCTTTAGCATCTAAGGCAACCCCATAATCCGCAACAGCTTGAGGATGGTTGTTTGCAGCAATTTTTAGTTCATCTATTGCAGATTTAATTGAATCAGTTTTAAAAAACTCAGCCAATCTGTCATCAATAAATCTCTTTTCATTGCCTAACTCAATGTATCTTATAAATTGATCAATTTTCTTAGATGTAACTCCGGATAATCCAAGTAAGAGGCTCCCTAATTTATTTATTCTCTGGGATTCTGATAAACCAGAGATATCTAACTCAGGGTCAATCATTTGGCAAATAAGATTAACAAGTCCTTCCTTGTATGAGCTGTAATCCGGACCAGTGGCTGCCTCCAAATTATCAATACTATCATTTATTGATGTAATCTGAGCTGTCGAAAAAATTGCACTCAGATCATCTTTTATAAAAGTTTTGGCATCATTTGTTAAGGTCCATTCGTTATCAACAAACCTGATGAATATTTTTACATCCTCTTCTCCAATAACACTAAGCTTGGATAAAGCATTTTGTAATGTTTCTTTCTGCTCATTTGATGAAAAATTGTCATCATAAGGTGATTTGTTTGCGGAAAATTTGCTCTGGTAATCCTTCTGTAATTTTCCCAGCACTTGTTTTATTTTATCGTCTTTCATTTCCCTGTCATATAGATTGGTTGCTTCATGCCTGAGCATGAATAGGATATCAACAGGTTTCAAGGAATATTGTTTGGCGGTCTTGACTTTTTTTACAAATAGCATTGTATCTTCAGGCGAATTTTGGATATCAATGCCAGTAAGGTTCACCATTATATTGAAATCGCCTGCATCTAGCTTCAGTTTCTTCATTAATCTCGAAGCAGCATATAAATAACTCAGATTGGTGAATTTATTTCGATTGTTCTGATTGTACGGATTAGCCGGATCAGGTGACGGTAAACCAAAAGTTGCAATATTTTTTACCAGCACAATTTTATCAAAATCCTGCTTTGATAATTGCAAACAAACCGATAAGCTATCCTCGACATCGCTCAGCAATTCCGAACCTGTTTTTTGTTCAGGCGACAGTAATTTTTCGTCAATAAATCCATTCTTAGCTTTATTCAGAAATATTTGATGGTAAAGCGGATTCGGTGCATCGTCATCTATTTCTTCACAAGGAATTTGCCCATAAAAACCAATAAGCTCATCTAATTTTATACCTGTTTCTTCTGATAGCTTTGCCATATCACCAGCTTTAATTAAACAAGCATCATCCAGTGAACCTCCACCTAATTTGGCTTGTGATATAATCGCATCTAATACTTCAAATTTCCACCCGGTTTTTTTCTGCAGGCGAAGGAAACGGTGAATGCGATCCAAGGCAGGAGCATCCAGATTTACTATCTCTTTTTTTGCAATATCACATGAGATAGTAGGCTTGTCAGCTGAAGGATCATCGCAATTATGTTTAATGAAAAGCTTCTTGTCAGGATCAATAAATTTTAGTGATAACAATAAAACGAGTTCCTTATAAGTAATTCCCGTCTTGTCAAGAAAATGATCTACCCTCTTCATATAGTCCAAAACATTTCCCTGGACTTCAGGTATATCCCAATGGGGAGGAGCATTCCAATACAATTGTTGGTCAATTAAATCAGGTCTAGAAGTGACGATCAAATCACGTTCTTTATCTGTTAATCCTAATTCCTCCGCTGCGATATTTTCATCGGTAAGATACCCATTGGATTGAAAATCGCGCATCAATTCTGATCGGGAAATATTGAACCGGGAAAAATAGGCATTTGCCTCAGTATGGTTTAAATCAAATGGAAGTCTGAATGCAAATTTACAACTATTGTACTCGTCAGCCAGAATTTTATATGCTTCAGTATTCACGTACTCAGGTGCTGCACTTAGTTCCTGTTCCGTTAAATGAGTTTGCCTTAAATGTTTCACTATCCACCTTCCTGATCCATCCTCTGTGAGCTTGCAGACGGCTTTAGCATCGCGAAGATATTTTGTTACTGATGGCAAAATAGCAGGTGGCGGAATAGATATTTCAGTATTATAAATCAGCGCATTTTCTGTAATTTGAATGTTCGCAGCTTTGCATTTAGATAGCAATTCAATTGAAACCCTCCCTTCATTTGGATTAACTCCATCCGAAAGAGCTCCAACGTAAATAAACTCTCCTGCGCCCTTAACATCTGCCTCTTCCAACAGTTTTTCTTCCAACAGTTCACAAACTAAGTCGATGTAAGGCATAGGTGTCTCAGCATTTTCAACTCCTAGGTCAATCTCTCCTAAATCGGGTCTACGCTCAAATAACACATCTTTAGCAATATGCGCAGTGATTGGCCATGGAGCGGTAAGGTCCGTTACACTTCTATTATCTAAAAACTGTAATAACTCAACTAAATACGCCGCAGGACTCAGTACAGATCTGCCATGATCACAGGCGCACTGATCCGAGAGTTTAAAAAGTGTCTTGAGGTTGGGAAAATCTTTGCTAACCACCTCGAGTTTTTTAGAAAGCGATTTATTCTGGATTGCAGGTATGTCCATAGCGTGTATTGTATCCTGAAATCTTCCAGCGATTAACATAGCGGCAGTAGTGGTACGTTCGGCTTTTCTGAATATTTCTTTGGCTTCCTTGCTTCTAATTCCTGCTTTAGGAGCTATCTCATTGAGAAAGCGGGTTTCACCTACTGACGCTATTCCTTGTGAGGAACGAATGTTTTGATTAATCAAAGCAATTGTTTTATTGTAATGCGGAATTAATTTAAAAACACGCTGTATGGATTTCAACTCTTCCATCATGGATGAATCATTATCTTCTGTGAGGTTATTCTTTTTTAATAGATCGATACTGCTATTTTGCAGATCAAAATCATCGTGTTCATCAAAAAACTTGAGTAGTGCGTCCTGATTTTTAAAAATGCATTTCTTTTCTCTGGCTAATTGCGCTGAAAAAGCAACAGTTGGATATTCTTTCTCCATTTTTCTAACTAGGGACGAGGCATGAAAATCGATTAGTTTTTTATCCAAAGTCTTACCGGCTATATCCATTTTATCTGCCGACTTCACAATCAATTTTTTCCAGCCTGCTTTATTCAAAGCCGCCAGCTTCTTTACATCTTCAGGTTTCTTTATATTTTGTGATTCCTTTACCTGGGATATAATGGTTTCATCAAATCCTAGCAACTCCCCCAAGGCAATAAACGCTTCTGTTTCTTCTGCTTTTTCAACATTTTTAAAAAAAGAAGTATCTGTGATTTTTTCAAGGAAGCCGCTCAGATCGCTTTTATTCTCCAGGAAGAGTTTCTCGATTTCATTGATCTTGTCTTCCAGAGCAAATCGGCTGATAAGGTTCAGCACTTTTCTCGGATGTTCGTTCTGGTAATACTCGTCTGCTTCTTTTTTATATTGCTGCAACTGATCAAAGTTTTTCTTGAATTCTTCCTTCACTTTGTCAGAAACAATCATTTCTTCTACTGCAGAATTCACATCGCCTTGAATGGTTTTCAAATCAACAAGAGCAGCATCATAAAGCAAGAGCTTTATATCTGTATTAATATCGATCCCAAACCTTGCATGGAATGATTTTGCAAAGTCATTTTTTAATAGAGTGTTCTTACGCAATAGAGCATAGAAGAAATCAGCATCAATATTTGACTCGGATTTCAATCGATGAGCAACAACTAGATGCTCTAACTTTTCTATCGGCATCCCAGTTTCCTTGGAGAGAAAGGTGATGTCTCTGTGTTTTTCGTTTTCCTGCAAGTCAGTAATGGCTACTTTATTCGCAATAGAGTTTACATCTTTCAGAATATAGTCATATTCCACAACTTCGGGCTTGATTTCAGTTTTGATAATAATATTAATCTCTTCCCTTTCGGAAGCATTGAACCTTACTGAATCCATGTCTGATTCGAAAAGCAGGGATTTCTTTTCCCGTGAAAATACCTTAATAGCAATATCAGCCTCTTTTTTACCCCTGCCGATTAGTTGACTATGTAGCCAAGTGATTTCGTATTTCCCATCTTTGTTGGTTATCGCTTCACCCAGCAATTCTTCAGTACGCATGTCGCGTTCAAATGCTCGTACAATGAGATTTGATAAAGGGCGCTTTAGTTTATCAACTACTAGTCCGAGAATGAAGTTTGGTTTTTGATTTTCTACTAGCATTGCCATTATATTATACCTCCTTTAAATGCTCTATTTATTGAATTCTAATAGACCCTAGTTTATTCAAGCCCTCAAAAATAATGCAGGTTATTCTCCTCTTAGTTCTCTTTATATAACTCCAATTGAACAAGTATTGTACAATTAGATTAACCAGATTCTGCCCAACTTTATCAGCTGAAGCTGTGAGTAAATGAAAGCAAAGCCCTCTAATCTCAGGTCAAGAAATCATTCGAGATAACGGACATGCCATCAAATTTACCGACAGGTGAGTAATAACCTCAGTTGTCGAATTGACAAGAAAGCCAACTGAACGCTAATTCTGGTTACCTGTGTTTCCGTTGCCAAGTAAAAGGATTTTCTAGCATCGAACCATACCCTCCACGGGCGCTAAAAAAATGAACTGGCAATCCCCTTCCAGCGGCGGCTGGTGGAATTGCTAATATAGGGTCTTCCTTCACCGCCTGCATGTAAATCTCCCATGCTGATATAACAATCACAATTATGAGCACCCCTACCAAAGATGGCTTCGGGTCAAGTTCTACGGTAGTAGGTTTAGGTCCAAATCTGAGAAATGGCTCTTTCAGTGGTAAACCTTCTGGTGGTCTTGAAGATGTTGGCTTCACCAAAGGAACTTTTGGTGGGCGAAAGTTAGGTGGCAAATGTTGTGCCAAACGTGATGGTAGCATGCTCCCCTCGACTATACTCGAGCCTTTTCGTATTACTGACACGCCTCCTTCATGTTCAAATATGAAATCTACTTGAGAAAGGTTCTTACCAGTTCTTAGGCCCCTTATTATTTCAGTCAGTTCTGAACCAGTGCAAGTCGGGTCAAATCTTCCTAATCCTCTAGCATTCATATAAATTTCAGAAATTCCAAATTCACCAGCCATAGCCCTTCGTACCATTATAGCAGAACCTTTTTTAGGGCCGTATTCCGCTTTTACTGCTTCCCAACCAGGCATCTCACCTACTGTCTGAACTCCACGCAAACCTGTCAGCTCTTCTGCTCTAACTCTATTTGCCTCAGTCATATTGATCGGCTCTGTAGAAGTTGAACCTGGTAGAACATATTTTTTCGGAGTAGTATTGAGTCCAAGGGAAAGGACTCTGGCGCCTTCTGTCTGCAGGCCAGTTTTGTCAATCTGTTTTATAGGATTACTCAATACGAAAGAATAAACATTTACTGAGTCCTTGATACCAAGAGGATCTGCACACAACCATCTTCCTATCCAAGGCATATAATATCGTGCTCCATAGTAATATAATCCACTCTCCTCATCTCGTTCCTTTCCCGTGTAGCGATATCGCTTAACTGCAGATTTAATATCTGCATTATTTGCTAGGTAGGCGGTTGTACCATATGGATGGTATTCCTCGTAGGAAATAACTTTTGCTTCACATGTCCCATCCAATTCCAATTTTGCCGAGCCTAAGTGATCATGAAGTTGGTAACGCACCAAGTGTTTTTCTGTGCCATTTTCTGCATTTTTTCGGATTTCTATCATGGCAAATCGTTGCTGCTGGTCCATTAGGCTCAAACTTGCACATTCAAACACTTCACCTGAACTAGAGTATTTTTTATAGAGTTCGTACTCTCCCATATATATTCTCTCATTTTTGGGGGTTGGGCATATACCAGCATCCGCCTTATTTTCAGTTATCTTACGGATGCGTTGCCCTTGCCAATCATATTGATAGTATGTGGTTTCTGGAGTTCCTCCATTAGTTAGTTTCTGGCGTACCGTTTTTATTAATTCTTCTTTGAAGTTCCAAGCCATCTCTTCCAAATGAGGAATCTTAATCATAAATCCATGCTTGTCATGATGCATATAGGTATATGCATCACTTTCTTTGGGCTGAGTCTTGACTTGTCTTCCAACCATTGTGCCTTTTAACCTGTTATTTTTTTCTTCATAATCATAATTTCTTGTCCAACTGTTGTCGGCTGCCTGATGATACATTTCAAGAATATTACCTACATCATCGTATTTGTATTTTTCAGTATAATTCCACACGCCCATTGATTCTTTCAGTTTCAATTGATGCATAAAAGGAGCGTCATTCCAATTGTCACAATCTCCAAAAAATATTGCGGCGCTATTTTCCCTTCCTGAAGCTTCCTTCAAACGATAAAGGGCATCGTAGGTGTATTCAGAAATTCCTGCGATTATCTGATTTTTAAAGAATTCAATTGGATTTACGTCGTCTTCTATGAAAGTGATATTTCCTACCGGGTCATAAGTATAGTACCAATCCTGAAGAGGTTCTCCGTTACTCCTTTTAGATTCCAATCTATTAAGTCTAAAAGTTTCCTTATCATAGTAATATTTAGTGATTACATCATTTCCATAGATAGTTTTGCATCGCTGACCTTTTTCGTTATAGTCGATGCTTTTTATATAAGTGGTTGTGATGGTCGGAGTTACGTACTTATGGGTGACGGTTTCTCTTTCAAGCAAACCCGCCTCATTATAAATGGGTATTATGATACTTCCATCTGGCATGGTTTGCCGTGTAACTCTTCCAAGAGCATCAGTTTCATATGTTGTGGTGAAACTTTCAGTTTCAAGGTCTGTCGTTAACAAGTTGTCACTGATCCAGTTTGAAATAGCTTTATAATATCTAAATAGTCTCCTTGTGCTGAATTTAGGTTGTCCCTTAAAATCGTAATCAGGAGTTTCCACCAAGCCTCCAGTATCGTAATGACGAACTATTTGCCCTCTAAGATTTTTTAGTTCTGGATTTAATTCTGTTTCACCATAAACTATTCTGTCAAAAATATGGTCAAGAGAACTGTCACAATATCCACCCGTTACCATACTTATCGTCGGTCTATGCAAATCATCATAAACGTATAGGAACTCATTATTCCTCTCATCCCAACTTCTCAACGGATTTCCCATTACATTAAACATCATCCACCGCTGTCCAGCATCCATGCCGCTTTGATAAACCTTGTTGCCCAACATATCGTATTT
This sequence comes from Bacillota bacterium, assembly GCA_017861315.1. Classification (GTDB taxonomy): domain Bacteria; phylum Bacillota; class Clostridia; order Clostridiales; family Clostridiaceae; genus UBA699. The sequence goes on along the minus strand of JAGFXP010000011.1, from coordinate 7,106 downwards.
GTACTGCATAACAAGATTATTTCGCGCGTCAGTTACACTTCTAAGATTGCCTTCAACGTCATGGTACGTCTTTGTATGGTAATTTTCCTTCAGATTGGAAAATGGATCAACATTACGTTCAATTGATAGAACTGGTCTTCCAAGAGTGTCAAAATGCTGAGTGTTGGGTGTGTTAGCATGTTTGGCAGCTTTCTCGGCAGCACACTTTTCCTTTTGTGGATCTTTCCATGAATCATTCAGTTCTTTATCAATTAGATGATTGATACGGTTTTGATACCAAGTCGACTCCAGTATAGTATCATTTTGGTCGTAGATATCTTGTTTCCATGAATCAAATTCGGTTTTGCTAAAAGTTCCATCTGAAAAATCAGTTTTTATCAATCGCCCAAGGGCATCGTAATAAAGAATTGGTGTAACACCTGTTTCTACTAATTCCTTCAAATCTTCATACTGTTGTGTTACAGAGAAGTAAGGCTCGTATTGTTTTACGACATTACCCTTATTATTAAGCACAGTTCTACCAGTTCCTATCCAGCGGAGTTGCTTTTGGACTAAAGTTGATGTGTCAACTTCGTTAATAGTATAAGTGTCATCAGGCTTGATGGTGGCTTTTTTTGCAACCCCCGGCTCCGCTTGGGTCTTCTTCATAACTAAATGCCCAAGACCGTTTGAGTACTCAAAACATATCTGCACTGGTGAAGCGACGTTCTTTATACAATGCTCTTCCCTTAGGATAGAAGCAACTGCAGCAGGTTTTCCACTGTTTATATACGCATCAAAATCATAAACAAATCTTCCTGTGGCATGCTTCAGCAGGTCTTTGCCAATGCTCACTAATTGTTCGGAGGCTGGATCGTCGAAAAATTCATCTAGCAAATCTTTTTCTTCGTCAGTAGTGAATTCAGAAATCCACCATGATGGGTCAGCCTGGTCACCCAAGTCATCGGCCTCATCGCCTTTGCCTAACAGTGCCATGGCCTTAACAAAACCAAGCTCATCTGTGATGGCTTCAGAGATATTGTTATTCATATCTTTCATTCGCTGCGGTGAGAGCGTTCTGTAATTAAAAAGTTCTATACTTGTCTTATTCTCTAGCGCATCTTCTGTTTCTTTAATAAATAAAAAATAGTTGTCTTTATCATATGTAACCTTGGTTTTAGCATCGTATGGATCAGTATAGGAAATTGGTACATAGAAACGGTCTCTGGCTTTTTCTGCTGTTTCTCCTTTTTCTTTTTCAATGTATTGCATGGTTCCGGAGCGTACCCACCAATTATCATCATCTTCACCATTATCGTCTTTCAAGTGAGTGAATTTACCCTCCCCCATCAGGACTGCAATTTGGACTGTGTTTACCTTTTCTCCAAAAATATCAGCTAATAGATCAGGTTTGTAAGCTAATTGATAGCTTTCATAAGCAAGCCCTCTTGAGTTTAGTTTACCCAAAGGAAGCGGGCCTGTAAGATCCCCATTGTAAAATGTGGTTCGCGTATGCTCGATTAACCTTTTTTGAGAAGCCCATACTTCAGGTTCTTTATCTATTTCATGATATGATACCTCAGTTGAATCCTCTATTATATTTTCAAATTCTGCCACTGAATAATAATTAACTTCGCCTTTTTCGGTTAGATCTTTTTTAGTTCCATCTTTCAATTCAAAAGTCATAGCTTCAGAGAGCATTCGTAGTCGATAGTCATCATCCCCTATTACATCATCAGTAAAAATATTTTGCGTATAAATTATTGTACGGTTTTGTGCCTTCACGGTCTCATCAGGCAAAGATGTATCCGGTAGTAATCTACTATAAACTACCGAAGCAGCTTCCAGGATATTGCCATGCTCATCCAATTTGATGTTCAGACTATGAGCAATTCGAGGATCTTCAGTATTACGCTCATAGCTGTAGGTAATAGCTTCGCTTTCTTTCACTACAAAAACGGCATGCTTATTAATTCCCTTTGGTTGCAGCAATTCGATGACGCAATTATGACTGGAAGCGGTATAAGGAGTTAATTGTCTTTTTCGTTCTTCAAGCGTTGCTCCTGATAAAGGAGCATCTTCTGCAAAGACTTCAGAACGCAGCCCAATTCCTTTGCAGGCCCTTAAAGCTTCTCGCCATTCTTCAGCACTCAAATGTTCGAGTATTGATTCGCTTATTCCAGAAGCGCCTACAAGTCTTGCATCAGGCAATAACTGTTCGTAGTTCTTTGCATCAAATCCCTGCCTTTTCATTTCCTCATACCAGTATTCATGTGCAAACTGGTTAAGTATTCTTTCCCTGCCTAAAAAGGCCCCTGTATGAAACCAGTTTTTGGTGATGACAGGTTCCTGATGCAGTTCCCTACACTCTATATTACTGGAATCCCCCTTTACACAGTGGTCGAAATACTCGGTATCAGTCTGTTCCACCATGCCAAAACCTCTGAATTCCTTTTCTATATGGTCGTAATATCCGTGATGATATTTGTAGCTACTTACAAATCTGAAACCAGAAATAACATCTCTTGTCTCAATTTTGGATATACATTGCACAGGAAAATGTAGTTTGGTCACCCATGGTTTCCCTGCCTTCTTGTCTTCAATGTAGAACTTTGTGGATGGAGTATATTCAAAGTATACTTCCTTGCCAAAATTATTTTTATAAGAAACCATTATATGCGGTTTCTTGCCATTCATTAGGTCTATATACTTCAAAGGGGAATGGATATCCTTTGAAAGTGGGCTTGACCAAACAATGCAGGATACCCCCCTGCCCAACAAATCGACAACCGAGATTTTCGCTTGGCTGTGTATTTCGGGGAAAGAACCTATTTCAAAAGTTACTGTATGGAATGAGTTCCCGCTCAAATTCATCCAGTAGGTGAACTTGTTTTTCCCAAGATAAATGATGTCTGTGGTACCAGAACCGTCTATGTCTGCCAAGCGCAGATAAGCTGGATTGAACGAGTCTGGATAATCAAAAACCGGAGCATTGTCCATTGATATTTTTGCGCCGAACCTGCCATACCCAATGTTAGGCCAATAACATACTTCACCGTTTCGAATCCTAACTATGTCTGTCATGCCATCGCCTGACATATCAGCCAAAAATAAGGTTTGTTTGATGTCGGCAAATATGATATGCGGACCTCTTTCTTCATCGAAAGGTTTCAACGTTTTATGGACACTATCAAATCCTTTTTTGCCCACAGATTCATACCATGTAAATACATTATCTTCAGTAATCAAGGCTTCTGGCTTTCCATCTCCATTTAGGTCAAGCATTCGGGTATTGGCATCCTGCATATTTATATTGGGAAGATGCTCGAAAGTACGAAAAGCTTGCCACTCATCTTCCTCATTCAATTCAAAATATCCTTTAGGTTCTATACTGTAATTGACTAGCTGTTTGCCACCATCTGAATCTAAATCCATCAATTGCAGTTGTCCGCCTAAGCCCGTAAAGGAAGGTTTAGGTGAAATCAACTTTGCCTGTTCGAAATAATATTCCTTGCCATCTGATGAAACCTTATTTTGCTCTTCGTCTTTCCAACCACCCAGGTTATGCTTATAAAACCATCCGTTAGCTTGTTCTGTGAGTATCCCCGGCAAGCCCTCATTAAACAAATCAATGAGGTGATATTGTTGTTCATCCAGCCCTGATGGTGCATGAACAAGATCCTCCGTCGAGATGGTCTTAACATCACTGTTCCTTTCATGTTTTTGATATTCAAATTCTATAGGAGGAAGACTTTTACATGTATATGTTTCATCTTCCTTTTTTATATACCCAAATGTAGTAATTGATTTCAAGAAGGTAAAACCTTCTTGGGCATATGTATCATATTCAAGATCCAGTGACTTTATGAGAGCCGAACCTCCAGGCTTCAATTCATTGAAGTAATGGAACAATAAAATCCTTTTGCATAACCTTGTAGTACGTATTTCAAAGCCGGCCTTGTAATCAGAAAAAGAATCTTTCCTTAGATTCCAATCTGTTTTTTTTGCATAAGGGGCATTGGTTTCATAATCACCATAGTCAAACACCGTTTGAAACATATAATCAGTTTCAAGAGGAAAGGGACCTTTGAACCTCTGATCATAAGGCGCTTTGTTTCCATATAATACCTTTTCTAAATAATTGTTTGTGTAGGTAATTTCTCCATTTTCAATCCTGTTCTGATTGCATAGCAGAGAATCATCAAATCCAGTTTTATCTTCTTTCCTATAAATATATTGTGAACAATTCCCTTTATCATCAAAAACAAACTCCGGTAGCCATTCGAATATTCTATTTGGATCTTTTGGATCAGAAATTCTTGAAGTTTCGCTCCATCCAAAGAGTGTCGTCAAGTTATCCTTCGTGGTTACCTTCCATTTAATTTCTCGTGATTTTTTGCTCGACCATCTTTCAATCCTTCCAAACATACCTTCTATTCTAGGTCTATAAAATCTAATAGTAAAATTATTATCCGGTGAATCCTTTTCTCTTAATATATAATTGCCATTATCATCCAATTCAAACCTGCCCTCAGGATCTTCAGGAATTTTCTTGAATTCTGGAACAAGGTCCCCTGCCTCATCAAAAATGAATGTGTCGGAATCAATTTCATCTATATACTGTGGCAGTCCATTATCGGTTTTACGCTTTATTGCTTGCAAGTTCAATGCCCATCCCAACCCGAAAACACTATTTCCCGCACCGGAATTATATGATAAATTCAATGCCGGCGAAGCACCTCTGGCGTTCGAGAAAGGAAGAGGCATGGAAAAGGAAGCGGTGCCATTAACAACATTAACAGTAAACTTTTCGTCGATACCTTTAATTGCCCCTCCACCTTTGGGTAATGTGATTGATGGCACTTCAATGGCATTGGATTTGGTTTTACCACTATCAGTTTTAAGGAATTGGGAGGGTGAATTCTTGTTTGTTTTTTCAATATCCATTTTATCCCCTCTTTTCATTTGACTATCTGTGTATCTATGCAATAAAATTGTTTTATTTGAATGTCTTGCTTAGACACAATCCAAAATCTTTAAGTCTTGTTTAGAGTTTCAGACCGGATTTTGTGCATTCTATCTATGCATATTATCAGTATTAATGTAAGAATATATTGAACCAGAAATTAATTATTGTACTGCCAATTTTAAACAAACAAAATAAATATTGTGATATATTTTCTGAATTTTCTTGCTTTTTATTGTATTATATTCTTCAGTCAGCTTAAAAAATCCTTTAAACTTCAATTAAATATTTCCATCGGCCAAATGCCATAATTTAACATTCAATATGTAGTGTAAAAACAGAAATAATTTCTCTCAGCACCAGTCTATCTATAGAAAAAGAAATTCTTTTGTTTCATGCCCCACCCCTTTGCATAAGTACTGGTACAAATGCAAACAAAGGTACTAAGTTCGCATTCTTATGATTTCCTGCAGACATTGCTATGTCTGTGATCACAGGCTTTTTCTATTGAATTCATCATTACTGCACATTTTATACTGCCAACACTTGTTGGCGTTTATATAAAACTTCATATTTTAAATGAGGAGATCACATGAACAGAAATCTTAACATCAGAGTCATTCTTAAGCCAAAGGAGGTGAAACCGATCAATCGATAAAAGGACATCGAGAAGATTAAGCAATACCTAAAAGGAAGGAGAACAAGCGAAACTACATGTTGTTTGTTGTCGGTATCAACGTAGGTCTAAGAGTAGGAAACCTGCTTCAGCTAAGACTCAAGGGCGTTTATCTGATGGCAGTCTCAGTGACTCAGTTCTTATCAAGGAACGGAAGACAGGCAAGATAAGGGAGTTCACCCTGAACGCAAGCGCGAAGGATGCCATCCAGTACTTCCTGTTCAGAAGCCAAAAGGGAGGACATTTAACCGTGCATGCTGCACACAAGATAATAAAGGGAATGCTAAGGGAATTGAATATCAAAGGCAACTACGGCACTAACAGCCTAAGAAAGATCTGAGCGTCCCACATATACGTCAACAACACCAAGAACAAACCGATGATACTTCTCACACTTCAGAGGATGCTGAACAAAAGCAATCAGGCGACTACGCTACGATATATCGGTATCACCAAGGAAGTCATAACCGACGTATACAACAGCATAAACCTACTAAATAACCCAGCCTTGCGTGTTAAAGCTCCAATAGTGACAAAGAAGGAAGCTAAGCACTATAATGTGGAGCAAACCGAATACATCCTTCAATTAATCCTATCAGAGCCAATCAAATACAGGACCATGATAACATTAGCCATTTTTGGTGGTATGCGTCAGGGTGAACTAACTGCATTGGAGTGGGCAGACATCGACTTTGATAATAGCATTGTAAAAATAGATAAGTCTTTGCAGCATCTGCCTGGTCAAAGCAACTTTCTCAAAGGAACAAAGAATGAGACCAGCAGAATTATCTCTGTGCCTAAATCAGTAATTTCATTACTGAAAGAATATAAAATATGGCAAAACGGTGAGAAAGCAAAGCTTGGCGACTTGTGGCACGATAGCGATTTCTTGTTCACTACAATTGATGGAAAGCCAATATTTCCAAGCACAATTAGCAAATGGTTCTTAGCTTTCATTAGGAAGCACAATGAAAGCGATGACTCCTCAATTGCAGATAAGAATAAAGCTCAATACCTATTACCAGAGGTAAACTTTCATGGTCTGAGGCATACTTCGGCCACACTTCTAATTAATCAGAACGTAGACGTCAGCACTGTATCAAAACGTCTTGGGCACGCCAGAACCTCTACCACTATGGACATCTATTCTCATTCACTTCAGAAGGCAGATATAGTAGCAGCAGATAAACTTGAAAATCTGTTCAATAAAAAAGACCAAAACAAAAAGCAGGGATACTAAAATCCCCTGCTTTCTTTGCTATTTTATCGTATTTTATAGTAATAAAACGTACCCTTAGTCTCCAAATAGTCTCCATTTTAGCATTTTGCATATAAAAGTAAAAAAATAACAGATACCTCAAACCATTGAGATATCTGTCTTTTAAGTGGTGCGACGGAGAGGATTCGAACCCCCGACCAACTGGTTCGTAGCCAGCTACTCTATCCAACTGAGCTACCATCGCATATTAAGTTAACGTAACAATA